>NZ_CP120983.1:4023066-4332532 GCF_030719215.1 Streptomyces sp. Alt3 | reverse complement strand
CGTCGTACGTCCGTGCCGGATCAGGCGTCCGGGGCCTGCTCCGTGCCGCTGTCGCCCTCGGTCTCCTTGTCGGCGACCTCCAGGCCGAGGCGCTCCACGAGCCACTTGTCGAACTCGATCGAGGCCCGCACCCAGCTGACCGTCGAGGAGACGAAGTGCTCCAGGCTGACACCGGTGCCGATGAGCATCTGCGCCTCACCGACCAGCCGCACGGAGCCCGCGGCGCCCTCCTCGCCCTCGTGGGCGTGGGTGTAGACCTTGGGCCAGAGGGTGCGGCGGTTCCAGTCGTCGATCGCGTCGAGCAGGACGGGACGCTGGTCCAGGTCGTGGGGGCGGTCGTAGAAGGTCCGGACCGAGAAGACCTGCTGCTCCTCCTCACCGCGGAACATGAAGTACGTCCGGAAGTCTTCCCACGGCGCGGCGAGGTCGCCCTCGTCGTCGACGACGAACTTCAGCTCCATCTGCTCGAGAAGCTGCTTGACGAGGTCCTGGTCGGGGACCACGGGGCCCTCGGGTCCTGTCGCCTGCGGTTCGGGCTGGCCCCCGAAGTTGGGGATCGAGGACGGGTCGATAGACATCGCTGGGTACTCCTGTGGATCGCACGTGGTTTCCTGGCTCCGACACTAGCCGCGATCGCGGCCGGTAGTCCTACGCGCTCAGGGGAATCGTCCCTGCGCTCGTTCCCCTGGCCCGCGACCAGGAAACCGCGACGAGGAGGGCGAGGAGCGTTCCCACGAGTCCGGCCCCCCCGATCGTGTGCGCCGAGGACCCGGAGAGCTCCGCCGCGAGACCGCCCCCCGCGACGCCGATGCCCTGCATGGCGGTCAGCCCCGACCTCGCCAGGCCCAGTGCCTGACCGCGCTGGTCGGCGGGGGTGAGCAGGACGAAGGTCGCGCCCGCGGTGATCTGGTACGCGGAGCAGACGCCCGAGACCAGCAGCACCAGCAGGGCCACGCCCACCCCGGGGCCGGCCCAGTAGACGACCAGCGGAAGGTTCGCGCCCACCGCGAGCGGCCCGAGCAGGCGCCGGCGCCGCTCGGCGTCGAACACCGGGCGCCCCAGGAGTGCCGCACCGAGGACCATCCCGGCGGGGTGGGCCGCGAGCAGAAGGCCGACCGAGGCGGCGCCCGCTCCGGCCTCCTCCGCGAAGGGGGCGGCAAGGCCCTCCGGCAGCACGATGAACCCGGCGAGCCAGCCGAGCGCGACCAGCGACCGCAGCCTGGGGTCCGACCAGATCAGCGCGGCCGCCTTCCCCACCTGGGTGTGCATGCGCTTCGGCGCCGCGTCGGCGGCCGCGTCCACCGGACGCGCCTTCACACCCAGCCTGATCAGCACCGCGGAGAACAGGAAGGTCAGCGCGTTCAGCCCCAGGGCGAGGTGGCTTCCGAGCCACACGACGAGCACCCCGCCGACGGCGAAGCCCACCAGCTGTCCCGCCTGGTGGGTGATCATCATGACCCGCTGCCCCCGCTCGTACAGGCGCCCGCCGAGGACGACCGGCATGAGGGCACCCTGCGACGCCCCGAAGGGCGCCTCGGCGAGCTGTGCCAGCACCAGCAGGCCCGCCAGCAGCGGCAGGGGCGTGCCGGGCAGGGCCATCAGTCCGACGAGGACCGCGCGCACCAGGTCGCACCCCATCATGACCGTGCGCCGGGGGAAGCGGTCGGCGAGGCCGGAGAGCAGCACCCCGGACAGCAGGGCGGGCAGGCTCGTCAGTGCGTAGGTCGCCGCGGTCCAGCCCGCCGACTCGGTGCGGTCGAACACCAGTAGGGACAGCGCCACCCGTGCCAGCTGGTCGCCCAATACGGACTGGGCATATGCCGCCCACAACGTACGAAATTCGCTCAGGCGAATGAGGCCGGCACTTCCGTCGTCCTTCGGCTCCGCACTCGCCTCACCGGGTATTCGCTCCGTCATGCGCGTACCTTACCGGTTCCCCAATTCGGTACGGACGCCCTCATCACTGGGGTGAAAAGAGCCCCGGAGCGTCCCGGTACAACGTGCGTTCAATCGCTCGCGCGACCTCCGCCCCGGCCACGGGCAAGGGCGAAGATATGTATCGGCCCGGTACAAAAAACGACGGGGCGAACCGTGCCGCATACGCCGTTCAGCCATGGAATGGAAATTTTCGGCTCAAATTCACAGGCGACCCGAAGGGGCGATGCATGCCACATACACACATCAAATAAGGCCGGGTGGCACACAGATGTCCCCGGCCGGGACGCGAGGACGTCCGGCCGGGGACACCGGGAACCGCCTACAGGGTCTTCTCCACCGCCGCGGGACCCACGATCAGTCCGTCACCGGCCCGGTCCACCCGGACCGTGTCGCCGTCCCTGACATCGCCGGCGAGGATCTCCTTCGCGAGCCGGTCGCCGATCGCTGTCTGGATCAGGCGGCGCAGCGGCCGGGCTCCGTACGCCGGGTCGTTGCCCTCCTCGGCCAGCCAGGCGAGGGCGTCCGGTGTGACGTCCAGCCGGATGCGGCGGTCGGCCAGCCGGCCGGCGAGACGGGCCACCTGGAGCCCCGCGATGTGGGCCAGCTCGTCCCCGGAGAGGGCGGAGAAGACGACCAGGTCGTCGAGCCGGTTGAGGAACTCCGGCTTGAACGAGGCGCGTACGACGTCCAGCACCCGCTCCTTCTTCACCTCGGGCCCGGTCAGGGGGTCGACCAGGAACTGGCTGCCCAGGTTCGACGTGAGGACCAGGATGGTGTTGCGGAAGTCCACCGTCCGGCCCTGCCCGTCGGTGAGCCGGCCGTCGTCGAGCACCTGGAGCAGGATGTCGAAGACCTCGGGGTGGGCCTTCTCGACCTCGTCCAGCAGCACGACGCTGTACGGGCGGCGGCGCACCGCCTCCGTGAGCTGGCCGCCCTCCTCGTAGCCGACGTAGCCGGGCGGGGCCCCGACGAGCCGGGCGACGCTGTGCTTCTCGCTGTACTCGCTCATGTCGATGCGGATCATGGCCCGCTCGTCGTCGAACAAAAAGTCCGCGAGCGCCTTGGCCAGCTCCGTCTTACCGACCCCGGTCGGGCCGAGGAAGAGGAACGAACCGGTGGGCCGGTCGGGGTCGGCGATCCCGGCGCGGGTGCGGCGAACGGCGTCCGACACGGCCCGCACGGCCTCGCTCTGCCCGATGAGCCGCCTGCCCAGTTCGGACTCCATGCGCAGGAGCTTCTGGGTCTCGCCCTCCAGCAGGCGTCCGGCCGGGATGCCGGTCCACGCGCCGACGACGTCGGCGATGTCGTCCGGGCCGACCTCCTCCTTGACCATGGTGTCGACGGCAGCCTCCTGCTCGGCCTCGTCCGCCTCGGCCAGCTCGCGCTCCAGTCCGGGGATCTCCCCGTAGAGCAGCTTGGACGCGGTGTCGAAGTCACCGTCGCGCTGGGCACGCTCGGCCTGGCCGCGCAGCTCGTCGAGGCGCTCCTTGAGCTCACCGACGCGGTTCAGGCCCTGCTTCTCCTTCTCCCAGCGGGCGGTGAGACCGCGCAGCTCCTCCTCCTTGTCGGCGAGGTCGCGGCGGATCTTCTCCAGCCGCTGCTTGGAGCCCTGGTCGGTCTCGTTCTTGAGCGCCAGCTCCTCCATGTGCAGCCGGTCAACGGAACGCTGGAGCTCGTCGATCTCCAGGGGCGAGGAGTCGATCTCCATGCGGAGCCGCGAGGCCGCCTCGTCGACGAGGTCGATCGCCTTGTCGGGGAGGAAACGGGAGGTGATGTAGCGGTCCGAGAGGGTCGCGGCGGCCACCAGCGAGGAGTCGGCGATCTGGACCTTGTGGTGCGCCTCGTAGCGGCCCTTGAGGCCACGCAGGATCGCGATGGTGTCCTCGACGGAGGGCTCGGCGACCAGGACCTGCTGGAAGCGGCGCTCCAGGGCGGGGTCCTTCTCGATGCGCTCGCGGTACTCGTCGAGCGTGGTGGCGCCGACCATGCGCAGCTCACCGCGGGCGAGCATCGGCTTCAGCATGTTGCCCGCGTCCATCGCCGAGTCCCCGCCGGCGCCCGCGCCGACGACGGTGTGCAGCTCGTCGATGAAGGTGATGATCCGGCCGTCGCTCTCCTTGATCTCGGAGAGGACGGTCTTGAGTCGTTCCTCGAACTCACCGCGGTACTTGGCACCCGCGACCATCGCACCCAGGTCCAGCGAGACGAGCCGCTTGTTCCGCAGGGACTCGGGGACGTCGCCCTTGACGATGCGCTGGGCGAGTCCCTCGACCACCGCGGTCTTGCCGACGCCGGGCTCACCGATGAGCACGGGGTTGTTCTTCGTGCGGCGCGACAGCACCTGCACGAGGCGGCGGATCTCCTGGTCACGGCCGATGACCGGGTCGAGCTTGCCCTCGCGTGCGGCAGCCGTGAAGTCGGTGCCGAACTTCTCCAGCGCCTTGTACTGGCCTTCGGGGTCGGGAGTGGTCACCCGGCGCCCTCCCCTGCTCTTCTCGAATGCGTCCAGCAGCTTCTTCGCGCCGGCTCCCTGCCCGTCGAGGATCTCACCGGCACGGCCGCCCTTCGCCGCCACGGCGATCAGCAGGTGCTCGGTGGAGAGGTAGTCGTCGCCGAGCTCCTTGGCGCGCCGGTCGGCGTCCGCGAGGACGGCGAGCAGCTCACGGCTCGGCTGGGGCGGCGCGACGGTCGATCCGGTGACGCTGGGCAGCGCGCCGAGCAGCCTCTCGGTCTCCTCGCGCACGACCACCTGGTCCGCCTCGACGGAGGCCAGCAGGTCGGTGATGTTGGCGTTGTCCTCGCCCGCGAGCAGCGCCAGCAGCAGGTGTCCGGGGGTCAGGTCCGGATGTCCGTCCTTGACGGCCCTGGCGGTGGCCGCGTTGAGGGCGTCCCGGCTCTTGTTGGTCAGCTCGGCGTCCACGGGCGCTGTCTCCTCCTCGTTCGGGGTTCTTCTCGGAACTTTGACTCGAACAACGGGTACAAAGTTGAGTCTATTCCACTCAAGGCTGCTCCGGCACCTCCCCGGGCCACCCCCGGGCCCTCTCTCTAGGCTGACCTCATGCCTGACGTACGCAACCCCGGCCCCGAGTACCTCGCCTTCTGGCGCGAGCGCCACGTGTGCACCCTGACCACCCTCCGCCCGGACGGCACACCGCACGTGGTGCCCGTCGGCGTGACCTACGACCCGGAGACGCGGATCGCCCGTGTCATCACGGGCGGGAACACCAGGAAGGCCGCCCACGTCCTGGCGGCGGGCCCGGAGGGGGCACGGGTCGCGGTCTGCCAGATGCAGGGGCGCCGCTGGGCGACCCTGGAAGGCCGCGCGGTGGTGCGTACGGAGCCCGAGGAGGTCGAGGACGCGGTACGCCGCTACGCGGAGCGCTACGAACGCACGCCGCGCCACAACCCGGAACGGGTCGTCATCGAGATCGCCGTGGACAGGGCGCTCGGAAAGGGCTGAGGAATTCAGGCCCGGAAATTCCGGTGGGATTCCGGGCAGCACAGCGGCGCCACCGTGTTCAGGTCACGATGGCGCCGCTGTGTGGGGGAAGTGCCGGAACGATATGGAACGACGGGGGAATCGTTCAGGCACTGCGGGGGGTGGCGGAAATGGTTTCTGATTCGAACAGCTCGTGGTCACGCTGATCGAGATTCACGAAAATCATGCCGTACCGCACGGCACATCGAACAGGCTGGGGCGCTCCGCGGGGCCGGCGAAGACAGCGATAGGCGCGGATGTCGTCATCCGTTTCCATCACGACGACGATCGGCTCCCCGAACAGGGTGACCATCAACGAATCGCCCTGGCGGGTAAGTGCCGTGAGCAGATCGATGAAATGCCACCCTGAGCGGTACGCCGTGGCCATCTCCCGTCGGAAGGTTCGGTCGTCCGGCGGGGTGGTCATGCCGCAGGGCCGGTCGGAGCCACACCCCACGTGATGTCACCCGAGGTCGCACCCCAGGTGATGTCGGTCGGAGGCGCACCCCAGGTGATGTCGCCCGAGGCCACACCCCACGTGATGTCGGTCGGAGCCGCACCCCATGTGATGTCACCGGGCACTGCCGTCGCCTGCTCTGCCTGTGCAGCCCCCCAGGTGATGTCCTGGACACCCAACGCACCGTAGGCCAGGGCCCCCACGAAAGCCGTGGCAAGCACCGAGCGAAGCATTCGCTTAGACATTTCGGCTTCGTCCTCACTTGATGGATTCATCTCCCCCGCTCTCAAGACGATGTCTCACGCGGACACGCAAGCACCACTGGATCGATGCATCATGTTCTTGCACGTTCAGGAACATGGGGGGTGGAGATATGGATACATGCGACTCAAATGGGGCGCATCGGCACGGGATCACCCAACTATGCGATGCGGGGCAGCGCCTCTACGCGAGCGCGCTGCGCTCCGGCCGCATACCGCGTTCGGAGGTGGAGCCCGCTCCGTGCCTGATGGACTTCGCCCTGCTCCACCCCGACCCCGACGACGCCGACTGGCTACGCCCCGTGCCGCCGTCGGCGGCCCTCGCCCAGCGGCTGCACCCCATCGAGAGGGAGATCCAGGAGCGCCGGCGCCATTCCCTGGAGCTCACCGAGTCCTTCGAACCTTTCATGGACATCAGCGCGCAGGATCCGCCCACGACTCACGCAATCACCGTGCTCGAAGGCGGCACCCGCATCAACGCGGCCATCGACGTGGCCACGGCCGAATGCCGCAGCGAAGTGCTCACCGTGCAGCCCGGAGGGGTTCGCAGCGAGGACATCCTCAGCAAGGGGCTGGAGCGCGGCACGGCCGTGGTGGACCGCGGAGTCAGCATCCGCACCCTCTACCAGCACACGGTCCGCCATCACCACGGGACGTTCGCGTACGCGGAGCGGCTCGCCGAGGGCGTCGAGATCCGCACGCTGGAGGAACTCGTGCAGCGCATGCTCATCTTCGACCGCGCCGTCGCCTTCATCCCTGCCCAGGACGACCTGACGGTCGCACTCGAACTGCGGCACCCGGGTCTCGTCTCCTACCTGATCAACGTCTTCGAGCAGCTCTGGCAGCGTGCCACCCCGCTGCTGGAGGACGTCTCGTACACACCGACCCCCGCCGGAATCAGCGGGGTACAGCGCTCCATCGCCCAGCTGCTGGTCGAGGGGCACGTCGACGATTCGATAGCCCGCCGGCTCGGCATGAACGTCCGCACCTGCCGGGCGCACATAGCGAAGCTCAACGCGGCCCTCGGCAGCGGCAGTCGGGCTCAGCTCGGCTACCTCATCTCACAGTCAGGAATCCTGGACCAGAAGAACTGACGGCCGAGGCCCCGCCGGAGCGAGGCGCCGCCGCTCCGTGACGAGCGGCAGGCCGGGCGCCCGGGCGGGCTCCCACGGCCACAACACGTCCACACTCCACCCGAACACTAGGCTTCCGCCACCGGCAACTTGTTGCAGCGCACAAAGCGGGGGGCTCCCAGATGGGAACAGAACCGGTGCAACCGCCGCACAACCACAGCCCGAGAGAACTCTGCGCCCCCGGACTGGATCTGTACGAACGGGCCCTGCGCCAGGGGCGGATCGCCCGCTCCGATCTCGACGCGGCACCGTGCCTGACCGACGGGGCGCTGGTGCAGCCCGATCCCTGGGACGAGGAGTGGTTCCGTCCCGTCCCGCCCTCGGCGGCCCTGGCCCGCCTGCTGCAGCCGCTCACACGCGAGATCGACGAGCGTGTGGAGCGGACCCTCGGCCTGACCCGGTCCCTGGCCCCCCTGGCCGCCATAGCCAACGGCGACCCCCATCTGGCCATCACCATGCTGGAAGGTCCCGAGGCGATACGGACGGCCATCCACGAGGCCACCGCCCAGGCCACGGACGAAGTCCTCACGGCGCAGCCGGGGAGCACACGGCCCCGCACCACCCTGCGCACGGCCCTGGACAACGCCAGGACCGCCATCGCCCGGGGCGCCGGGCTCCGTCACATCTACCAGCACCCGGCGCGTTACAGCACGCAGGTCAGGGACTACCTGCGACAGGTGCCCGCGGAGTCCCTCGACGTCCGGACCACCGAACTGACCGTGGAGCGGCTGCTCATCTTCGACCGCAGGGTGGCCTTCATCCCGGCCACCGCCGACCGCAGCACGGCACTGGAGATCCGCCACCCCGCTCTCGTCCGCTACCTCGTCCAGGTCTACGAGGTCCTCTGGACGCAGGCGACCCCGCTCGCCCGGCCGCTCCCCACGACCACCCCGGGAATCCAGGTCACGGCCGTCCAGCAGAGCATCGCCCGGCTCCTCAGCCAGGGCCATGTCGACGACGCGGTGGCACGCAAGCTGGGCATCAGTGTCCGCACCTGCCGCGCTCACATCGCCAAGCTGATGCAGGCACTCGGCGCCGACAGCCGCACCCATCTCGGGGCCCTCATCGTGCGGTCAGGCATCGTGGACGAGACCGGCGCCGCCCCGGGCACACGGAAAGGGCCCGCATCCGAGTCATGAGACTCGATGCGGGCCCTTGCCCTGCCGGCTCAGTCCTTCGGCCTCTTGGGCCGCCAGACCACCAGCGCGCTCGTCTGCTGCACGTCCTGGTACGGCACCAGGTCCCGCCGGTAGGAGGCGTGCACCTGGGCCTCACGCTGCTGCATGGCCACGGCCGCGCCGTCCACCGCCGCGGAGAGCTCGGCGACGCGCTGCTGGAGCGCGGCAACCTGGTTCTCCAGCTCGATGATCCGCTTGATGCCCGCGAGGTTGATGCCCTCGTCCTGCGACAGCTGCTGCACGGTGCGCAGCAGTTCGATGTCACGGGCCGAGTAGCGCCGGCCGCGCCCGGCCGTACGGTCGGGCGAGACCAGGCCGAGACGGTCGTACTGGCGCAGTGTCTGCGGGTGCAGGCCCGAGAGCTGGGCCGCGATCGAGATCACGTAGACCGGTGATTCGTCGGTCAGCTGGTACGGATTGCGTCGACGGCCGTCCATCTCAAGCTCCCTTCGCAGCCTGGAACAGCTCCGCCCGCGGGTCCTCCCCCGCGGTCGCCTTCCGGTAGGCCTCCAGTGCGTCCTGAGCGTCCGCGCCGAGGTCCGTGGGCACGGACACCTCGACGGTGACCAGGAGGTCGCCCCGGGTGCCGTCCTTGCGCACGGCGCCCTTGCCGCGGGCCCGCATGGTACGTCCGTTGGGCGTGCCCGCCGGGAGTTTCAGGGTGACCGGGGGCCCGCCGAGCGTGGGGACCTTCACCTCACCGCCGAGCGCCGCCTCCGGGAAGGTGACGGGCACGGTGACGGTGAGGTTGTCGCCCTTGCGTCCGAACACCGGGTGGGCGTCGACGTGGACGACGACGTAGAGGTCGCCGGCAGGTCCGCCGCGCTCGCCCGGGCTGCCCTTGCCGCGCAGCCTGATCCGCTGGCCGTCCGACACCCCCGCCGGGATCCTGACCTGCATCGTGCGGGCGGACTTCGCCCGGCCGCTGCCCTTGCAGACGTCGCAGGGGTCCTGGGCGATGAGGCCCCGGCCCTTGCAGTCCACGCAGGGATCGGTCAGCGAGAAACCGCCGCCGGTGCCGCGCGACACCTGGCCGGTGCCGACGCACGTCGGGCAGACCCTCGGGGTGCCGTTCTTGTCGCCGGTGCCCGAACACGCCTTGCAGGGAGCCTGGCTGGACATCCGCAACGGGACCGTGGCCCCGTCGACCGCCTCGGTGAAGCTGAGCGTCACCTCGGACTCGATGTCCTGGCCGCGCCGCGGCTGGACACGTGTGCCCGCACCGCCACGGTTGAACAGTCCGCCGAAGACGTCCCCCAGGCCGCCACCGCCGCCACCGCCGAACCCACCGGCGCCGGCGTTCTGGCCACCGCCCGGGGCACCTCCGAAGAGGTCGCCCAGGTCGAAGTTGAAGTTGCCGCCCGCACCGCCGGGACCCGCCCGGAAGCCTCCGCTGCCGAAGAGGGCGCGCGCCTCGTCGTACTCCTTGCGCTTCTTGGGGTCGCCGAGGACGTCGTTCGCCTCGGAGATCTCCTTGAAGCGCTCCTCGGCCTTGGCGTCACCCTTGTTGGCGTCCGGGTGGTACTCGCGGGCGAGCTTCCGGTACGCCTTCTTGACCTCGGCGTCGGTGGCGTCCTTGGGGACGCCGAGAACCTTGTAGTAGTCCTTCTCGACGAAGTCCTTCGTGCTCATCGACGTCCCTCCTTCCGGACGATCGGCCGTGCGGCCGGCCCCGTGGCCGGCCGCACGCCCCGTCGGTGTTCACCGCAGTGGTCGGACGGAATGTCAGACCTCTTCGGTGCCACCGCTCTCCTCGTCGTCTGCCTTCTCTTCCTTCGCCGCCGCGGGCGTGGCGCCCGGCTGCGGCTCCGCCACGGCCACCCGCGCGGGGCGGATGGTGCGCTCCCCGATGCGATACCCGGGCTGCAGGATCGCCACGCAGGTCGTCTCGGTGACGTCCGGCGCGTACGAGTGCATCAGGGCCTCGTGGATCGTCGGGTCGAAGGGCTCGCCCTCCTTGCCGAACTGCTGGAGGCCCAGCTTCGCGACGACCGTCTCCAGGGATTCGGCCACCGACTTGAACCCGCCGACGAGTTCGCCGTGCTCGCGGGCCCGGCCGACGTCGTCGAGCACCGGCAGGAGCTCGGTCAGGAGACCCGCTGCCGCGACCTCCTTGACCATGACCCGGTCGCGCTCGACGCGGCGGCGGTAGTTCTGGTACTCGGCCTGGAGCCGCTGGAGGTCGGCCGTACGCTCGTTGAGCGCGGTACGGACCTGGTCCAGCTGAGCCGTCAGTGCCGCTGTCTGCGGTACGTCCCCGGCCGGGGCCGCCGCCTCCTCGTCGGAGGGGGTGGCGGCCTTCGGCTCGGCGTCGTCGGAGCTCGCGCCGGAGGGGACGTCAGGCTTCTCGTCGAAGCCCGGAGTCTCCTCGGTCACGCCGCACCGCCCTTCGTGTCCTTCTCGTCGTCCACGATCTCGGCGTCGACGACGTCGTCGTCGGCCTTGCCCTGGGCGTCGCCCGGCGCCTCGGCACCCGGGGCCGCACCCTCGGACTGGGTGTTGGCGTACATCGCCTGGCCCAGCTTCTGGGAGACGGCCGCGACCTTCTCGGTGGCGGTGCGGATCTCGGCGGTGTCCTCGCCCTTGAGCTTCTCCTTCAGCTCGGTGAGCGCGGTCTCCACCTCCGTCTTCACGTCGCCGGGGACCTTGTCCTCGTTGTCCTTGAGGAACTTCTCCGTCTGGTAGACGAGCTGCTCGCCCTGGTTGCGGGACTCGGCGGCCTCGCGACGGCGGTGGTCCTCGTCGGCGTACTGCTCGGCCTCTTCGCGCATCCGGTTGACCTCGTCCTTCGGCAGCGAGGAGCCACCGGTGACGGTCATCTTCTGCTCCTTGCCGGTGCCGAGGTCCTTGGCAGCGACGTGCATGATGCCGTTGGCGTCGATGTCGAAGGCGACCTCGATCTGCGGCACACCACGCGGGGCCGGCGGCAGACCGGTGAGCTCGAACATCCCGAGCTTCTTGTTGTACGCCGCGATCTCGCGCTCGCCCTGGTAGACCTGGATCTGCACGGACGGCTGGTTGTCCTCGGCCGTCGTGAAGATCTCGGAACGCTTGGTCGGGATCGTGGTGTTGCGCTCGATGAGCTTCGTCATGATCCCTCCCTTGGTCTCGATGCCGAGGGACAGCGGGGTCACGTCGAGGAGCAGGACGTCCTTGACCTCGCCCTTGAGGACACCGGCCTGGAGCGAGGCGCCGATGGCGACGACCTCGTCCGGGTTCACACCCTTGTTGGCGTCCTGGCCGCCCGTGAGCTCCTTGACGAGCTCGGCGACGGCCGGCATACGGGTCGAGCCACCGACGAGAACGACGTGGTCGATCTCGGAGAGCTGGATGCCCGCGTCCTTGATGACGTTGTGGAACGGGTTCTTGCAGCGGTCCAGGAGGTCTGCGGTCAGCTGCTGGAACTGCGAGCGCGTGAGCTTCTCGTCCAGGTGCAGCGGGCCCTCGGCGGACGCCGTGATGTAGGGCAGGTTGATCGTGGTCTCGGTCGAGGACGAGAGCTCGATCTTCGCCTTCTCCGCGGCCTCGCGGAGACGCTGGAGAGCCATCTTGTCCTTGGACAGGTCCACGCCGTGGCCGTTGGCGAACTGCTTCACCAGGTAGTCGACGACCCGCTGGTCCCAGTCGTCACCACCGAGGTGGTTGTCACCGTTGGTGGCCTTCACCTCGACGACGCCGTCGCCGATCTCCAGGAGGGACACGTCGAAGGTGCCGCCACCGAGGTCGAAGACGAGGATCGTCTGGTCGTCCTTGTCGAGGCCGTACGCCAGGGCGGCGGCGGTCGGCTCGTTGACGATGCGCAGGACGTTGAGGCCCGCGATCTCACCGGCCTCCTTCGTCGCCTGACGCTCGGAGTCGTTGAAGTACGCCGGAACGGTGATGACCGCGTCGGCGACCTTCTCGCCCAGGTAGGACTCGGCGTCGCGCTTCAGCTTCTGCAGGATGAAGGCGCTCATCTGCTGCGGGTTGAAGTTCTTGCCGTCGATCTCGATCTTCCAGTCAGTGCCCATGTGGCGCTTGACCGAACGGATCGTCCTGTCGACGTTGGTGACTGCCTGGCGCTTCGCGACCTCGCCGACGAGCACCTCGCCGTTCTTGGCGAAGGCGACGACGGACGGCGTGGTCCTGGCGCCTTCGGCGTTGGTGATGACGGTGGGCTCGCCGCCTTCGAGAACGCTGACGACGGAGTTAGTCGTGCCCAGGTCGATGCCGACCGCACGTGCCATTTCAATTCCTCCAACTGACTACTTGAGTGGATCTGACTCAAGGATGCATGACACCCACCCCGGAGTCAAAGGACCTGAGCCACTTACGCTCAACTTATGTGCTCACACTTGCCCTGATCAGGCATTTCTTATGTTCGAGTGGTCACGACGGCGCACCGGAAGCGGCGGCGGGAGGCCGCTCCGACCCCGGGACCCGCGACACCTTCCCAGCGTGGCGCGCCGCACACACCCCACCCACCATCGCACCGTGGGATCGTTCTGTCACAAAATGCATCGAGACGGTCATACCGTCACGTCATCGACTCCGGGCAGGTGCAATGCGGAACGCGAGGCAGACTGCGGCACGAGGCGGACGGCGCCCCACCCCACGGAGGGCCGGCGCCTCACCGGCGGCCGCGGCGGCCGGGCGTCTCGCCCTGGCGGCGGACCGTGCCGCCGGAGCGCTGGGGACCATGACCATGAAGCGCACCCTGGACCTGGTGCTCGGCTCGGCGCTCCTGCTCCTGGCGACCCCGGCGCTCGCCCTGGGCGCCCTGACCCTGGCACTCCGCCCGCTCCTCCCCAGGAAGGGCGACAGGACGGGCGACAGGAACGGCGTACTGAGCCGCGAGATGCGGGTCGGTCTCGGCGGCCACCCCTTCGAACTGCGCTCGCTGCGCACCAGGCGGTTCCGGCTCGACCTGCTCTCCCGACTGCCCCACGTCGTACGGGGAGATCTCGCCCTCGTCGGCCCGGCGCCGCTCACCCCCGGGGAGACCGCCGCCCTCGGCGCCGCCGGGCGGTGGCGGCAGGGACTGCGGCCGGGGCTGACCGGCCTGGCCCAGGTCAGGGCACGCTCCAAAATGCCCTGGGACGAACCCGCCCTCCTGGACGCGCACTACGCAGAGCATCATGGGACAGGGCTCGACCTGGCGATCCTGGCGCACTCCGCGCACATCGCCCTCCAGGCGGCGGTACGCGGACTGCGGCTCCCGGGAAAGGCTCACCTGAGCGACACAGATCACCGACTGCCCGGCTACAGCGTGGCGGAATAAGTGGATAGTGTCAGCACAGACTGATTAAGTTACTGCTTAGTAATCGCTTGTACGCGCTGGATCCCACCCTCGCAGGCCCGAGGAGCCCCCAAATGCAACTCGCCGCGATCATCGTGTCGCTGGTTCTGATCGTGGTCGGCGTGGCACTTTTCGCCCGCGCCCTCCTGCAGATCTACACCTTCATGCGGCTCGGCCAGAACGTGCCCGCAGGCACCCGCACCGATGAGCCCGTGCAGCGCACCGTCACCGTGGCCAAGGAGTTCCTCGGCCACACCCGCATGAACCGCTGGGGCATCGTCGGTGTCGCGCACTGGTTCGTGGCGGTGGGCTTCTTCTCGCTGCTGCTGACGATCGTCAACGCCGTCGGCCAGCTCTTCCAGGCCGACTGGCTGCTGCCGATCGTCGGCGAGTGGGCGCCGTACAACGTCTTCGTCGAGTTCATCGGCACGATGACGGTGCTCGGCATCGCGGTCCTGATCGTGATCCGCCAGCTCAGCAGGCCGGACAAGCCCGGTCGCAAGTCCCGCTTCGCGGGCTCCAACTTCGGCCAGGCGTACTTCGTCGAGGCCGTCATCCTCATCGTCGGCGTCTGCATCTTCATGCTGCACGCCCTCGAAGGCGCCCAGCACCACGTGGACAGCTACGAGGCGTCGTTCTTCATCTCGTACCCGGTGGTCTCCTGGCTCGAGGGCATGGACGTCTCCACGCTCCAGAACCTCACCTACTTCTTCGCCGGGCTGAAGATCGCGACCTCCTTCATCTGGATGATCACGGTCGCCCTGAAGACCGACATGGGTGTCGCCTGGCACCGCTTCCTCGCCTTCCCGAACATCTGGTTCAAGCGGAACGCCGACGGCGCGGTCTCGCTCGGCGCGCTGCTGCCGATGACCTCGGGCGGCAAGGAGATCGACTGGGAGGACCCGGGCGAGGACGACACCTTCGGCGTCTCCCAGGTCGAGCAGTTCTCCTGGAAGGGCCTCCTCGACTTCTCGACGTGCACCGAGTGCGGTCGCTGCCAGTCGCAGTGCCCCGCCTGGAACACCGGCAAGCCGCTGTCCCCGAAGCTCCTGATCATGTCCCTGCGCGACCACGCGCACGCCAAGGCCCCGTACCTGCTGGCCGGCGGCGGCAAGGACATGGAGGGCAACGAGAAGGCCACCGAGGAGCAGCTCAAGGACGTTCCCGCGGCCGCCCTCGCGGAGGCCGAACGCCCCCTCATCGGCACCGCCGAGGAGAACGGCGTCATCGACCCGGACGTGCTGTGGTCCTGCACCACCTGCGGTGCGTGCGTGGAACAGTGCCCGGTCGACATCGAGCACATCGACCACATCGTCGACATGCGCCGCTACCAGGTGATGATCGAGTCCGCGTTCCCGTCCGAGGCGGGCACGATGCTCAAGAACCTGGAGAAGAAGGGCAACCCCTGGGGGCTCGCCAAGAAGCAGCGCGTCGAGTGGACCAAGGAGGTCGACTTCGAGGTCCCGATCGTGGGCAAGGACGTCGAGGACCTCGGCGAGATCGACTACCTGTACTGGGTCGGCTGCGCCGGCGCCCTCGAGGACCGTGCCAAGAAGACGACGAAGGCCTTCGCGGAGCTGCTCCACATCGCGGGCGTCAAGTTCGCGATCATGGGCGGCGACGAGAAGTGCACGGGTGACTCGGCCCGCCGCCTGGGCAACGAGCCGCTGTTCCAGCAGCTCGGCCAGGAGAACGTCGCGATGCTGAACATGGCGTTCGGCGAGGATGACGAGGACGACTCGACCAAGAAGGCGAAGTCCGCGAAGAAGATCGTCGCGACCTGCCCGCACTGCTTCAACACGATCGCGAACGAGTACCCGCAGCTCGGCGGCGAGTACGAGGTCATCCACCACACGCAGCTGCTCCAGCACCTGGTGGACGAGGGCAAGCTGATCCCGGTGACACCGGTCGAGGGTCTGATCACGTACCACGACCCCTGCTACCTGGGCCGTCACAACAAGATCTACACGCCCCCGCGCGAGATCATCGCGAAGGTTCCGGGTCTGCGGAACGAGGAGATGCACCGCCACAAGGAGCGCGGCTTCTGCTGCGGCGCCGGCGGTGCGCGGATGTGGATGGAGGAGCGGATCGGCAAGCGCATCAACAACGAGCGCGTCGACGAAGCCCTCTCCCTCAACCCGGACATCGTCTCCACGGCCTGCCCGTTCTGCCTCGTCATGCTGACCGACTCGGTCAACGGCAAGAAGAACGACGGCAAGGCGAAGGAGTCGGTGCAGGTCGTCGACGTGTCGCAGCTGCTCCTGGAGTCGGTGAAGACACCCGCCGACCCGGCGGGCGACGAGGAGCCGGCCGGGCAGCCGGAACCGGAACCCGTCCAGTAGCTGTCTCCCACCACGGAAGCGGCCGGACCTGCCTCGGGGGCAGGACCGGCCGCTCCGGTCTTTCAGGGAGCCGCTCCGGCCCTTCCCGGCCGCCACCAGCCGTCCCGGGAGGCCGTCGGCGTCCCTCCCGGGGTGGGGCAGACCCCCCAGGGTCCCCCTAGGGGATGTCACAGCTAGGCCGCAATGGGCCCTTGTTCCCCCGGCCCCCACACCGCACCCGCACGGACCAGGTACGTTCGACGTGTGGCTGGATTCAGGATCGGACGCGGCCGGGACAACCGCACACCGCAACAACACCCGCAGCAGCAACAGCCGTACGGCGCACCGGCATCACCGCCGCCGTACGGCGGGCAGTCGTGGCCTCCGGCAGGAGGTGGCGGCGCGCCGTACGGCGGCTCCCAGGGCGCTCCGTACGGCGGCGGGAACGGCGGCAACGGACACGGGGGTGGCAACGGACACACAGGCGGGCACGGCGAACCGGAGTACTTCGGCGACCCGCACCACCAGCCGTCGCAGCACGACCCGTACGCCAACGCCCCGGGTCACACCCAGGCGTTCAGCATCCACGAGGACCCGTACGGCGACGGGAACACCTACCAGGCCGGCCAGGCCCCCGCGCAGCCCTCGGGGCCCAGACTGCACTGGAAGCAGCTGCTGAGCGGCATCGTGCTGCGGCCGGGACCGACGTTCTGGCAGATGCGCGACTACCCCGTGTGGGGCACCGCGATCGCCGTCACGTTCATCTACGGACTGCTCGCGCTCTTCGGCTTCGACCAGGCGCGTGACGAGGCGATCCACGCGGAGGTCTCGACGGCCGCCCCGTACGTGATCTTCACCGGGGTCGGCTTCGTCATCGGCGGGCTGGTCCTCGGCGCCGTCACCCACACGCTGGCACGTCAGCTCGGCGGCACCGGCGCCTGGCAGCCGACCGTGGGCCTGTCGATGCTCATCATGTCGATCACCGACGCACCCCGCCTGGTCTTCGCCCTGTTCCTCGGCGGCGAGAACTCCCTGGTGCAGATCCTCGGCTGGATCACCTGGCTGGCGGCCGGAGCGCTCTTCACCTCCATGGTGAGCAAGTCTCACGACCTCCCGTGGCCGAAGGCCCTGGGCGCCTCGGCGATCCAGCTGATCGCACTGCTCTCGATCATCAAGCTCGGCACGATCTGACCCGACCAGGTCCGACGTGCGGAAGGGCCCCGGTGCACAGCACCGGGGCCCTTCCCGTGTCCGCGTCCGCACCCGCGGTCCACGGCCTGCGGTCGACGACTACGAGTCGAGGACCTGGCCGTCACGGCGCACGACGGGCTTCTCCACGCTCCACGGGAAGTTGATCCACCGATCGGTCTTCTTCCACACGTACTCGCACTTCACGAGCGACTGCGGCTTCTCGTAGATGACCGCGCTGCGCACCTCGGCCACGTGGTCGATGCAGAAGTCGCGGACCAGCTTCAGCGTCTTGCCGGTGTCGGCGACGTCATCGGCGATCAGGACCTTCTTCCGCGTGAAATCGATGGCGTTCGGGACGGGGGCCAGCATGACCGGCATTTCAAGCGTGGTCCCGACGCCGGTGTAGAACTCGACGTTCACCAGATGAATGTTCTTGCAGTCCAGGGCGTAGGCCAGACCGCCCGCGACGAACACCCCGCCGCGCGCGATGCTCAGCACGACGTCCGGCTCGAAGCCGTCGTCGGCCACCGCCTGTGCCAGCTCACGTACGGCGTGCCCGAAGGCCTCGTACGTCAGGTTCTCCCGCGCTTCACCAGCCATGCCGTATCACACCTGTGTCCGATGGAAATTCATGTAGGAACGCGAGGCGGTAGGCCCTCGCTGGCCCTGATAACGCGATCCGTAACGCTCGGATCCGTACGGGAATTCGGACGACGAGGACAGCCGGAACATGCACAGCTGCCCGATCTTCATTCCCGGCCAGAGCTTTATCGGCAACGTCGCCAGATTGGACAGCTCAAGTGTGACGTGTCCCGAGAAACCGGGGTCGATGAACCCGGCGGTGGAATGCGTCACCAGGCCGAGCCGCCCGAGCGAGCTCTTGCCCTCCAGCCGCGAGGCAAGGTCGTCGGGGAGCGAGATGACCTCGTACGTCGAGGCCAGGACGAACTCCCCCGGGTGGAGGATGAACGCCTCGTCACCGTCCGGCTCGACCTGACGGGTCAGGTCGACCTGCTCGACGGCAGGATCGATATGCGGATAGCGGTGGTTCTCGAACACCCGGAAGTAGCGGTCCAACCGCACATCGATGCTCGAGGGCTGCACCATCGACGCGTCGAACGGGTCAATGCGAACCCGCCCGGCATCGATCTCGGCCCGGAGGTCCTTATCTGAGAGAAGCACGCACCGAGGATACGCAGAACGCGCGAGTCGCCCCCAACCGGACCGCCCCGCGCGTCTGCGTCATTGCTCTAGCGCTCCTCGAACGCCACAGGAACAGCCTGCCGCAACCGAGCACAGCGCGGGCATCGGATCAGCCGCCCGGGCCCGATCCGCTGCGACCCGAGCTGCTGCATCGGGAACGACGACGCGGCGAAAACGTGCCCTTCGGCACAGCGGACGACGGTGCGCTCCATCGACTCCATCAAGTCCCTTCCCCAACCAGCTATGGACGAGACCGCCACATTAGGGGATGAACAGGACGCCACTCCAGGCGGCACTCCGCCCACCCACGCTACGCCCTCAACTCCCGCCACCCACACCCGCGTCCACCCCCGGCAACGACACGCAGACCCCACGGCGAACACGCCGGGGGTCTGCGATGGGGTACAGTGTGGGACGATGCACAGCCGATCATCGGCGCGCTTCGCGGGTGTAGTTTAATGGTAGAACATGAGCTTCCCAAGCTCAGAGCGCGAGTTCGATTCTCGTCACCCGCTCCATGACGAAGGCCCTGGTCGGAGACCAGGGCCTTGTTTGTTGTCTAGACCATTTTTAGGGCTCGTGCCATTCGCGTGCCATAACGACCCTTCCCATCTGCATCAATAGTGGATCTGTCACCCCTCAGGGCGAGCGCTCCACTACCGGGTCCCGCATCGCGAGATCCCTTCCAAGTGCCCTGCGTCACACCCATGGTGCGGACTGCTGCTCCTGCGCGATCAACGCCGCGCAGCCCGTGGGGCGGATGGTCCGGGCGGACGTGGCACCAGCGGGTGAACAGTCGCCCCACCACGCCCCGAGGCTGCAGCCGACTGTTGGCGGCGCACGTCGAGATCGATGTTGGCGGCGAGCCTGCGCTGATGCTCCTTGGTGGAGTGCTGATAGATCAGTTGCGCGCGCTCGGATGACTGGCCGGCTCGGACCATGAGGTCCTTGAGCTTGGCACCGGTGTCGGCCGCCAGCGTGTTGCCCGTGTGCCGCAGGTCGTAGAAGCGGAAGCCTTCGGGCAGCCTCACCTTGTCCCGGGCCCTGCGCCACTTGCGGCCGAACGTGGTGCCGCGCAGTACCGCCCCCCTCTCGCCGACGAAGACGAGCCCGTCCGGCCCCGGCTGGGCGAACCACTCCAGGTGCCGACGGACGTCCTCGTGGAGGAAGGACGGCAGCACGATCTCTCGTCGGCCCGCCCGGGACTTGGGAGCGCCGACCACGCGGTGACCTGTGTTGAGCTCCGGTGCAGCACGGCGAACCCAGAGCGTGCCGGCGTCAAGGTCCACGTCCCGGCGACGTAGCTCGGCGAGTTCCTCGGGCCGCATTGAGGCGAAGGCACCGAGCAGAACCATGAGGCGCCAGCGCAGACCGATCACCTCCGCCGCGGCGAAGACCTGCTCGACCGTCGCCACGGGGCGCTCGTCGGCGTCCTCGCGACCTGCCCCACGGATACGGCAGGGGTTCTTGCGCAGCATGTCGTCCTCGACTGCGGTCTCCATCACGGCCTTGAGGAGCCGGTACGACTTGGCCACCGTGGTGGCACCGGTGGCGGACAACCGCTCCGCCCGCCAGGCTCTGACCCGAGCGGGGCTGATCATGTTGACGTTCATCTCGCCGAACGTCGGCTCCAGGTGGAGCCGGAACAGCCGGCGGTACAACTCAGCAGTGGTCGGGGCGAGGCCGCGCTCAGCGATCCAGCGCGTGGTGTAGTCGGCGAACGAGACCTCGCCGGCGGTCGGGTCGAGCCAGTCGCCCCGCATCTGGTCCGCTTGGACCTGGACGAGGAACGCCTCTGCATCGCGCCTGGTCTCGAAGGTTTCCGGTGCGGGCCGCAGGGTGTCATCGGCCGTGCTGGGGTAGCGGGCCTGATATCGCCCCGAGGGCAGTTGTCGTATCGCTCCGAACGTGCGGCGCGGAGCCTTCTGACGCGGACGGGCCATCAGGCCGCAGCCCTGAACCCGGAGCGGCGAGTACGGACCGGCTCGACCGTACGCGCCTCTACGTAAGCGTCCAGCGCGGTGTCGGAGATGCGGACGTGCTTGCCGACCTTGACGTACCGGATGCGGCGCTCGGAGACGAGGCGACGGATGAATCGCTCACCGACACCGAGACGTTCGGCTGCCTCGGCCACGCCGAGAAGGCGATCAGCCATTCGAGACCGCCTCCTCCCAGGTGTCGACGAGCCATGGGGTAGTGATCACTGCGGGTCGGGGCAAGGGTGTTCCTTCTACGAGGCGGCGGGTCAACAACCGATGCGCCCATGCGAGGGCACGCCCGCTGAGGCAGGCGTACGAGCATCGCGACCGCGTCGAGCTATCGCGCTGCCCCCGCTGGGACTATTTCGGCGTCCCGTAGTGATACCTCTGCATCGCCGGTTTGGTTAACCGGCGATGTGCGTCTATGTTGCCTCGACTCCCAGCAGATTTCGGGAGTACCGGAGTTGGGGATCCGGCCCACATTTTGCTGACCTGAAGCCAAAGGCGGATCGGTCACGGGCACCACCGGCACGAACTTCTTGGTGAACGGCCGATTCGGGTCTATCGTTTTTGGACCGCGTTCCACCGGCGTTCGCCGTCGGCTGCTCCCTTTGTGCGAAGTAACCCTGGACTTGCGCGAGGCGATGTGGCTTCCTTCTTGGTCCAGTCGCTGAAATGAAGGCCGCCCGGATCGGCCTTCGGTGCGCCAGCTCCGTTCGACGGCAGCACCGCCGTCGCGCGATTCGCAGCCACCGCCGCCACCCCCTGCTTCGAGGAGCCGCCGAACCATGAGCCACGATGCCCGCGTCTGGGTATGGGACCACAGCCTCAGTAAAGGCACTGCCCGCATGGTCCTCACCTTGATCGCCGATCGCTGCATCGACCACACCTGCACGGCCTACGCCTCCGTCCCAGCCCTGATGCGCCGCGCGAACGCGTCGCGAAGCGCCGTTCGGGACGCGCTGGACAAACTGGTCGCCAGCGGCGAGATAGTCCGCCTCGACGGACGCAAAGGGCCTCGCGGAGAAACGTATTACCGCCTCCCCGAAGCCGCCCGTTTCATGACCGCGGACGGTGGAAACCCGCCCCATCAAGGGGGCCTGATTCCAACCCCCGAGGTAGCGGAATCCGATACCTCCGGCAGCAATGCGGTCGGGGCGGAATCCGACCCCGGGGTACAGAATCCAACCCCGGGAGGTGCCGGAATCCGGCACCTCGGGGGAACGGAATCTGACCCCCAGAACAGAAGTGAACCAATAGGAACCAGTAGGTACAGCAGCAGTGCACCCATCCCCGCCTCTCAATGGCAGATCGACGCAGGCAGCGAATCCTGGCTGCGGAGCGAGGGGCACCTCGCCCGCCTCGGCGAGGAGGGCGTACGAGTGGCGGATGACAAGTGGCGGGCCTTCCGGGCCGACGGGTCTCCGCGCTCGGGTGCCGCGTGGGGTGCCGACTGGCGAGCATGGATCACTCGCGAGCGGAGCCCCGCCCCAGTAGCGCGCCACTCAGCCGCCAGCCCCAGTGGCGGGTCAGCGAGCGCCAAGATGACCCGGCCGGAGGCGCACCTGGCAGCTCTGCTGGCGGCCCTCGATGAACCGGTCCCGACGGTGTAGCGCCCTCGCCTGTACGGCCGGTCCGCGAAGTGCGGGGACAACGGGGACCGGTCCCCGCACAGCTCGGTCTTCTGGGGACGGTCCCCCTGACGGGCAGTCGGGGACCGGTCCCCGACTCAGGTGGGGACCGGTCCCCACCAAGCTCCTTCTCGTCCCCTGCCTCTTCGGGGACCGGTCCCCGAAGAGGCAGGGAAACCGCAGGTCAGTGCGGCCCGTCTACGCCATACGGTCGGCCCCCGAGCTCACGCCTCAGAGCTCCGAGCTGCGGGACCAAGCCAGCGGGGACCGGCAGCCGACTCAGTCGGTCCCCACCGCGTGTGCAACGACCGTGCCCAGGTCCCTCGTACCGACATCGCTCTTCATGCCGATGGCGTCCGAGACGCGCGGTGAACTCGGCAGCGGCCAAATCGAGATCAATGACGTGGTCCATGCAGCAATCCGTCCCGGTGGCCCCTCACCCACGAAGGCCCTGACCGAGTCCTGGCCAACGCAACCGTCCAGGGCCGAACACCGGTCAACGTACGACCCCCAACTCCCACTTCGGAAAGAGACCCATGCACGGCGCGCAGCACGAACCCCCCAGCAGACCGCGACGGCAGATAACACGCCCCCAGGCACCAGGCGGAGCAAGGTATGACGTTGGACCGTCCAAGGGCCGGTCCCACGCAGTGCCCGCCCCAGGGGTGGCGGGGATACCTGGGAGCGAGGGCGCTCCCAGGACGAACGACGGCGTGGTGCGGGCCACTGAAGAGGCCGCGCTCCACCGGGTCGCCAGCCGTCGTGCGCGCCAGGGCGTCCAGCGCACCGAGCGGGTCGATGTCCGCTACAGCGCGGAGGAGAAGATCGAGATCAAGGCCGAGGCACATCGGCTCGGGCTGGCCGGCGCTCACTTCGTCGGGGCCCTGGTCATGGCCCACCTCCACGGCGACTACGCGTTGCCCGACCGGCGCACTGTGACGGACGACTTGATAGACGAGCTGGCCGCGCTGCGTACGCAGGTCGCGCGGATCGGTACGAACGTCAACCAGATCGCCCACCGCCTCAACGCGGGAGGCGATCCACACCCTGGGGACAAGACGGTGCTGACGGAGGCCGCGCGGGTTCTGGTCTTGGCCCGCCAGGCAGCCACAACGATCGACATCGCCGCCGACGTGGCCGCCACACAGCACCGGGCCATCTGATTGATCGCGAACATCGTCAAGCCCGGCCACAAGACCCGCGGCGTCCTGAACTACCTCTACGGACCCGGCCGTGCCAACGAGCACACCGACCCTCACCTCATCGCCTCGTGGGACGGCTTCGCCCCCGACCCCGGCCGTGACTCGGAGGCCACCCTCGCCCAACTCACCACAGCCCTCGACCTACGCGTAAAGCAGGCCAGGGACAAGGCGCCGAAGGAACATGTGTGGCACTGCTCGGTCCGGGCCGCACCCGAGGACCGGGCCCTGTCGGACGAGGAGTGGGCCACCATCGCCCGCCGCGTACTCAACGCCGCCGGCATCGCTCCGGACGGCGACCCCGACGCCTGCCGGTGGGTCGCCGTACGCCACGCCGAAGACCACATCCACATCGTCGCCACCAAGGTCCGAGGCGACCTCCGCCCAGCACGGAACTGGAACGACTTCTTGCGCGCTGACAAGGAACTCGTGGCTATCGAGAAGGAATACGGGCTCCGCCAGGTTCCGCGCGGAGACCACACCGCCGCCAAACGCCCCACCCGCGCCGAGCAGGAGAAGGCGCGCCGCACGGGCAATGCCCGCACCTCCCGCGAGCACCTGCGCACCATCGTCCGCACAGCGGTCTCGGCGGCCACGACCGCAGCGGAGCTCTTCCAGATCATCGAGGGGACCGGTGCCCTCGTCGACGTTCAGTACTTCCCGTCCGGCGACGTCCGCGGCTACAAGGTCGCACTCAGCCATGACACCAACGCCCAGGGCGAGCCGGTGTGGTTCTCCGGCTCCACCCTCGCCCCCGACCTCTCCTATCCCAAGATCGCCGAACGCCTGACAGCCACCGAGACAAAACTGACGGAGCAGACTGGCACCACAGCCTGGCGGCGGTTCGCCGTCGCCGTCGACCAGACCCCTGACCACCTCGCCCACGACGAGGACGAGGCAGGACAGGCCCACATCACCGTCCTCGCCGAGGCCCTCGACGCACTCCCTCTGGTAGCCCCTGTCGGCCTCCGGCCACAGCTCGTCCAAGCCGCCACCGTCTTCGAGCGCGCCGCCCGATCTCGCATCCCCGCCCAGCACCAGCAGGCCCAGGCCACCCGCTGCGCGGTGAAGGCGGTCCTGCGCGAGCCCGCCCCGCAAGACGGGGCCCTCCTCACGATCGTCCTCGACGCCCTCCTGCTCGCGGTCATCGCCGCGCAGCACTGGCATCGCACCCGGCAACACCACCAGCAGGCTGAAGCCGCCCGCCAGACCGTCACGCACCTCCGCACTGCCTACCGGGCCACCGCCACCGAGCCCCTGACCACGCTTCGGCAGCGCGGGGGACGGCTGAATGAGACTCTGCGTCGCCGACAGGAAAACACACTGCGCCGGGCTCTTCCCGAGCTGGCCGAACAGATTCTCGCGGAGCCCGGCTGGCCGTCTCTCGCCGCCACCCTCGCGCGGGCTGAAGCCGTCGGCCACAAGCCCACCGCTCTCCTCACCCAAGCCACCGTCCGAAAGGAAACCGACACCGCCACCAGCCTCAGCGAAGTCCTCACCTGGCGCCTCCACCGCCTCGCCGACCTGACCGCTGGCACCACCAGCAGCGCCCCGGCATCCCCGTCGGCCGCCTACCGCCCGATCAACACCCGCTTGCAGCGCCGCACGCGCTGAACCTCACCCCGAGGAGCCCACTCTGGCTCGCCGCCTGTGAGAGGTCTGGGCCAGAGGAACGCAGCCATCAGCCGGTCGAGGCAAGTTCAACCACGCCTGCGCCGTTCCCTGAGGGAACGGCGCAGGCGTTCACTCAGGGAACGCCTGCCTTGTTCCTTCAGGGAACAGACAGCTCCCGGGCAGGGAGCACAGACTCCAGCACCCATGCTCAATGGCCCAGCATCTCCTCCACGCGCCACGACCTCCTCGGGGCACGCCAGTGACGAATGGGCAACAGAAACGCCGAGCACCAAAGCAGTTGTGCAAAATCTTTGACATCAACTAAAGTCAAAGCCGAACTGGAATGCTTCGATGCGTAGTCCGACCCGAGGAGTCGTCCGCATGAGTATGCCTTCGTCACTGTGGACGACCGACGTGTTCGGCGAGCAAGCAGCAGATACACGCTGCCGCGTCGGGCAGGGCCTTCGCAACATGCAGGCCAACGCACAGGCCGCGCAGGAACAAGCCGGCTCCCGCACCACCCGCGTCTACGGCACCAGCCGGTACGAGAACCAGTACGAGCGGCTTCAGGACGAACTGAAGCAGGTTCCTGGCGCCCGCGCGGTCAAGCCATTCGGCTTCTCGTACGAGCTGATGCTTATCGGCAAGGGGCTGATCTACCCGTTCCGGTACTCCAACACCAAGTCGGACGTACGTAGCGCACGCATCCCCAGCCGGTCCCGGCTGGTGCGGGAACTCTTCACGTTCGCACCGCCGCCGAAGCACACTCAGGTTCCGTTCGACCTCGACTTCGGGCCGGCCGTCCCGATCGCCGAGCCGCGCGGCGCTCTGGCGACAGTCCCGGAGGGCACCCAGCTGGTTCTGGTTCCCTTCGCCTGCAACGCCTCCGAGCTCCTTGAGGCGTACTGGGGCATCGCGGCGCTCGGGATGAACCGGCAGCTGGAGTGGGCAACCGATCCGGAGCCGCTCCACCTGCCTCAGGAGGTCACCTCGTACACGCTGCGCCCGATCAGCATTCCGGGCCAGGTCACGGCACACACCGGCTTCGCCGAAGGACTCGAACCCACCCTTACGCTGTCCTCTCGTACCGCCTCGGACCAAGCCCTGCAGGTACCCGTGCAGACCGAGGCAGAACCCATTGAGGACCAGAGCAGCGAAGACGATGCGACCCACTAAGCAAGACCTCATTCCCGGTACGGAAGAACGAGGCGTCACGCCCCGCGCCGTCTACGACCTCTTCGATCCCACCCGGGTGACGCAAGCTCGCCGTCTGGCGGAGATGACGAAGAAGGACGTGGCGGCCGGGCTCGGGGTGACGCCTGCAGCCGTGGGGCAGTACGAGACAGGGGTGTCGAAGCCACGACCTGACTTGATCCCCCGGCTCGCAGAGGTCCTCGGGGTTCCCGTGACGTTCTTCCTGCTGGGGAGGCCGGCTAATCGGCTTGACGCTTCCATGGCGCATTTCCGAAGCCTGCGCAGCACACCGAAGTCCCAGCGGGAACGTGCGCTCGCGTTCGCCGAGCAGGTCTGGGAGCTCACGTACGCGCTGGAACAGCGGGTTCAGTTGCCTCTCGTCGATCTGCCCGGATTCGCCGGCGGGGAGGTCCATCCTGGCGAAGAGCTGTCCACCGACCCCGCTTCCGCTGCCCGTGAGCTCCGCGAGCGCTGGCGCCTCGGCGACGGCCCTGTCACGCATCTGGTGAGGCGGATGGAGGCCCACGGGATCGTGGTGGTTATGCCGCCTGCCAGCGATCCCTCCGCCGCGAGCGTGGACGCCTTCTCCACCCGCGCAGCACGGCCACTCGTCGTTCTGACCGCCGCCCGGGCCGACGACATCTACCGGCACAGGTTCACAGCTGCCCATGAGCTCGGCCACCTCGTGCTTCACGCCGATGCCACCGGTGACAGCCGTCAGGAGAAGCAGGCTGATGCCTTCGCCGCCGAGTTCCTGACCCCCCAGGACAGCATCCTGTCGTTCCTGCCTCGGCGAATGGATCTTGCACGCCTGGCCGAGCTCAGGGGGGTCTGGGGAGTCTCCCTCCATTCGCTCGTCTACCGATGCCGCGAGCTGGGGCTGATCTCCGACGCGACCGCCAGCCGGACGTACCAGCGTCTACGCGCTCTCGACGGCCAGCCGGGCTTCACCGCCGAATCCGTCTCGAACTTCCCTGGTGAACGGCCTTCGCTGCTTGGCCGGGCCTTCGAGCTGGCTGCCAGCGAAGCTGGCCTATCGATCTCCCGACTGGCTCATGAGCTGGCGTGGACAAGCGAGAGGGTGCAGAACCTGCTGGACGTTCAGGAACAGAAGCCGGTGCTCCGGCTGGTCCAGTAGCAGCGCCGCTCGGCTTGAGGAGACGCGGGCGGGGCTCGGCTCCCGTTACTACGCCCAGGACGTGCGAAATCAAGGCGCGACGTTAAGCCCGGAGCGCGTACGGACGCCATCAGGGCCGACTCATCTCAGAGTCGGCCCTGATGGCGTGCTGACGTACTCAGAGGTTCAGAGCGATGCCTCGACTCCGAGGCTTCCCGCATTGATGGCTCCCCATAGGACGTGGGTGATCTCCTCGGGCTTGAGGTCGATACCGTCGAGCCCCTCCGTGGTCAACGGAATCTCCTCTAGCGCGTACTCGCCGCGGCCTTCGGCGCTGAACTCGGGACCGGTGCGATCGTCGAAGGACCAGGTCGCGATGCGCGCGAGGTAGAAGAGCTGCCGCTCATCGTCGGACTCCATCGTGTGGAGGAGGCGGATGATGTCGGCCTTCCCCGCGATCTCCTCGTGGATCTCCCGATGGAGGGCCGCCTCCCGGGACTCGTCGCTGGGTTCGACGCCGCCGCCGGGCAGGACCCAGTATTCGGGGATGCCGGGCCGGGTACGGCGGATGACCAGCATCGTGTCGTCTGCGGTGACGAGGACGGCGCGGACTCGTTCCATCATTTCGGTTTGTCTCCTTGCTTGTTGGTGGTCTCAGTGCAGCAGCCAGCCGCCGTCGACGTGGACGGACTGCCCCGTGATGAACGAGGCGGAGGGGCCCACGAGAAACGCCACCAGGGCCGCGACATCCTCAGGCCGGCCACGGCGCGGGACACACTGGCGCTTGATTTGGTCTTCCGGCCGCGCGCGGTGCTGGGCGGGGAGGGTGTTCTCGGCCTCGACCTGGATGGCCCCGGGCATGACGGTGTTGACGCAGATTCCGTACGGGCCCAGTTCGCGGGCGAGAGAGCGGGTAAGCCCCAGCAGCCCGGCCTTCGCGGTGCTGTACGCGACGAGGTTCGTCCGGCCGGCGCGGGCGTTGACACTGCCGATGTTCACGATCCGGCCCCAGCGGCGCTCGATCATGCCGGGGGTGAGCACGTGGCAGGTGCGGTAGTGAGCGGTGAGGTTCACGTCGAGGGAGTAGTTCCAAGCGGTCTCGTCGGTGTCATGCCAGGCGACGCGGGGGTAGGAACCAGCGTTGTTCACCAGGATGTCGACGGGTCCGATCTCGGCGCGGACGAGGCCGGCCATGGTCTGGACGCTGCCTGGATCAGTCAGGTCGGCGCTCACCGCGATCCCAGGGCTGCCCGCGCGCTCGAAGTCGGAGAGGAGGGCGTGGGCGTCGGGGTCCTGGCCGAGGTGGTTGACCGCCACGGTTGCTCCGGCGGTGGCGAGCGCCCGTCCGATCTGGGCCCCGATGCCGGTGGCCCCGCCGGTGACCAGGGCGATGCGGCCCTGGAGCGGCCGGGTCTGGAGAGGAGTCTCAAGCAGGGGCAGGGACATTGCTGCTCCGTTCGCCGGGGTGGAGGTGCGGGGCCGGTGCGGTGGTGAAGAAGGTGTCGAGCGTCGTGTGCGGGTCCTGGCTCTCGGCGAGTTTGATCAGGACGAGCAGAAGGTCGTGCCCGGTCAGCCGGGAGGGCGGGATGACTCCGAGAACGCGCAGGGCGAGAAAGGCACGGATCTCCTCCAGGCCGCTGCCGTTCTCCATGCGAAGGCCGTCCAGGACACGGGTGATGGCCGCAGCGCGGCCGGGGCCGGTGTTCCAGGAGTATCGGACATCGATGTGCCGACTGGGCCGGTGCAGTTCCAGGTGCTCGATGCGCGGGCGGGTCAGGGGCGGCAGGGCGAGGCGGAGGGTGCGGGCGTACACATCGGGCTGGTAGCGGGGAACGAGCCAGCCGCCCAGGGCCATCAGGTACCAGAGCAGGTTGGCGGCCTCGCCCGCGATGGTGTTGCGCCCGGCGAACTCGAAGTCGAGCCAGCACAGCGGGTCGGCGATGTTGGGCTCCGTGGGATCGCCCTGTGTGAGGACGGCGAGCCTGCGGCGATCGGGAGCCAGGGCAAGGCGGACGTTGTCGATGGTGTCGGCGACGTTCAACGTCAGCGGTATGCCGTTGGCAGTGAGGGTGAAGCCAGCCAGTTCCCGGAGGCTGAGGGTCGTATCGGTGTGGGGCAGGGCAAGTGACAAGTCGCGACGCAGATACCAGCGGTCGAGTCGGCTACCGGGGCGAATGCGTTCGAGGTAGAGGTCCGGGACGCACTCGACCAACGGCACGCTCCTCCCGGTTTCCTCAGCCGCTGCTCGCAGGTCGGCGCAGACCCCGTCCACGAGGCGGGCCAGACGGGGCTGGACGGCCGAATCGCGGTCGGCGAGGGCGATCACATCGCCCATCAACAGTTCGCACCGGCCGTTGGCGAAAACGTCCTCGTAGGCTAGGAGTTGTCTGTCCGGTAACGCGATCTGCCCGTGAAGGGCCGGAACCGCGATGCGGGAGGAGAGCTGTGCCCATCCCTTCGCCTCGACTTCGGCCCGCTCCCGGTTCGCTACCGGCCTATGGAAGACACCCGTTGCTGCCATGGGCCGTCGGACGTTCGCGCTCACCGCGTCTCCCCGGGGAGGGTGTCCAGCCAAGCCTGGAGAACGAGGAGTGCGAGCGCTTCGGCAGCGAGCGGCTCGGTGCGAGCGGTGGTGATCAGGCTCGTGTCCTGCCGCGTGGCGTCGAGGAGGACGGTGAGGGCGTCGCTGTCGGAGGGGCACTCGATCCCACCGAAACGGAGCTGAATCTTCGCGAGCAGCGCAGTGACCTTGTACAGGGCGCGGAGGTCAGGACTCCCCTTGAGGAACTGGCGGCGGATCTCGATGGCGGCCTGGATGCCGTCGCGGAGGCTTACAGCGACGTCGGTGGCCGCGTCCGGAGTGGGCAGAGCCAGGCCAGGGGTGGACCACAAGGGGACCAGCGACCCGCTGCCGATGAGAGCGAGGACGTGAAGCAGTCGAGAGGTGATGGCGCCGGCCCGGCACTCGGCGCGGGTCAGTACGGTCATGCCCAGCTTGACACCGCCGAGCTCGGTCTCCAGATCCGCGAGGATCTGGCGCATCTCGTCGAGGGAGGAGGTGTCGGCCACGACCAGGACGTCGAGGTCGCTCCAGCCGTGCTGGTACTTGCCACGGGCTCCGCTTCCGGTGACGGCGAGCAGGTCGATCAGCGGGCGCAGGCCGGTGGTCCGGTCAAGAAATTCCGCCAGGTAGGACTCCAGGTGCACGGGGAGTCCGAGTGCGTTGACCGGCATGGTGGAGGGCTGGTGCTCTGGCCAGCGGCGGTTGAGCGCGATGCGGTCCAGCCGCCGCTCCAGCTCCAGGCGCGGCCCGTCGTTGCCGATGACCTCGTGGGCGATGGAGACGATCTTGTCCGCGCCTCGTGCGCTCTTGACGAGGTCGCGGTCGGCTACGTCCTGGGCCCCGGCGGTGCCCCGCCGGGTGCGCGTGGCCTCGGAGGCGTCCAGGTAGGCGATGGTGAGGTGAGGTCCGAGCATCCGGGCGAGTTCGGTGGTCGAGTCGAAGTCGTGCAGCGACTCGATACTGACGGAGTCGAGGAAATGGTGGGCCTGGCAGAAGCGGTCCAGCGCGTCCACGATTAGCTCGGCCTGCACGACCGATCCCAGCCGGTACGGGTCGTGAATCCCCGCCCGCCCGGCCGCGTCCTCAATGAGGTACCCGATCTTGAGGCGGGCGTGGCCGTGCTGTGTGCGCAGGTACTCGCCGGCCGTGCTCTTGCCGCTCTCCGACATGCCGCCCAGCGCGGTGACGTGCACTCCTGCCAGAGCCCTGCCGGGCACGTCCGGGTGCAGGGGTGCCAGGCGCCGGCGCACCTCGTCCTGGATGGCGACGGTCGGCCGATTGCTGATGCGGATCGCCATCGGGAAGCGTCCCTCGACGACGAGGCGGTGGATCTGCTCATGGAGGTGACGTTGGTACGCCGCGTAGATGTCGGTGACGGTCACCTCGTGAGCCAGGCTCCGGCGGGTACCTTCCTCCGGGTCGTCGCAGTGCAGGAGGACGAGGGCGTGCTCGCTCTCCTCAGCGGCTCGCAGGTCGGTCTCGTACGGCGCAAGCAGGAGTCGGGCTCGGTCTGCGGCCTGCGCGGCGTCCAGGTCGTCTCGTACAGCGACCGTCGCGGCGACGGAAGCCTCCAGCATCGGGATACCCCGGTCCAGCAGGCGCACCGGCGCGGAGAAGGGGTGCCGGGAGCGTTCCAGATAGGAGGTGGCGAGGACGTCGGCGACCTCCTCGACCGGGCCGGTCTCGAACCACCAGCGGGCCATGCCGTCGGCCTTGATGGCGGTCCAGCGGGGGTCATAGTGGTCGAGCGGGCCTGCTGAGGTCGCGGCCGGGCCCATGCGCCGGGCAAGGATACCGATCTGTTTGGTCTTCCCCGTGTTGTCGGGGCCGCTGAACGCGACCGACACGGGGAGGGGATACGTGTCGCTGTTGTACGGACTGGACATCGGCTTCCCTTCACTGATGATGCGGAGTGGGTACGCCTGCAGGGCGCCGTGAGCACCCTGCGGCCACAACTCGATGGGTCTCGGACCTCGCGCCCCGGTCGAGAGGCAAGGACGGGCCGGAACGCCTACACGGGGCCGTCGGCCAACGGACCGTCCTCGCCGCTGAGCGTCGGCTGCGCCAACGGGATCTGTGCGGAGGAATGCTCGGTGTGGGCCAGAAGTCCGACCACGGCGAGCCCTGCAGCCGTGCCCAGCGCCCACACCCAGCTCAGTGCGGTCTCCAGCGGGTCGCGGCTCATCGGACCGCCTGTAGGAGGGCGGAGCCTTGTGCCGCACTGGTCCGGGGCGAGAGCGGCATCGTGCGGGTCCGTGCATTGTCAGGGGGCATGGCCACCGTCGGTTCCTCTCAACGTGTCCGGGCAGGCGCCAACAGGCCCTGAACAGGGCCTATTCGAGCCATTCGGAGATCTGCGGAGTGATGTTCAGTGAACGACGGGCCGCACTACCGGGACAGGGCCCAGGATGTAGTCCTGCGTAATCCCGCGTAATCCAGGTGGGGAGGGGTGACGGGGTGCCGAAGAACCCGGCCGTCGCGGAACTGATCAAGCGGGCCTGCCAAGAACGCGGCTGGGGCCCCTCGGAGTTGGCGCGTGCCCTCGGCCTCGCCGAATGCGGTGACCCGCGCCGCCTGCAGCGTCAGCACGCCAGGCGGTGGATAGAAGGCGAACGAACCCCCGGCCACTGGTGGCCCTATATCGCGCAGGTGCTGGCACTGGATCCCAAGGCGATCAACCTCCTGGAGCCCATGCCTGCGGCACCCCACACAGATACCGTTGCATCAGTCCTGCACCTGGGAAGGAGCGACGTGGAACGCCGGGAGTTCATCCTCGCCTCCAGCGGATACGCGCTGTCCGCACTCGGGCTGCCCGACATGGACAGCATCACCCGCCGAACCAAGACCGCCCTTCCCGGAGCGGTCCGCGTCGGTCAGGGCGAGGTGGCCGCCGTACGCCACATGGTCAAGGCTCTCGGCGACTCCGCCTCCGAACTCGGCGGCGGGCACGCCCGCCACCTGGCCGTCCGCTACCTCACCCAAGACGTCGCCCCCTGGCTGGAGGGTCAGTTCACCGAAGCCACCGGCCGCGACCTGTTCGCCGCGACCTCCCAGCTCGTCCACCTCGCCGGCTGGATGGCGCAGGACGAGGGCGACACCCCAGAGCTGCGCGGCCTCGCCCAGCGCTACTACGCCCACTCCTTCCGCCTGGCGGCGGAGGCCGGCGATCCGGAACTGTCTGCGACGGCTCTCCGCGGCCTCGCCGTGCAGTGCGTCGATCTCGGCTATCGCGCCGAAGCCGTCCAGCTCGGCGAAGCCTGCGTGGAGTACGGTCACCGCCTCGACAACCCGCGGGCCGTCGCCTACTACGAGGCCACCCTCGCCAACGCCGCCGCCCAGGACGACGACCGCCGCATGGCGACCAAGCACCTCGCCCTGTCCGAAACCGCCATCGGCAAGCCGACCGCCGCAGCCGGCGACTCCTGGGCCGCCCACTACTCCCCGGGCCGCTGGGCCCACGAATCCGGCATGATCCTCTCCCGCCTCGGCGACCTCGACGCCGCCGAGGAACACCTACACCTCGCCCTCGACATCCACGGCCTCGACCGCCGCCGCACCCGCGCCATCGTCCTCGCCGACCTCGGAGGCGTACGCCTCCGCCAAGGCGACGTCGACGGCGCCATGGCCACCTGGCGCGACTTCCTCGACTGCGCCGACGGCATCCGCTCAGTGAAGGTTCAGGCCGCCCTTCAGGACATGCGCGTCCGCCTTCGGCGGTATGGCGGCGTCCCGGAGGCGCAGGAGCTCCGCGAGCGGGCGGCCCGCGTCACGGGCTGAGGGTTGTCCCTTGAATGCCCGCCGAGCCGCCGCAGGGTGGGGCGCCGTGCGGCCCCTGCCTATCGACGAGGGCAGGGTTCTGCATGCGGGCGCTGCCGAGCATCGCGGGGTGGACCCCGTCTCCCTGAGGCGGCAGTCGCGGAGGATCTTTCCAGGGCTTCGGGCGAACACGTGTCCGCCCCGGGCCCGGACTGCTTGTGAGACCGGTTGTGCTCTTCTTTCCAGCTCGGCAGCTCTGCCTGGCCACGCTCGTGGGGTGTGACATGACGAGTCCGGTCCCCGGTAGCCACTGACGGCCGTCACGACGTCTTGCCGACGGCGGCCATGGCGGTTTTCTCGATAGACAAGAGGTTAGTGCCCGATCAGGAGCCCTTCCCGACGCCACCGCAATTGGATGTACGGCCTGGTCGCGCGGGACGTATCGCGCACAAGCCCACGACTTCAGATAACCGTTCAGCGCACGAACAGAAAAGCGGCGATCACTGCAATGCCGACCGCGTACATGCATCGAGTCTTCCAGTCCTGGAGCTCCTGCTCCAGCTTCTTCAGCTTCGCGGTGTACTGCCGTTTACCCTGCTCCTGCTGCCAGTGATACCTCTCCGCTAGGGCCACCACGTCCAGCTTGACCAGGGAGTTCTTCGCTTCCGCGAGCCCTCGGTTCGCTTCGGCGATGAGGGACAGCGTTTCACTCTTGTCCTCAACCAGCTTCTTCATGTCCTCCAGGACCCGGCCAAGGTCCGAGATGACGGGATCGCTTTCCAGATAGTTCACGGCCCGTGAGAATTCGTCCAGCCGCCTCGAATCCACCAGATGCACGGTACTGGCGAAACCTTCGAGGACATCCATGCTCAGACCGTTCGCCGCCTGGCTGAACATCTCGGCCATCGACCAGTTCATCTTGCTCGAAAGCGCGTTGGAGAAGTCCTTGAGGACCTTCGCGTCCAGGCGGTTGAGGGCTGAGGCTACCTCGGGGAACTCCTTCGCCACTTCGTTGATCACGATGTGGGTGTCCCGGCCGGAGTGGAAGGAGAGGTGCTTGTCGCCCATCAGAGGTTGATGGTTCCGCTGAAGTCTCTGCCCACGTTGTAGTTCGTCTGAGCGTGCACCTCGCCGAAGGTCACGGTGGAGGTCGAGTTGTCCACCGTCAGGTTGTGTTGACTGAGCCTGACCCTCCAGTAGGCGGCGATGTCTTCCAGCGGGAGAGCTTCCTCCCTGAGCAGGACCGCATGGTCGGCGGCCTCCTCCGCGTACCGGTCCTGGACTTCCCGGGGCGCACCGGAGACGAGCGCCCTGACGCGTTCACGTACGCGGTCGAGAAGCCCTGTGGCTGCGCCTGCGGCGACAGCTTCGGTTACTGCAACTGCGGCTTCAGTGGCATTGACCATGAGAGGAAAGTATCGAAGCGGGACATCCGTTGCAGGGCAATGCGATTTTTTACAGGTAGGGAATTTCCGTTGGTGGCTACGGGGCGGAACGCAGCCGTGCTAGAACCGTGCCACCACATGCGGTAAGCAGAGGCCGCAGCCTGGCTGGCCCGGCGGGGGCGACGCCACTCGCGGTTGCACGCGTCCCCCACGAGGTCCCCGCGGAACTCCTTCGGATACGGCTTGGGCACTGCGACATCCTTGCAGGCAGCCTCTCAGCAAGCCGCGTCAAGTGTCACCTATCGGTGCAGCAGTCCCCAGCACGAGGGCCGTGCCACAACGTGACAGTCGCTTCAGCTCTTCGTCGACCTCCTCCGCCCGACCAACTGCACTGTCAGACAGGGCATTTATGCTGCCAGGAACCAAGCCGACGCAGCAGCCGGATGGAGAACCAGAAGATGGCATCAACCTGCGCATGGTGTGGCGGCAGCATCCCACCGGACCGGGCTCCCCAGGCCAAGTACTGCGGGGTGGAGTGCCGCGACCGACGAGACGTTGCGAGCAAGCGCGGTACCCGCCGCCCACCACAGAAGCACTTCGTCTGCGTAGTGTGCGCAGGCCGTATCCCCTCCACCCGGCATCGTGCCTGCACAACCTGCTCCGAGGAGTGCGCTACGGAGCGGCGCCGTGAATTGGGAAATGAGACCCGCCGGGCCAAGACTCAGCGCAAGCTCGCAGGCCTCACCAAGACATGTGCACGTTGCCAACAGGTGTTCACACCACAGTCCATGCCGTGGCAACAGTTTTGCTCCAAGCTGTGTGCCCAACAGGCAGGTGGCAAGCGCGCCAAGCTCAAGCGGCAGGAGCGCCTCTCGACCGGAGATTTCAAGCAGTGCACTGTCGAAGACTGCGGCGGCCTGGTCGTCGCGCGTGGGTACTGCCGTACTCACTACGCGCGCTGGCACAAGCACGGTGATCCGCTGCACCGAGCAGCTCCTCGGCAGACGCGCTGCTGCGATGTTAAGGACTGTCCGAAGGCGGCGGCCGCTCTCGGCCTTTGCCCTCGGCACCGACGCCTGCAGAAGCTCTACGGAGACGCCTTGGGGGCCAAGTGCACCCAGTGTCGTATCAGATACACGGCGTCTGGGCGGCCCGGCTGGTGTGTGAACTGTGTCGCGGAAGTGTTTGCGAACAACGGCTACCGGGTGTTGGAGCCTTTCCAAGGCAGTAGCCGGCCCGTGAAGGTCGCCTGTCTGAGCTGCGGCGAGGCGTCAGCAGTGCTCTTCAGTAATGTGATCCGAGGCGGCTCTTGTGTCCACTGCTTCCGACGCCTCCGAGCCGGCCGGGACCGCGCTCTGCCCAAGTCCGAGGCGCTCAGAGCTCTAACGAGTCTCCGTCTGGTTCTGGCTGGGCCTTACGCTCGTGCCACGCTCGCAGTAGCTGCCGAGTGCCTGGACTGCGGCACCGGCACCACCGTCAAGATCTCCGACATCACACGCGGGCAGCGCCTCATCGGGTGCCGAAACTGTGCAAGGGATGCCGCAGCCAATGAGATCACCTACTGTGCGGCAGGTTGCGGCCGATCATTCGGACAGCCACTCGGCGGCCCCCGCCGAAAGTGGTGCAGTCAAACGTGCATGGAGTACTTCGGGCAGTACTCAAAGCCCTACCCAAAAAACGTGGGGACACGCCACTGCCTGGACTGCGAAGCGGACATCACAGCCAAGCAGCTGTCGGCGGTCCGCTGTGATGCCTGTCTCCCGGCGTGGAGGAACGAAGCGCGTCGCAGACTCTGGGCCGAAAATCCGGAACTCCGCCGCCGCCAGCAAGCAGACGCAGCGAACCGCCGTCGGGCCCGGATCCGAGGCAACGGCCGGGAGCGATACGAGCGACTCGACGTGTTCGAACGCGATCGTTGGCGGTGCCGACTCTGCTCCTTCCCGGTAGATCAAACAGCTCAGTGGCCGGACCCGTTGTCCGCCGCCATCGACCATGTAGTGCCCATCGCCGCTGGCGGAGCTGACACCCTAAGCAACGTGCAGCTGACTCACCAGGGCTGCAACTGGCGTAAGTGGAGCAAGGACTCGATCGGAATCGACCCAGATGAATTCATTCACCCGGCCGTGGCCGCCCGATTCCTTGCTGGGGAGGGAACCCGCCGATCGGAAGGCTCGGCAGCAAGCACCTCGACGGCTGAGGAGCCAGATCTCCGGCACGGACGTGCTCCCCTGCCCTCACCGGTACAGCGAAGCCCCACAGCCCCTGGAGCTTCGTGAGCGGACAGCACAGCTAGCAGCCTGACGCAGCTTCAGGGGCATGTCGGCGGAGCAGCGGCTCATGGGGTCCATCCTTGCCCACCACGTGACCGAAGTCTGTAGGCCAAACCCTGCATTATCCGATCACCGCGGCCCGCTTCTTCGCTCTAGGTTTCAGGCTCTATCAACGGGAACGCACAGTCACTGGGACGTCGGCCAGACCTCTGAACGATGATTGCCGGCATAGGGGGCTCCATCCTCACGGGTCAGTACAACTAGCGCCGGCGCAGGGGGCGGCTACCGGGAGAGGGAAGAGCCAGGTTCACCCCGAGAGGTTGATGATCACGCCGTCCCCGGCAGTCGTGCCACAACGTGCCAGTAGAGGCGGTAAACAGCGGTCACCAGGGGTCGCAGCAGAGTTACACGCGAGCGCCCCCATCCGACCATCGTTCCAGGTCAGCGGCTATTCATAGGCCGGAGCCCCGGGGATTCCCAAGCTCAGAGCGCGAGTTCGATTCTCGTCACCCGCTCCATGAGAAAGCCCCAGGCCAGCGGCCGGGGCTTCTTTGTATGCAGCACCTTGTCACCGTCCGGTCGGCCCCCAGCGGCTCCTCCCTGGATAATCGGGGTATGGCATCACAGCCCAGCCTTTCCGATCTCCGCCGTGCCAAGTTTGCCCGGCGCGCACCCGCGGCGCTCTCCGAGCTCGCCGGCCCCGAGCACGGCACAGTGAGCCTGCCACTCCACCTGGCATGGTCGGGACTGACCACTTTCGACCTCGATCAGCCCCGGCTGCGGATGAGCTACTACCGCATCGTGCTGGCCGAGGGCCAGCACGATGATCTGGTCCGGTATCTCAATCGCGGCCTCCTCGTCAGCTTGTGGCCCACACTGCGCACACTGATCAGCCGTGATGTCCGTGAAGTCTGGGAACGCGCCTTCGACGAGTTGGCTCACAGCGCCCAGGCCGCGGCGTGAACCTCACCGACCTGCACCGTCGCTTGCTCGCAGACGTGCTTGCCGTAGGCGGTGCATACCCTCTGGCGCTTACCGGTGGCTACGCGGTCCAAGCGCACGGCCTGGTCGACCGGCTCAGTCAGGACCTCGACGTCGCGACCGAGAACCCCGAGCGCATGGAGGACATTGCGACTGCCGTGCGCATCGGCTTGGAGCAGCGCGGGTGGCAGGTCAGCGCTCTGGAAACAGACCCGCTGTCCGCGCGCCTGATCGTCACCGATCCCACCAGCCGTGAAGAGTGCGAGGTCGACATCCTCAAGGAAGCCCTCTGGCGACCGCCTGTGCACACCGAGCACGGCTTGGTGCTGTCACTCGAAGATGTCGTTGGAACCAAGGTCCGCGCGCTGTCCGACCGCGGGCTCGCCAGAGACCTGATCGACGTTCAGGCCGCATCGAACCACTGGAGTCACATCGGACTCGAAGAGCTCGGACGGCGCCATGCCCGCGAATCCTTCGACCTGAGCGAGCTGCAAGCTCGACTGGGCGGGGCCGACTGGATCGACGACACGGAATTCGCCGCCTACGGACTCAACGAGCAAGCAATCACCAGGCTGCGGCAGTGGGCACAGACATGGGCCGGCGACATCGGCGAACGACTCCAGGAGCAGGAGGCTCCGCACGAAGACTGAGGGCCGCAGACAGACCGGACGTGCTCGGCAGGATGCACCTCATGCTGCTCAGCCCACAACGACCGTGCCCCACCCGTGCCCTTCGGAGCGGACAACAGCGGTCAAGCACAGCGCCCATAGACCACGTAAGCCTCGACCGATCCAGGCAAACATGCAGGTCAGAGCCACTACACCCGTTCAAGAGCCGTTGATTCCCAAGCTCAGAGCGCGAGTTCGATTCTCGTCACCCGCTCCATGAAAAACCCCCAGGCCAGCGGCCCGGGGCTTTTTGCGCCTGGGGGGCCGTATCCGTGCTGGATGCCCTCGCCACCGGCCTGATCGCACGGGTGCCCGTCCGTGACACGGCATCATGCAAGCGTGATCACCATTCATCTCAAGTACGAGATCGACGCTGACAAGCTTGAGGACTTCGAGGAGTACGGTCGCCGCTGGGTCCGGCTCGTCAACCGGTTCGGCGGGACGCACCACGGCTACTTCCTGCCGAGTGAGAGTGACAGCGACATTGCCTACGCCCTGTTCTCTTTCCCCAGTCTTGCTGCGTACGAGCAGTACCGCTCCGACAGCATGTCCGACTCGGAGTGCCAGCAAGCGTTCGACCTGGCTCGTGAGACCCGCTGCATCAAGCGCTACGAGCGCCGGTTTCTCAGGCCGCTCGACGACCTGTCCTAGGCCGGCAGGAGGCATGCCGCGCGATCACGCCGAGCAGCGGCCCACTGCAATGGCTCCGGCATCCCGGTGCGTATCCGCGATGTTCGCGCCAGCCCGCCAGGAGGTCGGCCACCATGCAGGTCGCCGGCTTCGGGCCGTATCCGCCCCTGGGGCAGCGGCCGACTGCTGCACAGCTCAGCCATATACCGGCCAAGGCGCTCCTGCACAAAGGCCGCTGCGCACAACCTGCACGAGGCAAGTGGCCGGAGCTCGACCGTTTCCCATCGCCGCCAGCGGGCTGCTCCCCTCAACACTGCCTGTCAAGTTGAAGCTGGACCTGCACCATCTGGTGTCAGCATCCCTCGGAAGGCTGCGATGCGTTCGGGCGCTGCTGGTAGACAAGAGATGCCGCCTCGACTCCCGGCGGAAGTCGCCACTCGACAACTTGAAGGCCCGATATTTCGATCAATTCCTCAGGAACCCCTAACCGGGACAGAGGAGTTGCTCTATATTTTTCGAGCCACGCACAGCGTCTGGCTTTTTCCTCCTCTTCCAACGCCGCCCAGCAATCAAGGCCGACCCCTGGTGTACCCCTGTTCGCCCCCTGTCGCACCACAAGGCTCCATACGAGCGGAGCATTACTGGGATCCCGCGCGAGGGAAACGAGACACCAGGCAGCCATAGGTGACAGGGAAGGCCCGTGGGATTTCCTGAGCCGCATCGCGCGCCACTGCCAGCGCGGAGCCAACAGCCACCGACCATTCCGCCCAAACTCTTCCCGAAGGGAAAAATTGCGCAGCCTCATCCCGTCCGTTCCTCCCCTGAGGAACTGGACTGCTCAAGCTGCAGTTCACGCTTTCGCTGTTCTTCCTTAAGGTGTTCAACGAAGCCAGCATACTTCCGAAGGCGGTCCCCTTCAGTGAGACCAGAATCGCCGACACCGGCATATTCATCGAGCATGAACTGCGAAGCATTGTAATGCTTTTCGATCTCGTCGGCAGTCGACTGCAGATTGTATCCACGTTCGCGAAACTTGAAGTATCCGGTCACACCGGCAGAGATGCCAACCAAGGCACTCAGTGCTGAGGTAGTGATCCGCAGAGCAAGGCTGCCCCCTTCGTTCATCGCCGTAAGGGTGGAAGTAGCAATCGAACCAGTAATGATGATGAGCTGAAAGGTGTTATGGATGCGGCGGTTATTATTCGCCGACTTCCGATATTGGGCAATAATGTCGAGCGAGGCCTCCCGGTAAATACGGAGGCCGGACGGCGAGTCGAGGGGCAGGCCAGCGGCTGCCGTCTGGCGATCCTGCAGGGCATTACGCAGGTCGCCGGCGCGACCGACGACGACTTTACCGTTCTTCAGGAGTAACCAGGACATTGCCACAACGAGCCCGGCCACGGCCAGAAGTCCGATATAGCGTGCGAAGATCGGCTTGGTCTGCCACAGACCAACGACGACCGTGTAGCCCAACAGAACGGAAAGCACGAAAGAGCCAAAAAGGCATAGCCAGTAAACACGCTGGAATGCCCTGGAGGCTCTAAGGTCCGATTCGATCTGATCGAACTCTCTGACTCGATTTCTATACTCCTCCTGAAGTCGCCGCTCTTCCGACTCCGACAGAGACGCGCCAACATCACCGAAACCAGCCGTCACGAAACCCCCACCCTCCCGCTCGATCAAGGTAGGGGAATTAAAGAGCTCTGGAGCCTCACAGGCAAGAGCAACCACTCCGCCGCCCACTCCACCCCGCCCCACCCCACTCCTCCTCTGGCTGGCATTCGACCATCCGATCAGGCAATTCCCCGCGAACGGAAAATTGAGGCCGAATACCGACCCTCCTTGAGGGGGACAAATCGCACAAACTTACAGGCTCGCAAAGGTGTGGCAATCATGCGGCCATGCGGTTCGAGGCATTGGCCGCCCGAGTTTCGTGCAGACTTTCGATACAAGCCGCTGAGTCCCAAGCTCAGAGCGCGATTTGACTCTCGTCACCCGCTCCACGAAGAAGGCAAGGTCAGCGACCGGGGCCTTTCTTGTTGCCAAGACGTCCAAAATCGCGAACCACCTTGGCCGTCTCCCCTTACTGGGCTGTCCCAGAGATCCTGGCCCACTTCAGGGGAGCAACCACGAGATCCCTCACACATACCCCGGAATGCTTGCTGAATGCCCTCAACGACTCGCATCACCGTCACGCTCCCCAGCGACCAGGCGGCGGAGCTCCGCAAGCTCACGGAAACAACGTCTCCGGCTATATGGCGGGAGCCGTAGCCCGCCAAATCCGGGGCCAACACCATCCTGGAAGTCACCCACTCCCACACCAACACGCCTCACATCGCCCGACCCAGACGGCAATGACCGCTCCGACACTGATGAGGTCGTCGGCACGGTAAAGGACGGGCCCGGGGTGTGGACCTGGCCGCAGGCGACGGACGGTTTCATCAATGCGACCTCGACTGTGGAGCGTCAGGGGAGGCCACAAGCCCTTCTATGCATACTCCAGTATGCTTGCCGTATGTCCTCAACGACTCGCATCACCGTCACGCTCCCCAGCGATCAGGTGGCGGAGCTCCGCAAGCTCACGGACAACGTCTCCGGCTATGTAGCGGAAGCCGTGGCCCGCCAGATCCGGCACCAGCTTCTGGGCGACGACCTCCGCCGCCACGAGGAAGAGCTTGGAGGCTTCAGCGACGAGGAGCTCGCCGAGGCGCGCGCGAGGATCTTCGGTTCCGCCGGCTCTTCCAAGGGCGCGGACGCCGCGTGAGCGAGCGGATCGAAACCGTAGTCCTGGACTCGGAAGGGCTCTCCGCTTGGATCGCGCAGGACCGCAAGCTCCTCGCGATGCTTCAGGTCTTCCACGACATGGGAGCCGACCTCGTGATCGGGGCCAACACCATCGTGGAAGCCACCCACTCCCGCACCAACATGCCACGCCTGGCCTGGGCCCTGTCCCGTGTAAAGGTGGAACCCGTCACCGAGCAGGCGGCGAAAGCGGCGGCTGAGCTCCTCAAAGGCGTCGGGCTGCACGGGCACAAGTACGCCATTGACGCCACGGTCGCCGAGGTCGGGCTCCGCCAGCCGAAACCCGTCGCCCTGCTGACCTCCGACAGCGATGACATGACCAAGCTCTGCGGCAACCAAGTCCGCATCATCCCCCTCTGACCAGTCCGCCCGCCCGGAGCACGCGTCGCACTGCCAGCTCTCGTGCCCCATCCGTGCCCAGCAGAGCGGACAACAGCGGTCAGATACGGCTCCCAGAGACCGGGAGCCACCCACCTGCCCAATCCGAAACCACAGGTCAGAGCCCCTCCACCAACGTAAGAACCGTTGATTCCCAAGCTCAGAGCGCGAGTTCGATTCTCGTCACCCGCTCCATGAAAAAGCCCCAGGCCAGCGGCCGGGGCTTCTTTGTTGTCTGGCCCACCACGGAACCCCGTGCCCTCGAACGTCTGATCCCAGGGCACCGTCAGGATCCGGGTCGGCGCCGAGTCGAGGGCGAGGGGGCTGCCCCCATCGTGAGCACGGCGAGGACGACCAACAGCGCCGGGCAGTCGGCGGGGTCGGCTTGCCCACCTCGACACCAACCCACGTCGGCGACAGGCGACTTCCTCCCTGGGCGTGAACCTCGGCGAATCCCTTCTCCGAGCCCTACCCGCGAGCGGCTCCTCGTCCCACCTGCCGAAGAACTGCCATGCCCGTCATCGGCGGCCTGCCCCTGGTGGTCGATGCCTCACTGATTCCATGTGCGCCGAAGTCACCACCACAGCTCACTCGTACTGACGGCAAGGCCCGGGGAAGATGGCCTGGACCCGCATCGATACGAGACCGAGGGAGGTGCGCGTGTCGTCCGCGGCGGCATCGAAGCCGAGCTGGAGGGTCAGTCCCTCGACCAAGCTGTGCAATTCGAGGGCGGCGAGCTCAGGGTTGGTGTCGTCCAGCACCTCGCCGCACTCCTTTCCGTTGTGGACGGCCCTGGAGAGCATCGAGCGAATGAGGCGGCCGGTCTCGGCGTGGGCGTGGGCGAGACGCGGGCTGTCCACCGTGCGGCCGACGAAGGCCAGCGCCACTCGGTGGGCCGAGCGGCGCGGCGGGTCCACCGGAAGCCATTCAGCGAGGCCGTCGGTAACCACGTCACGGATCGGCAGCCGCTCCACCCTTGATCGTTCCTCCAGTGCCGAGACCCGCTCCAGGGTCTTGCGGACCACTCGCTCATGGGTGAACAGCAGCATCTCGTCCTTGGTCGAGAAGTAGTGCTGCACATGACCGACGGAGACTCCCGCCGCGGCGGCGGTACGCGCCACGGTGACCCGGTCGAGACCCTGCTCCGTGATCAGTTGCTGAACCGCGTCGGCGACCGGGCTGTGATCGTCCTGCAGAACGCCTTCCACCTCCTGCGCGCCCAAGAGTTCCACGACGCCGCAATCGGAACGGCTCAACTGCTGTCCGGTGCGGACCCGCGCAGCACCTCGACCGATCCGCTTGCCACCCTGCTGCCCTGGACCATGGTCGTACTCGCCGGGCTGCTCGCACTCTGCGTGGTCGCCCCGGCGCTGCGCTTGCTGACCACACGACTGACGGCGGCCCGAGCCCGTTCCCGGCGCAGGATTGCGCTGAACGCCCTTGCGTCGGTTGCCGGATCGCTCGCCCTGGCGGCGCTGTTGTGGTGGGTGCTGCCCTCCGCTTTCGGAGGCTCGATCGACTCGGCCCTGCTGTGGCTGCCCGATGCAGGGTGGGCCGTGGTCGGTGTCGTGGCGCTGGCTCTGCTTCTGGCGGTGGAGCGGCTGATGCTCGGCGTGGTTGACCTGCGGCGGGGCAAGAGCCGACCAAACGCCGACAAGCCGGAACCCGAGCCACGTGCCGGGGCCGCGTCCGTGCATCGGTGCCCCATCCGTGCCCAGCAGAGCGGACAACAGCGGTCAGGTGCAGCCCCCAGAGACCACGGCCGCCTAAGCCGCTAACAGAGAAGCGCGGGTCAGGACGCCTTCGGTGGCCCAAAGGCTGGTGATTCCCAAGCTCGGAGCGCGAGTTCGATTCTCGTCACCCGCTCCATGAAAAAGCCCCAGGCCGACGGCCCGGGGCTTTCTTGTCGGCAGCTTCGCAGCTGGCGGGGCAGCCGCCGGTCGGGCCCCCTTCGTGCGCACAGGAGCGTTGTCTGCGGACCAATCAGCTCACTGCCGACTCTTCCTGGATGAGCGACGTATGGCATCACAGCCCGGCCTTTCCGATCTCCGCCGTGCCAAGTTCGCCCGGCGCCTGCCCGCAGCGCTCTCCGAGCTCGCCGGCCCCAGCACGGCCCTGTGCATCTGCCGCTTCACCTTGCCTGGTCGGGGCTGACCACCTTCGGCCTCGACCGGCCCCGGTTGCGGACGAGCTATTACCGCATCGTCCTGGCCGAGGGCCGGCACGACGACCTGGTCCAGTACCTCGACCGGGACCTTCTCGTCGGCCTGTGGCCGGCACTGCGCACGCTGGTCAGCCGAGATGTCCGTGAAGTCCGGGAGAGTGCTTTCGGCGAGCTGGGCGGCAGCGCACGGGCCGCTGCGTGATACTCACCGGCCTGCACCGGCGCTTGCTTGCAGACGTGCTCGCCGTGGGCGGCGCGTCCCCCCGGCGCTAACCGGCGGCTACGCGGTCCAGGCGCACGGCCTGGTGGACCGGCTCAGCCAGGACCTCGATGTCCCGCTCCGCGAACGGCTGCCCTGGTGTCGGCCGACGGTCCGGCGGGCGTCGGAGCGGGGTAAGGCTGGCGTGCGGGGCCGCCGGAAGCGGGTAACGTCATTATCATGTTCTTCCAGACGCCGATTTACGAGTGAGCGCGTGATGGGCCCCTGCTGACGTCCCCCGACGTCGCCGCGCCCGTCCCCCACCGATGAATCCGTAGATCACTTCACTTCATTCCGGGAGAACCCATGACCGTGAGCAAGAACATCAACAACCCCGTGGGCATGGGCGGCGGCCAGCGTAAGAAGCTGTCCCGCGCCGAGCGGCAGAACAACGGTCCGCACCGCAATCTCGACCGCAAGGGTGCCGCCGATCTGAAGGCGGAGCTGGTGCGCAAGATGCGCGAGAAGACAGGTGCGGCAGAGGACTCCGGGCAGACGGGCGACGACACCGCACAGGGCTGACGCGCCACAGCCGCAGGGCGGCGACGCGAGCAGCAGCAAGGACGTACACGGCAGGGCCCGGACCGCCACGCGCGGTCCGGGCCCTGCTGTCGTAGCGGGATCCGATCGTCGCCGCGCCCTCACGTGATCGGTCAGGTCGTGCAACCTTCCCCACATTCCGTGGGTCTTCACGCTGTACGTCCTGCCCGCACAGCACGAAAGGCCCCCGTGCACCTGAAGAGTCTCGTCGTCGCCCGGACCGGCGGTGCCATGTCCGCCGTCGTCCTCGGCAGCCTGCTGGTGTCCGCCCCGCAGGCGGCAGCCGCCGACGTAACCTGCTCGACCAACGTCTACAAGCGGACGTTCTACAAGAACACCTCGTTCTCCGGCTCCCCGGTGAAGACCGACTGTGACAGCGCCATCAGCCAGAGCTGGTCCGGCCGCCCCGTCTCCGGCGTGCCGTCGAACAACTTCGGTGTCCGCTGGTCGGTGACCCGCGACTTCGGCTCCGGCGGCCCCTTCACGTTCGCCGCTTCCGCCACCGACGGCGTACGCGTCTACCTGGACGGCGTCCGCAAGATCGACCTGTGGAAGGGCACCGGGGACACCGCCCGCTCCAAGAGCGTGAATCTCACCGTCCCGTCAGGCAAGCACACACTTCGCGTCGACTACGTGAACTGGACCGGCGCCGCCAAGGTCAAGTACAGCTACACACCCCGCACTTCGGCGAAGTACGACAGGACGAAGCCACTTGCCCCCACCGGTGTGAAGACCGCGTACGACACCACCTCCCGCAGGACGACCGTCTCCTGGTCCGCCGGCAAGGAGATGGACCTCGCGAACTACTCCCTCTACCGGCGTCCCGTCGGCTCCAGCACCTGGACGAGGGTCACCACGACCACCGCTCGCAACCACACCGACCCTCTCGTGAACCCTGACGACCGCACGCCGTACTACTACGAGGTCCGTGCCAAGGACAAGGCGGGCAACACCTCGTCGGGCAGCACTGACACCGTCGTCCGGCCGCTGCCCGTCGTCACCTCGCTGACCGGCACCTACGACAAGTCGACCGGCAAGGTCAGCTTGAAGTGGCCCCTCAACACCGAGCCGCACTTCGACCGCTACACGGTCCTGAGCAACGACAAGGTGAACGGCTCCTACGTCTGGGTCCCGCTGGGCACCACCAAGGGCAGCACCTGGACCACCGCCCCCGTCACCGCCGACGGCGAGACCCGCCACTACCGCGTCCTCGTGACCAACGACGGCGGCACCACCACCTACAACCCGGGCTGGCTGGACGCCACCGCCACCAACGAGCTCTGGCTCGACGTCCCCGACGGCATCGCCCCGGCCTACGCCCCCGAGCTGGCCCTGGGCTCCTGCGCGAGCGGCATACAGGCGACCGCCACCGACTACACGCCGGCCCCGATCCGCGACTTCAGCGGCTTCGCGATCGAGCGCCGCACATCGGGCACGGACATCTGGTCGGTCGTCCTGCACAAGGGCTACGATCCGCGCCTGGGCGCCAAGGTGTCCGTCTGTGACCCGCTGCCCGCCGACGGGCGCACCCATGAGTACCGGGCCCGCACCTATGACGCGGCCGGGAACTACTCGCCGTACAGCGAGACCCGTGCCATGACCATGCCGGCCGGCTGACGGTCACAGGAACACAGCTCACAGGACACGGGACATGGGCCCTTCGAGGCGGTGCCACCCTCGGCGCCGCCTCGAAGGGCCCTTTCACACGTGCCGGTGGGGGCGATGGGCAGCGGTCACCGACCGGCCGACCGCCCCGCTCCGACCGTCCGCTCCGCCCCCGGCTGTCAGTGCCCTCTGCTGTGATGACCGGAGGGAACAACGGCGCACGACGAGGAGACGGACCAGTGGGCACGTGGGGTGCGGGGAACTTCGACAGCGACACGGCGGCTGATCATCTCGCGGCGCTGACCGACCGGCTGGTGACCGAGGTCACGGAGGCCATGGCCGGCGATCCCGTGGAGCTGGAACCGGACGAGTACCGGGGTGTGACCGTCCCCTGCAACCTGGAGCTGCTGCTCGTCCTGGCCCGGCAGGGGTGGGTGGGCGTGATCCTCCCGCCGCCCGAGGTGATCCGGGCCTGGCAGCAGACGTTCCTCGCCGTGTGGGAGCGGACGATCGACGGCCTGGAGCCGGATCCCGCGTACAAGGACGAGCGCAGGGCGGTGCTCGACGGGACGTTCGAGCAGCTCGCCGCGGCGTCGGCGGCAGCGAAGTAGAGGTCTCGCCGGGAACAGCATGTCGGGTCGGCACGGTTGCACGACCGAGGACCGGCGCCGCACGGGCGGGAGACACGGGGACCGCGAGGTCGTCCGCCCGCCAGGATCCGGTCCCCGGGACCGCGGCACGTCCGCCGCGTGTCCGGACCACGACGTAGTCCGCAGGAGGACTTTTTTCATGACCGACCGGCCCTTGACGCTCATGGCAGTGCACGCCCACCCCGACGACGAGGCCACCAGCACCGGAGGAGTCCTCGCGCGGTACGCCGCCGAAGGCATCCGCACGGTTCTCGTGACCTGTACCGACGGCGGTTGCGGTGACGGACCGGGAGGCGTCAAGCCGGGCGATCCAGGGCACGACCCGGCGGCCGTCGCCCTGATACGCCGGCAGGAACTCGAGGCGAGCTGCGAGGTCCTGAAGATCAGCGATCTGGAGATGCTGGACTACGCCGACTCCGGAATGATCGGCTGGCCGAGCAACGACGCCCCCGGGTCCTTCTGGAGGACTCCCGTCGACGAGGGCGCCGCCCGGCTCGCGGAACTCATCGAGCACTACCGGCCCGATGTGGTCGTCACCTACGACGAGAACGGCTTCTACGGGCACCCCGACCACATTCAGGCCCACCGCATCACGATGGCGGCGCTGGAGACGACCACGCTGACACCGAAGGTGTACTGGACGACGATGCCCCGCTCGATGATGCAGCGGTTCGGCGAGACCATGCGCGAGTTCCAGGAGGACATGCCGGAGCCGGACCCTGCCGAGACCGCCGCGATGGCCGAGCTCGGCCTTCCCGACGACGAGATCACCACATGGGTGGACACCACCGCGTTCAGCGACCAGAAGTTCGATGCGCTGGCCGCGCATGCCAGTCAGGGCGAGAACATCTTCTTCCTCGGGATGGGCAAGGAGAGGTTCGGCGAGCTGATGGGCACGGAGACCTTCGTGCGCGTGAAGGACACCACCGGCGCGGAACTGCCCGAGAACGACCTCTTCGCCGGACTGCGCTGATCCGCCTGGCCGGGAGGCTGCCCGCCCGGCCCACCCTGCCCCGGAACGGCCCACCCTGGGGCGGGGCACCGGCACCGGCACCTGAGCGGGGCTCCTCGTGGCACGGCCCCGCTCAGCGCACGGGGAAGCCGAAGGAGTACCCCTGCTCCTTCAGCCAGGGCAGCACCTGGCGCAGAGCTTCCAGGGTCTCGGAGCGCTCCCCTCCCGCATCGTGGAAGAGGATGGTCGGGCCGTTGGAGATCTCGCTCTTCACGGTGTCGACCATGGTGTCCACGCCGGGGTGCTCGAAGTCCTTGGTATCGACGTTCCAGCCCAGCGGGCGCATCCCCCGGGACGCCGCGAGCTGTCGGCTGTACGGGGTGAAAGCACCGCCCGGGGCCCGGTAGTACTGCGGCCGGACGCCCCCGGACGCCTCGATGATCATGCGTTCGGCGTCCAGGATCTGCTGGGACTGGTACGCCTCGGACTTCTGGTCCATCGCGGTGTCGTGCGAGACGGTGTGGTCGCAGAGCCGGTGCCCGTCCGCCACGACCTTCTTGACCAGGTCCGGGTAGGCCTTGGCCTGCGTGCCCACCATGCAGAACGTGGCCTTCACCCCGCTGTCCTTCAGCAGTTGCAGCACCTGCGGCGTCCAGACCGGGTCCGGCCCGTCGTCGATGGTGATGTTGACGCCCCTGGGCCCGCGGTCGGAGGCGTGCGCGATGTCGGCGGCCACCTTGGTCACGGTCCGCTCCTGGGGCCGGGCTTCCGGCTGCCCGCCCGTGGGGCCGGCCTGGGCGGTCCACACCGAGGTGGCAGCGGCCAGCGCCGTCACTCCGAGACCCGCCGCGAGAAGCCGGCTGTGCCATCCCCTTCCCTTGTGCTTTGCCATGTCCGCCCGCCCCTTTTTGCTTACTCCGCCGATGCCGTGCCCCCATCAAGTCACACGAACGCCCTGATCAGGTGCCTCTGTTACGGATCGCTGACGAATCCGCCGGGGACCGGCGACAAGCGCAGGGGTTCCGCGACAGACGAGGGACACGGCGAACGGGAGAAGCCCGTCAGCGAACTGACGGGCTCCCACGGGGCTTCGACGCCTAACCTGCCATCAGGTCAGATGGTGGGCGTCTCGTCCACGACCTCCTTGTGCGGTTCCACGACGAACTTCCAGCCTTCACTGGGCTCCAGGAACCGCACGCGGGTCGGGTAGATGTCCAGGGCGCGGCGGTCACGGTTCTGGGCCCCGTTCTTCCGCCCCCGGGCCGGCTCCTCGTACAGGTCGATCTTGACGTCCGGTACGGCGACGGTCTCCTCGTTCCAGCGCTGGACGATGCCCGCGCCGAAGGCGTCCCGTGCGGCGGTGTAGAGCGAATCCAGGGATGCCGCACCCCCGTCAGGAACGAAAAGGGCGAGGTTCAGGAGGACGCCGGCACTCCGGAGGACCTCGATCTCCTCCCCCGCCTTGTCAGCGACCCATATCCCGCGCTCCTCGGCATTGTCCGGGAGAACATGAATTTCCTTGCCGAAGATCGTCCTCGCGGCGAAGGAACCTCCTTCGAAATTCTTACCCGGCTCCGTGAGGAATGCCGGGGCGAAGCAGTCGAGAGGAAGGTCATCCATCTCCGCCGATACGAAGATGCCGTCCTGGAGGCCCAGTTCAGAAACCTGTTCGGCCGTGAGACGTCGGGCCGTAACCTTCTCGGTATTCACGCCATTCCCCTTTTTTCGAGGCGTCCTGTAAATTCATTATGACTATATCACGAAAATGATCACCCAGTTCCATGCGTGCACCTTCGTACGCACAGCGACACGGCGGACCTTCCCGGTAATTCTCTCCGCCGAGGCCCGGGAGGCGAATAACCGCGCATTGTCGGAGAAATTCGACCCTCCGTCGAGAATTCGCAAGGGCGCGCCGCGCGCATCCGCCCCGATCCGGCCGGGAGGAACCGGGGGAGGAGACGGGAGGAGCCCGGGGAGAAGGGAGAAGCCGACCGGTTCGCGGAGGTACTTTCCCCGGACCCCGGCGGCCGCGCAGAGTGGTCAGCATGACGACACCCGCGGAACTGCTCCGCTCCTTCGCCCGCACCCGCGCCTCGCTCGACGGCGAGGAGGTCACGTACTGGTGGTCCGGAGATGTGTACTCGTGGGCCCCGGACGAGCCCTACCAGCGCGTCTTCGGCTTCGAGGGGCTGAACGTCGCCCGCCTGGTCCAGGATGCCGAGGCCGGCCCGGACGCCTACCGACTGCTCACCCGCGAGGCCGCCTTCTACCTGGACCCGACCACCCGCGAGATCCTGGAGACCTGGCAGGACCTCCCGGTGGTGCACGTCTGGAACGACCCGGCGAACCAGAAGTGGCGCCCCTTCCCGGTCCCGACGACCGAACTGGGCGGTCAGGTCTGCTTCAGCCTGGAGATCCCGCTCTCCTACCCCTCGCCGCTGCCGGTCGCCCAGTACCCCGTCCACTCGGCCGGCGACACGTACAAGGCCCTGGAGCTCTTCCAGTTCTTCGCCGACCGCGCCGACCTGGAGGGCACGGCCGCCGGCGTCCCGGCCACCATGTCGTGGACCCGGATGTCACCGTGGCTGCCGTGGATGGCCCGCGGTCAGCGGCCGGGCGGCCTCACCTTCCACTGCCGGGGCCGCAAGCTCGGTTCGTACGCGGAGGTGCCCGGGCGGACCCGTGCCTACATCGCGGAGCACCACCCGGAGTTCGCCCACGCCCCGGAGGAGTGGAGCGAGCCGAACGAGACCAGCTGGACGTACTTCCGCAAGCTCTGTCCGCCGGAGTAGAGGGTACGGCGGGCGGCTTCGGGGGCCTCTCCGGGCCGTACCGCGGAGCGGGGGTGGACACCGCTCGGCGACGACGTGGGCCGGGGACGCGTACGGGAGGTCTCCCCGTACGCGCCCCCGGCCGTGTCCCGTGGCATCCGTCCCGTCGTCACCGAAGGGATGCCACGGGACGGGCCTCACGGGACGAGTGGCCGCGGTTGGCCGTCACAGGACGGTCAGCCGTGGGCCGGGCGTCACGGGACGAGCTTGAGGAGCTTGTTCGGGGAGCCCGTTCCGACGCCGGTCAGGACGCCGGACGTCGCGCCGTTCACGAGTGCCGAGGCCACGGTCGCCGGGGCGGCTCCCGGGTGGCTCGTCAGGTAGACCGCCGCCGCTCCGGAGACGTGGGGCGCGGCGAAGGAGGTTCCGTTGCCCGTGTAGGTGGCGGAGTCCGAGGTGTTCCAGCCCGCCGTGATGGCGGAGCCGGGGGCGAAGATGTCGACGACGGGGCCGTAGTTCGAGTAACTGGCCCTGGCGTCCGTACTGGTGGTGGCGCCCACGGTGATCGCGGTGTCCACCCTGGCCGGGGAGTACGACGACGCGAGGGCGCCCGAGTTGCCCGCCGCGATGGAGTAGGTGACCCCGGATGCGATCGACCGGCGTACCGCGTTGTCCAGTGTGGTGCTGGCGCCGCCGCCGAGCGAGACGTTGGCGACCGAGGAGGCGACGTGGTTGGCGGTGATCCAGTCGACACCGGCGATGACGCCCGCGGTGGTGCCGGAGCCGTCGTTGCCGAGGACCCGCACCGCGACGATCTTCGCCTTCTTCGCCACGCCGTAGGTGCTCCCCGCGACGGTCGTGGCGACATGGGTGCCGTGGCCCGCGCCGTCCTGTGCGGTGCTGTCGTTGTCGACGAAGTCGTAGCCGTACGAGGCCCGGCCGGCGATCTCCTGGTGGGTGATGCGTACGCCGGTGTCGAGGACGTACACGGTCGCGCCGTTGCCGCCCGTGTCCGGGTAGGTGTACGTGCCGCTCAGCGGGAGGTTCGTCTGGTCGATCCGGTCGAGGCCCCAGGGGGCGCTGCTCTGGGTGGCGGTCGAGTGGACCTTCTGGTCCTGCTCGACCGAGGCGACCGCCGGGTCGGCGGCGAGCCGCTTAGCCTCGGTGCTGCTGAGCGTGGCGGCGTAGCCGTTCAGCGCCGAGGTGTAGGTCCGCTCGATCTTGCCGCCGCGGTCGGTTATCAGCCGCTTGCCCTCGGCTGCGGACGCCTTGAACCCGGACGTCGGCGCGAGCGTGACGATGTAGCTCCCGGGTACCGCCTCGGCCGCCCCCGCGTGCAGGACTCTGCCCTCGGGTCCGGCCGCCTGGGCGGGTAAGGCCGCCGCGCCGGCTGCCCATGCCGCGGTCGTCGCGACCGCGACCGCCATGGCGATCCGCCTCTTGGTGTTGCGTACTGCTGCCATCGGGAGGTCCTCCTCGAACCAGTGGCGCGCCAGGGGTTCGACGCACCGTCGGGTCGCGGTGTACGGGATTCGTACGCCGCGGTCCGACGATGGCGGGGCGTGTCCGGGCGGGACAAGGAATCCCGGGAAGCTGTCATGGTCGCGCCACATTGGTGACCGCGTGTCCATGTGGCGTCACACGCGGCAATACGCGCTTCGCACGGGGTGCATGTTTCCCTGGGTGCGCCGCCGCCCGGTCACGGGCGCCACGTCCGGTACGAACGGGCCCCGTACCGGGCCTCGTTCAGCGCGCCGCGTCCAGCCAGGGCCTGCGGCCCGGGCCCGTGGGGTGGGTTCCCGTGACCCCCATGACGACCGAGTAGAGGCTGGTCTCCGCGGTGAGGAAGAGACGGTTGCGCTTGGCACCGCCCCAGGAGATGTTGGCCACCGCCTCGGGGACGACGAGCCGCCCGATCAGCGTGCCGTCCGGGTCGTAGCAGTGCACCCCGTCGTCCATGGCCGCGACCCAGAGCCGGCCGCCGTCGTCGAAGCGGAGGTTGTCGAAGCGGGCCGACCCGCGGGCCCCGGCCTCCGCGAAGACCTCACCGTCCGACAGGGTGCCGTCGTCCCTGACGTCGAAGACCCGGACGAGGCCCGCCCGGGTGTCGGAGACGAACAGCTGCCGCTCGTCCGCCGAGAAGACGAGCCCGTTCGGCGCACCGAAGCAGTCGGCGACAAGGCGCACTTCGCCGCTGTCCGGGTCGATGCGGTAGACGTTGTTGGAGCCGATCTCGCTCTCGGCGTGGTAGCCCTCGTAGTCGCTGGTGATACCGAAGTCCGGGTCGGAGAACCAGATCGAGCCGTCGGACTTCACCGTCGCGTCGTTCGGACTGTTCAGACGCCTGCCCTGCCACCGGTCGGCCAGCACCGTCACCGTGCCGTCGTGCTCGGTCCGGGTCACCCGCCGGTTGCCCTGCTCGCAGGTGACGAGCCGCCCCTCGCGGTCCAGGGTGTTGCCGTTCGTGTACCCCGCCGCACGGCGGAAGACGCTCACGGCGCCGGTCTCCTCGTCCCAGCGCAGCATGCGGTCGTTCGGGATGTCGCTCCAGACCAGCTGGCGCCAGGCGGGCACGTAGACCGGGCCCTCCGCCCAACGGCAACCGGTGTACAGGACCTCCAGTCCGTCGTCGCCGTTCATGCACCGCCCCGCACGGAATCGGTCGTCGAAGCTCTCGTACAGCCCGGGGTGCTCGCTGGTCATGGACATCCATCCCTTCGGCCGGCACCGAACTCTTTCGGCGTCGGCCGAAGACTGCTGGACCGCACACGGGGAGATCAAGTGGTAGCCGCCGGGCACCGTGGTGCCCTCGACGGAACGCACCGCGGTGCCCGCCGTGCACCGGGGACGCCGTGCACCGGGGACGGCTTCGCGCGGGCGGACCCCGCTCCTGCCGGACGGGCTGCGAGACCTTGACCACATCGGGGCGGGCGCCGGGATGCAGGGGAGGCGTCCCCGTGTTGGCGACGGGTGGACCTGACCCCACCCCGAACAGGACACGCAGTGACTGACGAGAATGCCCGCCGTGCAGCAGACGCCCTCTCGCGCCCCTTCTCGGTCCGCGGACTGACCTCCCGCAACCGGATCGCCATGGCACCCATGACCAGGGAGTTCTCCCCGGACGGCGTCCCGGGCCAGGACGTCGCGGACTACTACGCCCGCCGGGCCGCCGGAGGCGTGGGGCTGATCATCACCGAGGGGACCTACGTCGATCACGCCTCGGCCGGTACGAGCGGGCGGATCCCGGTGTTCCACGGCGAGAACGCGTTCGCGGGCTGGTCGGGAGTGGTCGACTCCGTGCACCGGGAGGGCGGGGCGATCATTCCGCAGCTCTGGCACGTGGGCGTCACACGCGCCGAGGGCGCGCCGCCCGTGGCGGACGCGGAACCGGTCGGCCCGTCGGGTGTGTCCCTGTCCGGAGAGCCCAAGGGCCGCGCGATGACGCAGAAGGACCTCGACGACGTCATCACCGCGTTCGCGGACGCGGCGGCCGCGGCTGAGCGCCTCGGCTTCGACGGGGTGGAGCTGCACGGTGCGCACGGCTACCTGATCGACCAGTTCCTCTGGGAGGGCAGCAACCGCCGCACCGACGCGTACGGCGGCGGCATCGTCGCGCGTACCCGTTTCGCGGCGGAGATCGTGGCGGCGTGCCGCGCGGCCGTGTCCGACTCCTTCCCGCTCTTCTTCCGCATGTCCCAGTGGAAGATGGACGCCTACGAGGCGAAGCTCGCCCGGACGCCCGAGGAACTGGACGCCCTCCTCACGCCGCTCGCCGAGGCCGGAGTCGACGTCTTCCACGCGTCCACCCGCCGCTACTGGCTGCCTGAGTTCGAGGACTCCGACCTGAACCTCGCCGGGTGGGTGAAGAAGATCAGCGGAAGGCCGACGGTCACCGTCGGTTCGGTCGGCCTGGACGGGGACTTCTTCAGCGCCTTCCAGGGCGACAGCTCCTCGGTCACCGGTATCGACCAGTTGCTGGACCGGATGGAGCGCGACGAGTTCGACATGGTCGCCGTGGGCCGTGCGCTGATCGCCGACCCCGAGTGGGCCGCGAAGACCCTGCGCGGGCGCACCGAGGACATCACGCCGTTCGGTGCGGAGATGCTGAAGACCCTGCGCTGACGGTGCGGGCCGCCGAAGGCACCGGCCGCAACGTCGAGATGGTCCGGCCCGCCTGGCTCGTCGAGGAGGCGGAGCGGCTGCGGGGAGCCTGAGCCGTCCCCGGCGCGCGGACGGGATGCCTGCCGAACGTTCCAGGCCTCCCGTCCGTGTGCTGTTCCACCCCGCCCGGACACTCCCCGGTGTAGAGTTTTTGAGTCCTGTCGTCTCCGATAGAGGTGGACGTTGCGCATCTGAGGCCCGCGATCATCGCGCGGTACGGCTTCCTGCCGTAGCCAGTCACGCCCTGTCGGCTTTCCTGCCGCCCCGTGACCCTCCGCGTGGATGCGACCTCGGTGCATGAGCCGTCCCCCGTTTCTCCGGCGGACCGCACCCCATCCTGTCCCGGCCGGTCGCCGCGTGGTGCTCGCACACGAAGCCCCTGTTCACACGCTTGCGACTGCGAGGACCACATGTCACACCCCACCATGCCCGCCGCCTCCCTCACCTGCTCCGCCCTGTCCTTCCGGTGGCCGGACGGCACGGAGGTCTTCGACGGGCTGTCCCTCGCCGTCAGCAGGGGACGCACCGGGCTCGTCGGCACCAACGGCTCCGGCAAGTCCACGCTGCTGCGGCTGCTGGCCGGCTGAAGCCCTCCGCGGGCTCGGTGACCGTCGGCGGCCACCTCGCCTACCTCCCTCAGAACCTCACCCTCGACACGCACCTCCGCGTCGAGGACGCCCTCGGCATCACCGGCCGGCGTACGGCGCTGCGCGCCATCGAGGCCGGCGACGTCGCCGAGGAGCACTTCGAGACGGTCGGCGACGACTGGGACGTCGAGGAGCGGGCCCTTGCCACCCTGGGGTCGCTCGGTCTCGCCGACGTCGGCCTCGACCGCACCGTGGGGCAGATGTCCGGCGGCGAGACCGTGCTGCTGCGGCTGGCGGCGCTGCTGCTGGAGCGTCCCGACGTCCTGCTGCTCGACGAACCGACGAACAACCTCGACGTGTTCGCGCGCCGGCGGCTGTACGAGGCCGTCGAGTCCTGGCGCTCCGGCGTCCTCGTCGTGGTCAGCCACGACCTCGACCTGCTGGAACGCGTGGACCGAATCGCCGAACTGCGCGCCGGTTCCGTGAGCTGGTACGGCGGCGGCTGGTCGGCCTACGAAGAGGCCCTGGCCACCCAGCAGGAAGCGGCCGGACGCATGGTGCGGTCCGCCGAGTCCGACGTACGCCGTCAGAAGCGCGAGCTGGAGGAGGCCCGGATCAAGGTGGCCCGCCGCCAGCGGCACAACAAGAAGCTGGACGCCCAGCGGCGGGCGCCGAGGATCGTCGCGGGCGCGCACAAGAGGTCCTCGCAGGAGGCGGCGGGCAAGCTCCGCGGCCTGCACGAGGACCGGCTCCAGGAGGCACGGGAGCGGCTCGACACGGCGTCGGACGCTGTCCGGGACGACGCCGAGATCAGGATTCGGCTCCCGCACACCGCTGTCCCGGCAGGCCGGACGGTCCTGAGCGCACAAGGGCTCCACCCCCGTTTCGGTTCCCTGCGCGACGGCACGTTCCACGTCCGGGGCCCCGAACGCATCGCGCTGATCGGGCGCAACGGGGCCGGGAAGACGACCCTGCTGCGCACCCTCACCGGGGAACTCGCGCCCACGTCCGGCGAGGCCGAGGCCCACGTCCCGCTGCGCTTCCTGCCGCAGCGGCTCGACGTGCTCGACGACGGGCTGAGCGTCGCCGGGAACGTGGCCCGCACGGCGCCCGGGACCACCGACAACGAGATCCGCTCCCAGCTGGCCCGCTTCCTGTTCAAGGGAGCACGCGCCGAGCAGCCCGCGGGCACCCTCTCGGGCGGTGAGCGGTTCCGTGCCGCACTCGCCGCCACGATGCTCGCCACACCGGCCCCGCAACTGCTGATGCTGGACGAGCCGACCAACAACCTCGACCTGGCGAGCGTGCGGCAGCTGACGAGCGCGCTGGAGTCCTACGAGGGCGCGCTGATGATCGCCGGGCACGACCTGGCGTTCCTGGAGTCGGTCGGGATCACCCGCTGGCTGCTCGTGGGCGAGGAGATCACGGAACTGACCGCGGAGGAGGTCCACGAGCTGCTCGACGCGCCCGACACGATCGTCTGACCGGTGGTGTACTGGAGGGTGCGGGCCGTGCTCCGGGGCCCGCCCCAGGTACCCACCGGCTACCGAATCCTGGTCCCGCCATGCACCCTGCTCATGCTCTCCGAGGCGTTCCCCGGGCCGTGGCCGGCGCGGCCGTCGTGGTGCTGGCGGCCGGGGCACCGGCCGTGGCCGCCGGTGCCGGGCAGCCGCCGCCGGCCCCGGCGGCCGTGGCGGGCCCGTCCACCGGGCCGCCGTCCGACCGGACCGGCGCGCGCTCGGAGACCGCCGAACTCGGCATCCCGTCGATCGGGGTGCGGGACCTGCGCGTCGTGCCGTACGAGGGGACGACGGACGACGCGCCGGGAACCCGGATCCAGGACCGCGGTGCGGCAGCCGCCCCGTACGGCGAGGACGGCGGCGTCGGTCCCGGTGAGGTCGGGAACTACCTGGTGACGGCCCACCGGCTTTCCGCCGGGGGCCCCTTCCGGGAGCTGCCGTCACTGGACGAGGGGGACAAGGTCCTCGTGACGGAGGGCGGCACGGTGTACGAGTACCGGATCACCGGGACCCGGCAGACGTCCTTCCGGTCCGAGCGCTCGCTCGCCGAGCAGCGGGCCGCGGTGCCCGGCGAGCCGGGTGAGAAGCCGTCCCGGGCGATGATCACCCTCTCCACCTGCGCGACCCCGGAGGACGACGCGGCCGGGAACTTCTGGCGCGACGCCCACCACAACCCGGAGCACCGCATCGACAAGATCGGCGTGCTGGTGTCCTCCCGGCCGGCGTGAGCCGGAGAACGCGGTGTCGACGAGGCATGCCGTAAGGGCCGTTCACCATCCGCCGGACGGGTCGTCGGGCAGCTCCAGCCACCGGGACGTGCCGGGATCGACGACGTACGCGCTGCCGTCCAGCCTGACGCGTACGCCCGGCCGTTCCGAGTCCGGCACCGCGATCCGCAGCCGCTCGGCGCGCAGGCGCAGGTCCACGTCCCAGTGCCGGCGGAAGCGGAGCCGCATCCGGAACTTCGAGAGCTGCGGCAGGGTGGCCGGAGCGAGCCACAGGGCGTCGTCGCGGGTCTCCAGCCCCGTCATCCCGCGCTGCACGAAGTCGAGGGTGCCCGCCATCGCCCCCAGGTGGATGCCTTCCTCCGTCGTGCCGCCCTGGATGTCGGCCACGTCGCCGATCAGCGCCTCCTCGCAGTACCGCCAGGCCTCGTCCCGGTTGACCCTGGCCAGGACCCAGGCGTGGACGAGGGAACTGAGGGTGGAGCCGTGGCTCGTCCGCCCCACGTAGTAGTCGACGGTGGCCCGCCACGCCTCGTCGTCGAGCGTGTGACCGAGCCGGCGGAACAGCGCGGCAAGTTCCTTCGGTGAGAAGAGGTAGCCCAGCATCAGCACGTCGGCCTGCTTGGACGCCTGGTAGCGGTTGGCCGTGTCGCCCTCCGCCTCCAGGATCCGGTCGAGGCGCCGGATGTCCCCGTACCGCTGCCGGTACGCCTCCCAGTCCAGCTCCTTCAGGTCCCCGTAACCGGCGAACTGGCTGATGACGCCCTGGTGGTGGGGCACGTACAGCTTCCGGGAGATGTCGTCCCAGCGGTCCGTCTCCGCCGGGTCCATCCGGATCAGGTCCAGGAGCTGCCGTGAACGGCTCGGGGGCAGGTCACGGAAGAGCTCTCCGGCCCGCGCGAGCACCCAGGCCGCCGTCACGTTCGTGTACGTGTTGTCGTCGAGCCCCGCCGCGTCGGAGTCCGGATAGGCGTCGTGGTACTCGTCGGGTCCGACGACGCCCCGGATGCGGTAGCGAGCCAGGCCGTCGTCCCACTCGGCGCTGTCCGCCCAGAAACGGGCGATCTGCACCAGCATCTCGGCGCCCTTGGAGTAGAGGTACTCCGTGTCGCCGGTGGCCTGGCAGTACTGCCACACGTTGTACGCCACCGCCGAGCCGACATGGTGCTGCAGCCGTGAACGGTCGGGCAGCCAGCGCCCCGAGCGCGGGTTGAGGTGGACCTCCTGGGTCTCCTCGCGCCCCTCGTCGGCACTCTGCCACGGGTACATCGCCCCCACCCTGCCCGCGGCCTCCGCGGCTGCGCAGGCCGCGGGGAGCCGCCGGTGGCGGTAGTCGAGCAGCCCCCGGGAGACCTCGGGGAGATGCATGTTCAGGAAGGGCAGGACGAACAGCTCGTCCCAGAAGACGTGGCCCCGGTACGCCTCCCCGTGCAGACCTCTGGCCGGTACCCCGACGTCGAGTTCCGCGGTGTGCGGGGAGAGGGTCTGGAGCACGTGGAAGAGGTGCAGCCGCAGGATGCGTCCCGGCTCGCCCGGCACCTCCAGCTTGACCTGCTGCCACAGGTCCGCCCAGGCCCGGCGGTGCGAGGACCGGAGCCGCGCGTACACCGGGGCCTCCTCCACCACCGACACCGCGGCCCGCAGCGGACTGCCGATCGCGGGGTCGCGGGAGGTGTAGAGGCCGACCGTCTTGTCGACGACCGCGTCCCGGTCCGGGGCGAGCGGGAGCAGCAGCGTCTGGTGGACCGCGCGCTGCTCCTGCCTGGGTTCCGCCCGGTGTTCGCCGTTGCGTTCCGGTCCGCAGGAGGCCACGGTGCGGGCGGCCAGGGCGATGCCGATGTCCGACTCCACCGTGTGGCAGCGCAGCCACACCACGGAGCCCGGTTCCGTGCCGGTCTCCCAGCCGGTGAGGTGGCGGTCGGCCAGCTGGCGGTAGCGCGCGACTCCGCTGTTGCGGACGTCGCCGTCGATCCCCGACTCCACCTCCAGCTCACCCGACCATCCTTCGGCGGTGAACACCGTGTGCAGCGCCGCGAGATGGGGGTCCCCCATGTGCACCAGGCGTTCCTGCTCCACCGTCAGCCGCGGCTGGCCGCGTCCTCGTAGACCGAGCGGCGGGTCAGGATCCCGCCGCGCAGGTCGAGCGACTGCCGGTGCTCCACGAGGTGGTCGTGGTCGGGGGTCAGCCATGGGCCGGGGTGGGCGCCGGCGGGGTGGACGCGGTAGCGCAGCGGCAGCCAGTCGGGGAGGTTGACCATGTCCTCGTTCTCGACCTGGCGTCCCTGGACGGAGGAGGTCAGCCGGTTGTAGCAGCCCGCGACATACGTGCCGGGGTAGTGGACCCCGCCCGCGGGTGTCTCGGGCGCGGCTCCCCGGGTCGCGAAGTAACCGTTGCCGAGCGTGCACAGGGCTTCGCGCAGACGCTCCTTCTCCGGTTCGTATCCCTCGTACGTCCAGGTCCAGCCGCGCGCCATCAGTCCTCCCCGGTGATCAGCAGGTCCCCCGGGTCGGCCACCACGAGGTCCGCGCCGTGGCGCCGCAGACCGGCGGCGCCCTCGGGGCTGTCCGAACGGTCCACCCCGACGACGAGCCCGAAGCCGCCCCGTCGGCCCGCTTCCACTCCGGCCAGCGCGTCCTCCACGACAGCCGTGTCCCCCACGGGTACCCCCAGTCGTCGTGCCGCCTCGATGAACAGGGCAGGGTCCGGTTTGCCGGGCAGCTCCAGGCGCCGTGCCTCGTTGCCGTCGACCACCGCCGTGAACAGGTCCAGGAGACCGGCGCCCGCCAGCAGCTCGGTCGCGTGCCGGGACGCCGACGCGGCCGCGAGCGGCACCCGCGCGCCGTGCAGCACGTGCAGGAGGCGGACCGTTCCCGGCCAGACCGCGACCGGGTGGGCGCGGATGCTCCGGGTGAACTCCTCGTCCTTGCGGGCTGCGACGGCCGACACCGTCCCGGTGCCCGGTGGGTCGTCGGGGCTGCCCTCGGGAAGATCGAGGCCTCTGGAGGCGAGGAAGGCGGCGGCGCCGTCCCCGCGTGATCTGCCGTCGACGTGGCGCCGGTAGTCCTCCACCTCGTCGAAGGGCGGCTGGTCCTCGTGGAGGTCCAGACAGGCGTCGAAGGCCAGTTTCCAGGCCGCGGCGTGCGTCGGGGCGGAGTCGGTGATCACACCGTCCGTGTCGAGGACGACGGCGTGTACGGAGAGCAGGACTGCGGCCGGAGACGGTGCGCGTGCCATGACCGGACGTCCCTTCGTCGACGCATTGCGCAAAAAGTCGGAAAAGTTTGTCGATGTCCCCTTCGGGATTACCGTGAAGACATGGCCAGTACCGAGCGTCAGACCGACAGGCAGGCGGAGTACGTGTGTCCGGCCTGCAAGCAACCCGTCGCGACCGTGCCGGCGCGGCACAAGACCCTTGGCATCTTCGTCCCGCACTGGGGCCCGGGGCCGTGTCACAACTCCGGGTGCGGCAGCTACGAGGCCCCCGAGGAGTCCGGATCTGTCCGTGGGGCGGGCTCCGCCAGCCGGTGAGGTGCACCGGGCATCAGAACCGGTCCCGCTGTCATTACCGGGCGTCCGGCTCGCACGCTCCGCGTGCCGGGAGGACGTGCGCCAGGGTGGAGAGCCATCGTGATCTCTCCGTTCAGACGTTCAGGCTGAGGCGCTGACCGGGGAAGATGAGGTGCGGCCCCTGGTCCAGGACCTCACGGTTCCTCTCGTACAGCGCGTGCCACCCACCGGACACGTCCGCGCGCTCGGCGATCGTCGAGAGGCAGTCCCCCGACTCCACGACGTACGACTCCTCGTCGACGAGGTCCTCGGAGTGGTGAGTCACGCCGCTGTCGCTGCTTGCGGGGCTGCCGTTGCCGTCACTGTTCGTGCTGCCGGACGAAGACCCGCTCGACGAGTTGCCGGACCACGAGTCGTCGGCCGCGTTGCCGTTCGAACTACCGCTCGACTGACGGGAGGGGGCCGACTGGGCGGCGTCGCTCCGGTCCGCACCGCCGGACGAGGAGGACTGGCCGGACGAGGAGGACTGGCCGGACGAGGAGCTCGACGTACCGCTCGCGCCGAGGCGGCCACATGTGGGCCAGGCACCCATTCCCTGTGAGCGTGCGACGCGTTCGCCGACGGCGATCTGCTCGGAGCGGGTGGCGAGGTCGGCGCGGGGAGCGTACTGCCCGCCGCCGTAGGCGCGCCAGGTGGAGGGGGCGAACTGCAGTCCGCCGTGGTAGCCGTTGCCGGTGTTGATGTTCCAGCGGCCGCTGCTCTCGCACTCGGCGATGCGGTCCCAGTCCGTGCCCGCCGTGACGGTCGGCGCGACGACGGTCGGCGCGACCACGGCCCGGGCGGGGGCGACCTGGGCGGGGGCGGCCTGGGCGGGTGCCTTGGCCGGGGCGTCCGCGGCACTGCGGCCGGCGAGGCCGAGCACGCTCAGGAGGACGAGCAGAAGGGCGAGCACCGATTCGACGGGCCGCTTGGCGAGGGGTGATGCCGGCATGACGGTATTTCCTCCGCTGTGCTCGAGAGGTGTGCTGGGGCACGAACAGATAAGCCGCCGATAATCTTTTTCCGGGGCTTTGACGCGTTCAACGCCCGCACATTCACTCGGGTGGAGGGACTTCCATGGCACTGTTCGGCAACGCTCACACCGTCGATCCGGCCGCGGCACAACGCGACTACGCGCGCCTTCTGGGGCAGGGCGAGCAGGTGCACGCCGCGTACCTGCTGATCCGCGACACGATCCTCTTCACCGACCGCAGGCTCGTCCTCATCGACAAGCAGGGGATCACCGGCAAGAAGGTGGAGTACCACTCCGTGCCCTACCGGAGCATCACGCACTTCGCGGTGGAGACGGCGGGGACCTTCGACCTGGACGCCGAGCTGAAGATCTGGGTCTCCGGCTCCGCCACCCCGATCCAGAAGACGTTCACCAAGGGGGTCGACATCTACGAGGTGCAGGCCGTCCTCACCCAGTACGTCGCGGGGTAGACGACCGCGCGGGGCCTCAGCGCTTCCGGTCCCGCAACCGGGCCATCTCGTTCCGGATCGCCGGGAGTTGCGCGTAGAGGGCCTCTCCGGGGCAGTACGTCTGGAAGGTGTCGCGATGACCGGCGACGGCATGGAGGTACACGACCTCGCCGCGCTCGTACAGGCTCTCGTCGTTCGTCGAGACCATCCGCACGAAGCCCCGGGGGTCGACGCTCCGGTCCAGCTTCCACGCGCCCACCTTCGCGATGCCCTCGATGAGTGCCTTCGGCACCGGAACGCCGGGGTCGAAGGTGCCCAGGGCCGCGATCCCCACGCTGTGCGCGTTGAACCCGGTGGTGTGGGCCCCGCGCACGGAGCGGGCGACACCGCCCGCCCGGCCCTCGTAGACGGTGCCGCAGCGGTCGACGACGAAGTTGTAGCCGATGTCGTCCCAGCCCTCGCCCCGGACGTGCATCTCCTCCATCGCCCGGAGCATCCTGGGGGCATCGGCGCAGTCGTACCGGTTGGTGTGGCCGGTGTGGTGGACGAAGACGGCCTTGACCGTCCCCGTGTACACCGCGTCCTCCTTCACCATGCTCTCGTCCGCGTGCCACTGCGCCCGGCTGACGATCGCGGGCCTGGGGGCCGCGGCCGGCTCCGCCGGCTTCGCGGCGGCGCGGTCGGGCCCGACAAGCCGTACCGGCGCGTCCCGGAACACCAGGAAGGCGAGCGGCACGACCATGGCGCACACGACTGTTCGGCGAAGCCACATAGGGCCACCATGCGTGCTGACCAGCCACGTCGCAGGCACCCGGCACCCGATCGGGTGACATGTGGCAGCGCGCCGCACATCACCCTCCGAGCGGTCAGGAAGCGGCGACCGCCTGCTGCTCCATGATCCGTGCCGCACGGTGCGGGGACGTGTCGAGCCGGGCCAGCACCCCGGGGACCGCGTTGTTGGGGAGGATGAGCTCGAAGAGCGCCGATATCTCGGCGACCAGGTCCGGCGGCTCGGCCATGGACTCGGTCACCAGCTGAACCCCGGTCCACGCCCCGACGACCAGCCGGGACGTGGCCTCCGGATCGACGTGCGGAAGGAGCTCACCGCGCTCCTTGGCCTCGGTCAGCATCTCCGTCCCGATGGCGATCCAGTCCGGCCAGCGGGTACCGAAGAGGCTGCGCGCCCGTGGGTCGACGGACAGCCGGATCGAGGCGCTGAGCAGGGGCTCCCTGGGCAGCCGGTAGGCGAGCAGGAGCGCCATGTCGATCCACTCCTGCAGCTTGAAGGTCTGCGGAGTGACCCCGTCCGAGGTCACAGCCTCCTGGAGGACACCGCGGGCCAGCTCTTCCTTCGACGTGAAGTGGAAGTAGAGGGAACCCCGCGTGAGCCCTGCCCGGTCGAGGATCGCGGCGATGGTGGCTGCGTCGTAGCCGTGCTCGTCGAAGACCTCGGCGGCGGCTTGCAGAAAGATCCGGCGCGTGCGGATCGCCCGTTGCTGTCGTGCCAACTCGCGCTCCCCTTTGAACGTGCATGACGCTACTTCAAAAAGTACCGGTGAGCCGGTATCATATCAGCGCCGTAACAACTATTTTGCGCCATGTCCGGGAGGGCCGTGCCCGACATACCCGCTGTTCCGTGCCCCCCGCTCTCCGCGGCCGAGGGACGGAACGGCATCCACAAGGAGTACGTCCACCTGGGACGTTCCGACATGGTTCTCCTCACGTCCTGGCAGCGCGAGGAAGATGGCGAGTTCTCGCTCTCCGCGAGGTGGCCGGCCCCGCTGCCGGTTCGGCCTACGACATGCGGATGCTCACACAGACCGTCCGGCAGAGCGGTCTGACCATCGCGCACGCGGCGTACGGCGCACCCCTTTCCGATCACACCGTGCTGAGCTACTTCGACTTCACGGTCGCGCCCGGCTTCGCAGTACCCGCCGACGCGCCCTGCGACCTTACTGTCGAGGTCACCGTCAAGAATGCCAAGGTGCGGGGGAACAGGGTCAGTTCGCTGGACATGGACTTCCGCATCCTCCGGGACGGCAGCATGGTGGCCCGCGCGGATTCCGAATTCGGCTGGCTCTCCACGCGCGTGTACCGCCGGCTTCGCGGCGAGCACTTCGACGTCGACTGGAACGCGTGGCCGTTGCCCGCTCCGGTCGAACCCCGCACCGTCGGCCGGAGCAGGCCCGTCGACGTGGTCCTGTCGGCCGGTGACCACCCCCGGCACTGGCAGTTACGCAACGACGTGGACAACGCGGTGCTCTACGACCACCCTGTGGACCACGTCCCGGGGCTCGCCCTCATGGAAGCGGCACATCAGGCCGCGAACGCCACAGTGCACCCGGCGGACTTCGAGGCGACCACCGTCACCAGCGCGTTCGAGCGCTACGCCGAGTTCGACCGCCCCTGCTGGATCGAGGCGGAGGTCCTGCCCGCCGCCCCCGGGGAGACCTCCGTCCTGGTCACGGCGACACAGGACGGGGAAACGGTTTTCCGGAGCCGGCTGAGCGGACCCTGCGGCTGACGACGGCCGGGGCCGGGCGCGCTACTGGTTGACGAACCCGCCGTCCACCGGCATGACCGTGCCCGTGAGGAACGGGCAGCGGTCGCTGAGCAGCCAGGCGGCCGCGTTCGCGATCTCCTCGGGCTCCGCCGTACGCCCCTGCGGCGTCATGCTGTTGACCATCTCCTCCAGGCCCGGGTTGCGCCCGAACCAGTCCGCCGTGATCTCGCTGCGCGTCGTTCCCGGCGCAACGGCGTTGACCCTGATGCCCTGCTTCGCGTACTCGTCCGCGGCGGCCCTGGTGAGGCCCACGACGGCGTGCTTCGCCGCTATGTAGGGCGCGGCCGCCGGTATGGCCACCAGCCCGCCCACACTGCTGTTGTTCACGATGGAGCAGCCTCGGGGGTTCTGCAGCATGGCCGCTATCTCGTGGCGGAGGCAGTTCCAGACGCCGCGCACGTTGGTGTCCATGACCGCGTCGTAGACGTCATCGCCCATGAGGTGAAGGGGAGTCCGGTCACCCCCCAGCCCCGCGTTGTTGAAGGCGGAGTCCAGCCGGCCGTAGGTGTCGACCGTGAAGTCCACGGCCCGCGCGGCGTCCTGCGGGACCGTGACGTCACAGACGACATAGGAGGCCTGGGCCCCCTTGTCCTTCAACTCCGTCACCAGCGAAGCCAGTCGGTCCTCCCGGCGCGCGGCCAGGACGACCGTCGCGCCTTCCTGCGAGAACACCCGGGCCGCCGACGCACCGATACCGCTGCTCGCCCCGGTGATCAGGACGACTCTGTCGTGGAGAAGATCGCTCATGGCGGCAGTCTGGCAGGGCGCCCCGGCCGTGGCCACGGCCGATCACGTACCGCGCGGTCCTGCCGGGATCCGCCCCGGATGCGGTGCGTGCGGGACGGTGGCCGTTACGGCAGCGGCTGTCCGTTCCGCGCCTCGTGGACATCGACCCGGAGCGACGAAAAAACAGACCGTTTATGCTGTTTTCGGCTTCACTTCTGACAAAAGAGGATGCAGAGCCACAGAACCCAGGGCCCCGCGAGCGCCCCGCGGTACCGTGCGGCATGCTCGCTATCCAGTTCGACCACTTCGGTGGTCCCGAAGTACTCCGCCCCGTGGAACTGGCCTCCCCCGTGCCCGGCCCCGGAGAGCTGCTCCTCACCGTCGAGGCCGCCGGGGTGAACTTCGCCGACACCCATCAGACGGACGGCTCCTATCTCGGCGCCGACGCCCTCCCGCACGTACCGGGCAGCGAGGTCGTGGGCCGCACACCGGACGGGAGGCGGGTGCTGGCACGGGTCTCGCACGGATACGCGGAGCAGGTCACCGCCAAGGAGTCCGCCGTCCTGGAGATCCCCGAGGACCTGGAGGCGGCCCACGCACTCGCCCTCATGGTGCAGGGGCTGACCGCCTGGCACCTGCTGCGGTCTGCGGCCCGGCTGCGTCGCGGTGAGAGCGTCGTCGTGCACTCCGCGGCGGGCGGCGTCGGCAGCCTCGCCGTCCAGCTGGCCAGGGAGTTCGGGGCGGGCCGGGTGCTCGCTCAGGCCACCGGCCCGGCCAAGGAGCGGCTCGCCCTGGAACTCGGCGCGGACGCGGTGATCACCTATCCCCTCGCGGAGAAGGCGGACGTCGTCCTGGACGCCGTCGGCGGGGAGCTCTTCGACCAGGCTCTGGACTCACTGGCGTCCTTCGGCCGGCTGGTCACGTACGGCAACTCCGCCCGCGCCGGCTTCACCGCCGTCGATCCGGCCCGGCTCGGCCGCCTCAACGCCTCCGTCGTCGGATTCTGGCTGCGTCCCACCCTCGCCGCTCCCGACGCGGTCTCCGGGCCCCTGAAGGAGCTCTTCGCCCTGGTCGCCGAGGGCCGCCTCGCGCCCGTGACCGGCGGCAGCTACCCGCTCGCCGACGCCCGGCAGGCCCACGAGGACCTGCTCGCGCGCCGGACCACCGGGAAGCTGATCCTCACTCCCTGAACGGGCGGAGCGGGATCGGGCGGCTTGGCCCCCGGCCCCGCCCGGGTCCCGGCCGTCCTCTCAGCCGATGACGTACGTCGTGCCGAGCACCGTGGCGTGCTCCAGGACGTCCTCCAGGGGGTCGTCGATCTGGCCCGTCGCGATCAGCGCCACCTGCGGCCCGTTGTGCGAGCCGGTGTGGGTCTCGTCCGCCTGGGCCGCCCCCGCCGGGAGCACGGACGCCAGAACGGCCACCCCCAGCACGGTCAGCTTGCTCTTCATCTCGTCCCGCTCCCCTCGCCCGCCGCCGTCCGTGCGGCACCGGAACGATCTTCTCGGCAGGCGGACGGGCACGGACGCGGACACGAGTCACCGCCGGGGAACTGTTACAGACATTCCCGGCATCCTCCCCCTCGCACACACCGCACCCCCGGACCAGGAGGCCTCGGGGGTGCGGGTGCGTGCGGGGAAGGACGGGCCGGGTGGCTACGCGGCCTTGTTGGTCCGGCGCTGAGCCGCTGCGGCACGTGCCTCCGGCGTCGGGGTGCCGGCGTTGGAACGCCGCCCCTGCCCGGGACGCGCGCCGCGCCGGCCACGGGGACGGGAGCCGTTGCCCTTGCCGCGCTCCGCCACCGGCGAGCTGATGGTCACGGGCACCCCGGACGGCGCCTGGGCCCCAGTGATGCGGTTCAGTTCGGCCTCACCGGAACGGACCTGGGCGACCTGCGGCGTGATTCCCGCGTCGGCCATCAGCCGGGTCATGTCGCGGCGCTGGTTGGGCAGCACGAGCGTGACGACACTGCCGGACTCCCCGGCACGCGCGGTGCGCCCGCCGCGGTGCAGGTAGTCCTTGTGGTCGCTGGGCGGGTCGACGTTGACGACCAGGTCGAGGTTGTCGACGTGGATGCCGCGGGCCGCGACGTTCGTGGCGACCAGCACCGTGACATGGCCGGTCTTGAACCGGTCGAGGGTGCGGGTGCGCTGCGGCTGCGACTTGCCGCCGTGCAGAGCGGCCGCCCGCACGCCGCTGCTCAGCAGGTGGTCGGTGAGCTTGTCCACGGCGTGCTTGGTGTCCAGGAACATGATCACCCGGCCGTCGCGGGCGGCGATCTCGGTCGTCGTCGCGTACTTGTCCGCGCCCTGGACGTAGAGCACGTGGTGCTCCATCGTCGTCACCGCACCGGCGGCGGGGTCCACCGAGTGGACGACCGGGTCGTGCAGGTAACGGCGGACCAGCAGGTCGACGTTGCGGTCCAGGGTGGCCGAGAACAGCATCCGCTGGCCCTCGGGGTTGACCTGGTCCAGCAGCTCGGTGACCTGGGGCATGAAGCCCATGTCGGCCATCTGGTCGGCCTCGTCGAGGACGGTGATGGCGACCCGGTCGAGCTTGCAGTCGCCGCGCTCGATGAGGTCCTTGAGCCGGCCCGGGGTGGCGACCACCACTTCGGCGCCCCCGCGCAGCGCGCTGGCCTGGCGGCCGATCGACATGCCGCCGACGACCGTGGCGAGCCTGAGCCTGAGGGAGCGGGCGTACGGGGTGAGCGCGTCGGTGACCTGCTGGGCCAGTTCCCGGGTGGGCACGAGGACCAGGGCCAGCGGGCGGCGCGCGTCGGCGCGGTTGCCCGCGGTCCGGGCCAGCAGGGCCAGACCGAAGGCGAGCGTCTTGCCCGATCCGGTGCGGCCGCGGCCCAGGACGTCCCGTCCGGCGAGCGAGTTCGGCAGGGTGGCCGCCTGGATCGGGAACGGCACGGACACGCCCTCGGCGGCCAGCGCCGCCAGCAGCGGCTCCGGCATGTCGAGGTCCGCGAAGGCCTCGGCGGCGGGGAGGGCGGGGGTGATGGTCACCGGCAGCGCGAACTCACCCGTGACGGCGGAGGAGCGGCGGCCGTAGCCACCGGAGCGCTTCGGGCCGCCGGAGCGCCCCTGCGAACCCGGGGCGCCCTGCCGGCCGGACCCCGCGGAGCGGAATCCGTTGGCGGTGCGGCTGCCGGCGGACCCGCCGGAGCGGGTCCGAGAAAATCGGTCATTCGTGCGAGCGGTGCGATCGCGGTTCAACTGGGAACCCTTCCCTCGAATGGCACGTATCGAGGGATTCTTTCCGGGCGGCTGCAGCCATGTACGGCGCCAAGAATCGCAAGAACGAGCCGGTGAAATAACGAAGAACGAAGTCTGCCCATCGGATTAACAATCCGAATTCGGCACTCCATCATGACTGCATATGACCGCCGGGCGCGTGACCCGCACACATCAGGAATTAACCTGCGAGGTGCACCGGCCCCGGCACGGCCGGGAAAAACACAACGAGCTGGGGCCCGCACCCCAAGGTGCGGGCCCCAGCTGCGTCGTACGACCTGAGGATCAGGCGGGGGTGATGTTCTCCGCCTGCGGGCCCTTCTGGCCCTGCGTGACGTCGAAGTTCACCTTCTGGCCTTCCTGCAGCTCGCGGAAGCCCTGGGCGGCGATGTTCGAGTAGTGGGCGAAGACGTCAGCGCCGCCACCCTCCTGCTCGATGAAGCCGAAGCCCTTTTCCGAGTTGAACCACTTCACGGTACCGGTAGCCATGTCAAATCTCCTTCGGGGCGTTGCTCGTGGGCCCACACCGTGCGGGCCCTACGTCGCCGCAAATGATTGCCCCGTCCGGAAGAGACCGGAAATACAAAAGCGCCCCCGCCGGAGTGAAACCGACGAGTGCACTTGAAGTTTTGGGAACCACAACTGCAACTGAGATCAACAGTAGCACGATTCGGTCACAAGTGAGCTGTAGGTCATATCACTGTGCCACCGCTCCATCAGGAACGGCATAAACTCTCACCGCTCATTACGCGTATTTCTGTGCCCGCCGAAACAGATATGCGCCCGCGGGCCGCTCAGGAATCGGGGCCGGTCCGGTCGGCCGCAGGCCGGCGCAGTTCCTCGTTGAGGCGCAGGGCCTCCTCGAGCTGGTCCTCCAGGATGACGATGCGGCAGGCCGCCTCGATCGGTGTGCCGGAGTCCACCAGCTCACGGGCCCGCGCGGCGATACGCAGCTGGTAGCGCGAGTAGCGGCGGTGGCCGCCCTCGGAACGCAGCGGCGTGATCAGGCGGGCCTCGCCGATGGCCCTGAGGAAGCCTGGCGTCGCACCGATCATCTCCGCGGCCCGCCCCATGGTGTACGCGGGGTAGTCGTCGTCGTCGAGACGGTCCGTGGAACGCGACGGGGATTCCGGGGGCATCTGCACCTCTTCTGCTGCGCACCGGGCCACCGATATGACCTGGCTGCACAAGAAACCCTAGGCGTACCGATAGGTCATGTCTATTGCCGCTGGAACAGGTTTCCGCCGTCCCCACCACCGCCCGCGCGAGGACATGTGCGGTGCGACGCCCGCCCGGAGCGCTCCGTAGCCAGGTGGGCACCTCAACGAGGCTGACCGACCGGTCAGTTGTCGGCGGACCGGCGAACGGTCATACTGCACGGGTAGCCCTTCACGCATCCCCCGTCGTGAAGGGCTACATCGACGCGCGGCCGGCGACGTCGCGCGGCACGCGCGGACTGGAGCACACACGGCATGAGCGGCACCGGAACGACCACGACGGTGGCCCGCGCGGTCACGGACGTCCTGCAGCCCCGCAATGTGCTGCTCTTCGGCATGCTCGCCATCGGACTGGCCTCGGCCGGTGACTGGACCGGGCTCCCCTGGGGCTTCCTCGGCGCCCTCTGCGCCGGCCTGGTCCCCGCCGGCTACATCGAGTGGGAGCGCGGTCGCGGCACCTGGGGCGACCGTCACGTCGTGGACCGGACCCAGCGGGCGCCCATCTTCCTGGTGATCCTGGGCTCGCTCGGCACCGGCGCGCTGATCATGATCCTGGGCGACGCCCCCCTCGGCATCCTGATCGCGATGGTCTCCCTGTGGGTCATGACGACCGTGCTCCTGGCGGTCAACGCGTTCTGGAAGATCTCGGTCGACTCCGCGGTCGCGTCGGCCGTGGTCGCCCTCCTCAGCGTCGCGCACTCTCCGTGGTGGCTGTGCGCGGGCGCGGCGGCCCTCGCCGTGTGCTGGTCACGGGTGGTACTGCGCTACCACTCGGTGGGCCAGACGGTCGCGGGAGCCGCGGCCGGCGCGGCGACGGCCGCCGGTTTCCTCTTCGCCTGACCCACGCGGCCGGACAGCCCCGGCACCTGCGCGACACCCTTCACCCCGACGAGCCGGGCGGCCCCGATTGCGGACCCGCCCCGGAGCCCGTTACGTGGAGGAAGGGGCCGCGCAGCGATGCAACCGGAGGGACACGGATGCCCAGGAAAGCCGCGAACTCCAAGGTCGGCCTGCTCATGAGCCTCGGCAGCAGCACGATCGCCGTCGTCCGCACCGTCAAGCAGCTGCGCAGGGCCCGGGGAACCCAGGACAAGCTGACCGCCGCGAACACCGTGGCGGGGCTCCTGCCCCTGATCACCTCCGCGCTGCTCGTCCTGCGCCGGCTGCGCGGGCGCTCCCGGCAGCCGGCGCGCTGACCGGCGACGCGGCCGGCCGGCGCGGTCACCGCACCCGCTCCCGCAGCCTCTCCAGCACCCGGGCACTCAGCAGCTCGTACTCCTCGCGGAGCCGTACGATCTCCGCCTGCCTTTCCACGGCCACGCCGTCGGTCACGATCTCGTGCGGGGCGAACTGCTCCCGGGTCAGGTCGATCTCCAAACCCGCGCCCAGGCGGTTCCACCAGTGGAAGTCGACGCACTCGCCGTCGACCCGCACCTCGCCCCGGATCAGCTCACCGCCCAGCAGGTCGTTGACGACGAGGGCGGTGACGCCGCACTGGTCACGGGCCGGATTCCCCGGGTCCCAGTCCGGCCGGTGCACGGGCGTGGTGGTGTCGGCGCCCCAGCTGTCGCGGACGGCGGCTTCGATGTCGGTGAGGAGCAGAGGTCCCATGCGGGAGATCCTCGCACCGGCCACCGACAACGCCCAGGGCGAAGTCTCCTTGACCCGTGAAACCCTTGTACGGAAAGGGCGTTCAGTAGCCCCGGCTCCGCGAGACGAGTACCGCGATGTCATCCTCGGCCGTGTCCGCGAACCGGTCCACGACCTCGTCCAGCAGGTCCTCGAGCCGCCCGCCGGCGGGCAGGGTGAGCCGGGTCAGCCGTTCGATCGACACGTCGATGTCCTCGCCCCGGCGTTCCACCAGTCCGTCCGTGTACATGAACAGCACCGTCCCGGGACCGCACGGCACCACGGTCGTCCGGTACCCGCCGAAGCCCGTGCCCAGCGGTGGCCCCGCCACCAGCGGCGCCACCCGCGCCCGGGACGCTCCCGGGTCGATGAGCACCGGGGGCGGATGACCCGCGCTGGCCACCTCGCAGACCCCCTCACGCCGGTCCACGACCGCGACCAGACAGGTCGCCGCCCGATCGAGCCCCGACTGCTCCACCGCCTTGTCGAGCCGTTCGAGAATGCGGTGCGGCGGCTGGTCGTCCTCGGCCATGATGCGCAGCATCGAGCGGTAGTTGCTCATGGCGACCGCGGCCTCCACCCCGTGGCCCATCACGTCGCCCATCACCTTCAGATGGCGTCCGCCCTGCAGCGGGATGGCGTCGAACCAGTCGCCGCCCACCAACGCCCCCGCCCCTGCGGGCAGATAGAGCGAAGCGATCTCGATGCCCGGATTCGGCCCCCGGGGCTCGGAGAGCAGGGACCGCTGGAGCTCACCGGCGATGCGGTGCTCGTGGGTGTAGCGGTACGCGTGGTCGATGTCGACCGCGGCGCGGCCCGCGAGCGTCCGGGCGACGACGACGTCCAGCCCTTCGGTGAAGGGAGGGGAGTCGCCGGCCCGCAGCAGACTGAGCACACCCAGCGGCCGCCCTCTCGCGGTGAGCGGTACGGCGACCGCCGAGTGCAGCCCGATGGCCCGGTAGGCCTCGACCCGTTCGGGGCTGGGTGCGGCGCGGCTGAGCCGCTCGTCCCCGTAGAGGTTCTCGACCACCGGCCCGTCGGCGGCCAGGCAGCGCGGTACGGCCGCGTCGTCCTGGTAGTCGATGTCCGCACCCGGGCCACCGAACTGCGCGATTGCATCGGCGAGTTCAGGGACGGTGGCCACTCCGGCCCGCCGAAGCCGGAGGACCCCGGCCGGTGGTTCACGCCGAGTGTGGCCGACGTCCCGGGGGATCATCTCCACCACGGCGACGTCGGCCATCAAGGGCACCACGAAATCAGCGAGTTCCTGACAGGTCGTCCTCACGTCGAGCGTCGTACCGATGCTGACGGCCGCGTTGTCCAGGAGCGTCAGGTAGCTCCTGGCCCGCAGCAGTTCCTCCCGCTCGTTCTGTGTGGCGGTGATCTCCTGGGCGATCACCATCAGCCCGCTCACCCGGCCTCCCTCCTGGAGCCGGTGGCAGGCGCCGCGCCAGTAACGCCGCTTCACCGCGGAGTCCACCCAGGTCTGCCCGCTCGTGGTGAGTTCGCGGGGCCGTCCGTCGGCCAGCACCCGGCGCAGGACGTCCAGCCGGACGTCGACGTCCGGCAGCACCTCTGCGATGGTCCGGCCCAGGTGCGCCGCCGCCGGCACGCCGTTGAGCCGTTCGAGTGCCGGGTTCACATACACGTAGCGCAGATCCTCGTCGAACACGGCCACTCCTGCCGGGCTCCCGCCGACGAGCGCGTCCAGCGCCCGCACGTCGGGGAGCGGCCGGTCGGCGTGCTCTTCGGCCTGCAACGGAGCCTCCAGAGGGATGCGTACCCGGCGGGTGCGGAGAGGTCGGCACGCACGGGCCGGGCCGGCGTCCGGACCCTCATCCTCTGCCGCCGCGCACCGCCCCGCATCTCCGCGGGCGCTGCCCGTCGGTGTCGAGCCCGTCCAGGGACAGGGTGCCCTCCGAGGCCGCCGCACCGGGCGGCAGCCCGAAGGCCGCCGCCACCCGGCTGGGCACCGGGGTCATCCCCAGCAGTCCCGTGACCAGCAGTCCCGCCAGGTGGTGCCAGGCCGGGGCCCTTCGGATCATCGCGTGGTCACTGCCGGGGATCGTCACCAGACAGGTGCGGGCGCCCGCGCGGCGCGCCCTGGCCGTGAGGGACTGGGACGCCAGAGGGCTCGTCACCCGGTCCCGGGTGCTGTGCAGCAGGACGACGTCGCGCCCCGCCAGCTGCGTCACCGGATCGCCGGGCGGGCACCACGGCGCGAGTCCGACCACCGCGCGGACCAGCGGGTGCCCCGCGGCGTGGAGGGCGGCGCGGGCCCCCATGGAGTGGCCGAGGAGGACCACCGGGATGTCCCCCGCCTCGCGCCGCAGGGCGTCGAGCACCCGCAGGGCGTCGTGCAGCGGGTCCTCGCGGGATCCGTTCCAGCCGCGGTGCGTGTAGCGGACCCGCTGCACGCGCACACCGGAGTCCCCGCGCACCGCGCGGGCCACGACGCGCGAGACGGGCAGCATGCGCAGGCCGGGGAGGTTCAGGGCGCCGGGGGCCGGCGCCTCGATGCCGGTCTCGTAGCCGCCGTGGAGGATGAGCACCGCTGCCGACGGCGTTCGTTCGGCCACACGTACCTCCAGATCGAGGCGCCGGGCTCCGGCGCCCGCGCTCTGTTCCATATTCGGTGCCGGACGGCGTACGGATGGGTCGAACGCGTCGATGTGTGGAAAGTGCCGTTCACTGTACGAAGCACGAAGGCCCTCCCGTACGCGACCCAAGGAGCCACGACATGGCGTCAGGACCTCAGATCGGCAGCCCCGCACCGGACTTCACCCTTCCCGGAGGCGTACTCACCGGCGACACCTTCGAGCGTCGTGACCACACGCTCTCCGCCGCACGCGGCCGGGCCGTCGTCCTCGCCTTCTACCCCGGTGACAACACGGCGGTCTGCACCAAGCAGCTCTGCTCCTACTCCTCGGGCCTGGAGACCTTCGAGGGGCTCGACGCCGAGGTCTGGGGAATCAGTCCACAGGGTGTGGACAGCCATGAGTCCTTCGCCCGCGGTCACGGCCTGCGCATGCCGTTGCTGGCCGACACGGGACGGGAGACCGCCCGGGCCTACGGGGTCACGGCGCCCGGTATCGGGGTGCGCCGCTCCGTCTTCCTGATCGGACCCGACGGTGTGCTGCGGTGGAAGCACGTCGCCCTGCTCGGGGCCACGTTCCAGTCGCTCGACACGCTCGCCGAGCAGCTTTCCGGCATCAGGACGGCGTAAAGACTGCCGGACTCCGGCAGTACCCCTGGCGGGCACCGTATGGGACCATTCAGCCAGTTCGACGGAAACATTTCGGGGGATTTCCGAACACCGGGGGAGTGATCACATGACCGTCCTTCTCGGTCTCGGCATTGCGGGAGTCGTTCTCCTCGTCCTCTCGCTGATCTTCGACGGAATCCTCGAAGGCCTCCTCGGTGACGCCCTGGGCGGTCTGCTGAACGGTTTCTTCGACGGTCTGCTGTCCCTGCCCGTCATCGCCGGTTTCCTCTCCATGCTCGGCTTCGGCGGTGCGATCGTCCTCGGCACCACGGGCGTCGGAACGCCGGTGGCCGTCACGGCCGGTGCCGCGGCGGGCGTCGTCGCGGCCTGGCTGACCTGGAAGTTCAGCCAGGCCCTGATGAGGGATCAGACCACCGCCACCCCGCGCGGCGACGACCTCGTCGGCACCTCGGGCTCCGTCGTCACGCCGATCCCGGCCGACGGCTACGGCGAGGTGCTGCTGCGACTCGCGGGCCAGACCGTGAAGTACGCCGCGAAGAGCGCCGTCCCGGTCGAGCGCGGCGCCGAGATCTGGGTGGAGGCCACCCTCTCGACCACCTCGGTCACGGTCCGCCCCGTCGAACGCTGAGCACCACCGAGCCTCACGTCTGTCCGAGAGCCGTACAGCCGCACACACCGCCGTCCCGTCGGGAGGGCAAGGGGGACACCACTCATGAGTCCAGTAGTGATCGCCGTCATCGGAATCGTCGTACTTGTCGTGCTCCTGGCGCTCGCCGTGATCACGCGCTACAAGGTCGCGGGGCCCAGTCAGGCCTTCATCATCACGGGCCGCCGCGGCAAGAAGTCCACCGACCCGGTGACCGGCCGCACCAGCATCGACAACAGCGGGCAGAAGGTCGTCGTCGGGGGCGGCGTCTTCGTCGTGCCGTTCGTCCAGCAGAAGTTCACCCTGGACCTCTCCAGCCGGCACATCCCCGTCGCCGTACGCGGCGCGGTCACCCTGCGCGGCGTGAAGTCCAACCTCGAAGGCGTCGCGATCGTCAAGGTCGGCGGCAGCGAGGACGCGATCCGCGCGGCGGCACAGCGATTCCTTCAGCAGCAGAACGGCATCGTCGGCTTCACCCAGGAAGTGCTGTCCGGGGCCCTGCGCGCCATCGTCGGCCGCATGTCCGTCGAGGACATCATCCGCGACCGGGCCGCGTTCGCCGGGCAGGTCGCCGAGGAGGCCGAGGCCAGCCTCTCCGGCCAGGGCCTCATCCTGGACGCCTTCCAGATCCAGGACATCACCACCGAGGGCTCCTACCTCGAGGACCTCGGCCGGCCCGAGGCCGCCCGCGCCAAGCAGGAGGCCGACATCGCCGAGGCCATCGCCCGGCGCGCGTCCGAGCAGGCACGGCTGAAGGCGGCCGAGGAGATCGCCATCGCCGAGCGGACGTTCTACCTCAAGCAGGCCGAGATCAAGGCGGAGACCGAAGCCGCCGCCGCCAAGGCCAACGCGGCCGGCCCCCTCGCCGAGGCGGCCCGTCAGCAGGAAGTCCTCACCGAGCAGGAGAAGGTCGCCGAGCGCCAGGCGGCCCTGACCGACCGCGAGCTCGACACCAAGGTCCGCAAGCCCGCGGACGCCGCCCGCTACCAGGCCGAGCAGGAGGCGGAGGCCCGTCGTATCGCCCAGGTCAAGGAGGCCGAGGCCGACGCGGAGCGCTCCCGCCTCACCGGCCAGGGCGAGAAGCTCCACCGCTCCGCCCTCGCCGACGCCGTGCGCATCGAGGGCGAGTCCGAGGCCGCCGCCATCGCCGCGAAGGGTGCCGCGGAGGCCGAGGCCATGCAGAAGAAGGCCGACGCGTTCAAGCAGTACGGCGACGCGGCCGTCCTCCAGATGCTGGTCGAGGTGCTCCCGCAGGTCGTCGCCAAGGCCTCCGAGCCGCTGAGCGCCATCGACAAGATGACGGTCATCTCGACGGACGGTGCCAGCCAGTTGTCCCGCACGGTGACCGACAACGTGGCCCAGGGCCTGGAGCTCCTCAACTCCACCACGGGCGTCGACCTCGGCGCGCTGCTGAAGAACCTTCAGACCAGGACGGGCGGCACCACTCCCGCCGTCCCCGCCCCGGCGGCCAACGGCGAGAAGATCGAGATCAAGGACTGATCACGCGTCCCCGTCGCACGGACAGGAGGCCGGCCCTTCCGGGCCGGCCTCCTGTGTCCGCACGTGGAGCACCTGCTCACCGTGCGCTGCCGATGGCGGCCCCTGAGCGTGCGGGCCACCCGGTCCGGTCGTCAGCCCCGTCGCCGTCCTGCGAACACCATGGCTTCGGAACTCCACCACCGCACCGTCCTGCGTGTACTGCCACCCGGCGGGCATCCCTGCCGGGTGCCCCGGTCGCTTGACCACGAGGACGACGCTAATCCGGAAGACAGCGTATGTCTACCTTCACCACGACAGATTTTCTGTCCGACCCGATGACGCACTTCTGCTGCCGCTGCTGTTCGAATTCTCAAACGGAACGTGCGCCGGAGTAGTAGAAACCGCCCGAGCGGGCACGCGTCCTGTTCAGACAACGAGTGGTACGACCGATCACAGGTGGGGTGTACGCGTATGACACGGACGACGATCCCCGACACCTCGACACCCTCCACGCGGACCGTGGAGGGCGACAGCACCGACAGCATCCACTGGGCCCGCAAGGCCGCCCGCGCGTTCACCGACCGTCTGTCCCCGGCGCCGGACCCGGCTCTGGCCGACACCCTCGTGCTCGTGGTCTCCGAACTGGCCACGAACGCGCTGCGCCACGGCGGCGGCCGGTTCACCCTCCGGCTCTCCGCCGGGCCCGGCACGGTGACCGCCGCGGTCAGCGACCCCAGCCCGGCTCCCCCGCACCCGCGGGCCCCGGACCTGGACGGCGCCACCGGTGGCTTCGGGTGGCACATGGTCCGCCGCCTCACCCAGGCCCTGACCGTCACGCCCGGCCCGGGATCCGGCAAGACGGTCCGCGCCCAGTTCGCTCGGTAGCACCGCCTCCCGCTCCCACGGCGAGCGTCCCGGCCTCCGTACGGCGTCCTCCCGGCGCCGCCGGAAGCACCCACATGGGCGGTTTGCGCGGCCCGATAGGGTAATGGGCGACTAAAGAGATCATCAAAAGCGTCGCCCTGCCGCCACGCGCTCCCCGGGAGGAAGCCATGGGAACCCACCGCACGTCGCTGCCAGGAGTCGGCGTCCAGTACGACTACACCACCGAATCCGGCCAGCACATCTCCGTGGTCGTGCATCACGACGGGCGGCGTTTCCTGGGGTTCTACCAGAAGGACGACCCAGATTCGTGCCTGCTCTCCGTGCCCCTGACGACCACAGAGGCCACCGGGCTCGCGCACCTCATCGACGCCGCGCCCATCGACGCCGTACGGACCGAGGGGATCGATCTGGTCACCGAGCACATCCCGCTCGGCACCCGTTCCCCGTACGGCGGGCGGCTGCTCGGGGACACCCGGGCGCGGACGCGGACGGGGGCCTCGATCGTGGCCGTGCTGCGCACGCACAGCGCGCACCCGTCACCCGGTCCGGACTTCCGGCTGGCCATCGGGGACACGCTCGTCGTTGTAGGAACGCGTGAGGGCGTCGACACGCTCTCCGAGATCATTGCGGAGGGCTGACCGTGCACGACACGACTGCACTGCTGGTGGAGCTGGGCTCCGTCATTCTGGGGCTCGGCATCATCGGCAGGTTCGCCGGGCGGATAGGGCTCTCTCCGATCCCCCTCTACCTGCTGGCCGGTCTCGCGTTCGGGGAGGGCGGTCTGCTGCCGCTCGGCGCCAGTGAGGAGTTCACCGCCATCGGGGCGGAGATCGGCGTCATCCTCCTGCTGCTCCTGCTCGGGCTGGAGTACAGCGCGTCCGAGCTCGTCACCAGCCTCAAGACGCAATACCCGTCCGGGGCAGTCGACTTCGTGCTCAACGCGACACCCGGCGCGATCGCGGGCCTGATGCTCGGGTGGGGGCCCGTGGGGGCCGTCGCGCTCGCCGGGGTCACCTGGATCTCCTCGTCCGGGGTGATCGCCAAGGTCATGACCGACATGGGCCGGCTCGGTAACCGCGAGACGCCCGTCATCCTCGGTGTCCTCGTCATCGAGGACCTGGCCATGGCCGTCTACCTGCCGCTGCTCACCGCGATGCTGGCCGGTGTCGGTCTGGCGGGCGGCAGCATCGCCCTGCTGATCGCGCTCGGCACCGTCGGTTTCGTGCTGTACCTGGCGCTGCGTCACGGCCGGCTCATCAGCCGCGCGGTGTCCTCCGACAACCCGGAGATGCTGCTGCTCGTCGTCCTCGGGCTCACCGTCCTGGTGGCCGGGGTGGCCCAGCAGCTCCAGGTGTCCGCGGCCGTCGGCGCGTTCCTCGTGGGCATCGCCCTCTCCGGCGAGGTCGCGGAGGGCGCGCGCAAGCTGCTGACGCCGCTGCGGGACCTGTTCGCCGCCGTGTTCTTCGTGTTCTTCGGGCTGTCCACCGACCCCGCGGAGATCCCGCCGGTGCTGCTCCCGGCGGCGCTGCTGGCGATCGTCACGGTCTTCACGAAGATCGGCACCGGCTGGTACGCGTCCCGGCGGGCCGGGATCGGGCCGCGGGGCCGCTGGCGCGCGGGCGGCACGCTCGTCGCGCGCGGGGAGTTCTCCATCGTCATCGCCGGTCTGGCCGTGGCGACGGAACCGCGGATCGGACCCATCGCGACCGCGTACGTGCTGATCCTGGTGATCGTCGGCCCCCTCACCGCCCGGTGGACGGAGCCGATCGCGTCGAAGCTCCAGGCGGTGCTGGCGGGCAAGGGGAAGAAGCCGGCCGTCGTGGACGACCGGCCGATGCCCTCGCACGACGACCTGACGCCGGAGCACGCCGGGCGCGACTCCGACTGAGGAGCCGCTCCCGGAGGGTCAGAGCGGGGTGGCCGCGTGGAGGATGCCGACGAGCGTCACCGTCGCGTTGAGCGACGACAGCGCCGAGACAGCCGTCCCCACCGTCGCGGTCACCGCCGCCACGGCCAGGTGGGCCGAGGCCGGGGGCCACAGCCCGGCCGAGGGTTCCGGGTCGAGCAGCGCCGCCACTCTGCGCGGCACGGGGCCGGCCGCCGCCGCGAAGCCGGGGAGGACGGCGGGCCCCGGCTCACGGTTCGCGAACAGGGCCGCCTTGCCCACCGCCGTGGCGACGGCCCGGCGGCTGCCGACCGCGTAGGCCGCTTCCTCGTCCGCCCAGCGTTCGGTGCTGTACGCCACCGCCGTGCGCAGCGGCAGGAGGAACGGATTGGCCCGCGCCGCCAGTTGTGTCGCCAGCAGATAGCGGTGGTGGCCGCCGGTCAGGTGGGCGCGTTCATGGGCGACCAGCGCACGTCGTTCGTGGGGGTCCAGGCACTCCATCATCGCGGTGGAGACGACGACCTGTCCGACGTGACCACGCCCGCGCCCTCCCGGGAGGGCGTACGCGAACGGGTCGGGGGACGGGATGACGGCGAGGTCCCCGGTGTCGCCGCTCCCCGCCGTCGGCCGCAGCGCGTGGGCGGCGCGGATCCGGGCCCTGGTGTGCCGCAGCAGGGTGCTGCCGCAGGCCGCCAGCACCGCCCCCAGGACACCGATCGCGATCAGGCCCGCCTTCTCCTCGTAGGGCACCGCGGCGCGCACCTCCGGGTCCGACCAGCCGTCGGGCAGCGGATTGCCGGGGAGCTGGGCCGTGCCCACCACCATGAGCAGGGCCAGACACAGCGTGCTGCACAGAGCCAGGGTCGAACCCGTGACGGCCAGCAGGCGGGTGGCGCTCCTGGGGTGCAGATGCTGTTCGGCGAGGCGCGCCATGGGCAGTGCGGTCAGCGGCAGGACGAGTGGCAGGTAGACGAAGACGCCCATCGTGGTGGCTCTCAGCCTTCCGGAGCTGCGGAATCGTCGGTGTCGCCGGGGTCGTCCGGGCCGTGGTCGAGGCCGGGCCGGCCTTCGTCGGGGTCCTCGGCCGCGCGGGAGAGCAGCTCGCGGAGCCTGGCCTCGTCGCCCGGGGACAGCGCGGAGACGAACCGGGCGAGGACGGCCTCCCTGTCCCGTTCGCCGTCCAGGACGCGGCGCATGCGCAGGGCGGCGAGTCCCGCCTCGTCGGAGGCCGGGGTCCAGACGTAGGAACGGCCCTGCCGGGTGCGGGTCACGGCCTTCTTCGCGTAGAGGCGGGAGAGGATCGTGATGACCGTGGTGTAGGCGAGGTCGCCGTCGAGGTGCTCCTGCACCCAGCCGGCCGTCGCCGGGCCGCCCGCCGAGCTCAACACGGTCAGGACCTGGGACTCCAGCTGTCCCTGGGCGCGCCTGGGCAGCCGGGGTCCCTCCCGGGTGCCGCCGTCGTCCGTACCTGTGGTCCTGTTCATCCGCCGCATCCTACTGAGTGGCCGATTACCGCCCCGTCCGCCGCCGTGCGGCCGTTGTCCCGCCCCTAGTGCTTCTACACGGCTGTAGAGTTCGACCGTTCACCGCATCACAGGCAACGCGACACATGGAGACGTCATGGCCCTTTGGGATCGGATCAAGGAATCCGCGTCGACGATGCAGACGCAGCTGGAGGCGAAGAAGAACGACCTGAAGAGCGGGGCGTTCCGGGACGCGAGCATGGCCATGTGCGCCCTGGTCTCCGCCGCCGACGGTTCCATCGACCCGTCCGAGCGGCAGCGCGTCGCCACACTGATCGCCACCAACGACGTGCTGCAGAACTTCCCCGCGGACGATCTCCAGCGCCGGTTCAACGACTACGTGAACAAGCTGACCGCGGACTTCGCCTTCGGCAAGGTCAGCGTGCTCCAGGAGATCGCCAAGGCGAAGAAGAAGCCCGCCGAGGCGCGTGCCGTCATCCAGATCGGCATCGTGATCGGCGGTGCGGACGGCGACTTCGACAAGTCGGAGCAGGCCGTCGTGCGCGAGGCGTGCTTCGCACTGGACCTGCCGCCGCACGAGTTCGACCTGTAGGACCGTGACACGGGTGCGGCCCCACGCCGACGGGCCGCACCCGCACCGGGTCAGAGCTCCTTCGCCGGCCAGTCGAGCAACTGGGCGCCGATCACCGCCGTCTGCAGCGTGTAGCGGTGCATCGGGTCGGACGGATCGGATCCGGTCAGCTGGTGTATCCGCTCCAGCCGGTACGTCAGCGCGCGCACGCTGAGCGACAGCCGGCGGGCCGTCTCGGCGGCGACGCAGCCCGCGTCGAAGTACACGGACAGCGTCCGCAGCAGTGACTCCGCGCCGCCCCGCGCCTCCTTGAGCGGGCCGAGCTCGCTGCGCACCAGATCGGCCATCGCCTGCCGGTCCCTCGTCAGCACCGGGTAGACCAACAGGTCGGCGGCGTACAGGACGGGGTCGTCGAGCCGCATCCGCTGTGCCAGGTCGAGGGCTTCGAGCGCCTCGTCGTAGGAGTGGACCACCCCGCCTGGGCCGCGGTGCGGGCGGCCGACCGCGACCTGGTGGCCGTCCGTCGCGGCGTGCGCCTGCTTGGCGAAGTACCTCAGGACGTCCGGCTGACTGCCGGGGGCTATGCAGACGAGGCGCCCGTCCTTCGTCGTGAGCAGGATCTTCCGACCGCTGAAGCGCGCGAGCAGCGCCGCCTCCACACTCCGCGGCACGGCGTCCGACTCGGTGTACGCCTCGGGTCCCGCCGCAACCGCGACGGCGTGCGCCCGCGAGAGCCGCAGCCCGAACCGGGTGGCGCGCTCCGCGAGTCTGCCCAGGTCGCTGCGCCCGTACAGCAGGTCGTCGATGAACTCCCGCCGTGCCGCCTCCTCGCGCCGCACGGTGAGGCGCTGCGCCCGCTCGAAGCCCTCCGCGAAGGCGTCGACCGCCTGTTCCACGGCGCCCAGCACGGAATCGGTGGACGACGAGCGCGCCGCACCGTCCGACCAGACGGCGCGGGTCTCCGAGAGATGGAGCCGCACGAGCGCCCGCAGCTGGTGTCCCGCCTCGGCGGCCTCACGGCCGAGGGCGCGCCGCGTCTCCAGTTCGTCCCGGGTGAGCCGGCGGCCGGTGTCCGCGACCTCGGACAGAATTCCGGCATACCCCTCCAGGAATCGCTCGGGAATCTCGGGCTCCGCCACGGCGCACTCCTCCGTACATGAACAACTCTGTCCTCCCGTCAACGCGCGGGCGCGGGTGCCGGTGCCCGGCAGGCGGGACCGGTGAAGGCTGCCGGATTCCGGCAATGCGCCCGGGGCGCCCCGGCTGGCACGATCGGTCCAGCAACACACGGGGGAAGTACGGGGGAAGCACGGGGGAAGCAACCGGTTGCTGCGGCGCCGTTCGCGGTGTCGCGGCACCGGCACCCCTGCCACCCGCGTCCCCGGGGCGTACGGGAGCAGTTGGGACGGGGGGCAGGACCGATGACCGAGTTTCTTTCCGCGGCCACCACCTTTCCGGCCGTCGTCCTCGGCGCCGCCCTGGTGGTCGTCGTCTGCTTCTGGCTGCTGGTGCTGGCCGGTGCGGCCGGGGCCGACTCCTTCGACACCGACCTCGACACCGAAGCTGCCGGCTTCGGCGGGGTGCCGGTCTCCGTGTCGGTGTCGCTCGTCGTCGTCCTCTCCTGGTTCACCTGCCTGGCCGGTTCCGTCCTGGTGCTCCGCAGCGGAGTCACCGGCACCGCGCGGGCGTTGCTCCACCTCGCCGTCCTGGCGGGGGCACTTCTGATCGCCTGGGGGGTGGTCCGCATGCTGGTACACCGATTCCGCCGGTTCTTCCCCGCGGAACCTCCTCCATCCCTGCAGGACTTCGTGGGTCAGGTCTGCACGGTCCGCACGGGATCCGTCAGCGCCGACTTCGGCCAGGCCGAGGTCGCGGCAGCCGACGGTTCGACCGCGATCGTGCAGGTACGGCAGCCGCCGGCGCCGTCCGCACCGGGTGCGGTGCTCACCTCCGGCAGCACGGGGCTCCTCTACGCGTACGACGCCGACGGCGAGTTCTTCTGGGTCTCGCCGTACGACGCGGCGCTCGCCCCGCACCCCCTGCCGCGCAAGGCCGTCTGACCCTCCTTCCCCTTCTCCGGGCCCCGGGCCCGTGGTTCCGCGTGCCGTCACACGGGCGCGCGCCTTCAACTTCGTACGTCCCACCAGCCGTCAAGGACTGTCATGGATGCCATCTCCTGGGGCATCGGCGTGCTCGTCGCCGTTGTCCTGCTCATCACCGTCGCTCTGCTCCTCGTCATCACCCGCCTCTTCCGCAAGGTCGAGCAGGGGAAGGCGCTGATCATCTCCAAGACCAAGAAGGTCGACGTCACCTTCACCGGCGCCGTGGTCCTGCCGGTACTGCACAAGGCCGAGACCATGGACATCTCGGTGAAGACCATCGAGATCCGCCGGACCGGGCGTGAGGGCCTGATCTGCCAGGACAACATCCGCGCCGACATCCACATCACGTTCTTCGTCCGCGTCAACAAGACCGTCGAGGACGTCATCAAGGTCGCGCAGGCCATCGGCACGGAGCGGGCGAGCGACAAGATCGCCATCCAGGAGTTCTTCGCCGCGAAGTTCTCCGAAGCGCTCAAGACCGTGGGCAAGCAGCTCGACTTCGTCGACCTGTACACCAAGCGTGAGGAGTTCCGGGACCGGATCATCCGGGTCATCGGGACGGACCTGAACGGCTACCACCTCGACGACGCCGCGATCGACTTCCTCGAGCAGACGCCGATGGCGCAGCTCGACGGTGCCAACATCCTGGACGCGCAGGGTATCCGGAAGATCACCGAACTGACGGCGATCGAGCACGTGCGGACCAACGAGTTCCAGCGCACCGAGCAGAAGGAGATCACCCGGCAGGACGTCGACGCCCGGGAGACCATCCTGGAGCTGGAGCGCCGGCAGGCCGAGGCCGAGATCAAGCAGCGGCGCGAGGTCGAGACGCTGCGTGCCCGCGAGGAGTCGGCCACCGCACGGGTGCAGGAGGAGGAGCGGCTCGGTGCGCAGAGCGCGTTCCTCCGCACCGAGGAGCAGCTCGGCGTCCAGCGGGAGAACCAGGCCCGCGAGGTCGCCGTCGCGCAGAAGAACCGTGAGCGCGTCATCGCTGTGGAGAACGAGCGCATCGAGAAGGACCGGCTGCTGGAGGTCATCGGGCGCGAGCGGGAGACCGAGCTGAACCGGATCGCCGCGACGAAGGAGGTCGAGGCGGAGCGCCGTGAGGTCGCGGACGTGATCCGGGAGCGGATCGCGGTGGACCGCACGGTCGCCGAGCAGGAGGAGTCGATCCTGACGCTGCGGTCCGTCGAGGAGTCGGAGCGCACCCGCAGGTCCGTGATCATCGCCGCTGAGGCGGAGGCCCAGGAGAAGCTGGTCAAGGACATCAAGGCGGCGGAGGCCGCGGAGGCGGCGGCGGTCCACCTGGCGGCCGAGCAGCTGACACTCGCGGACGCGCGGCTGAAGACGGCCGACCTCGACGCGCAGGCGAAGCTGCGGCTCGCCGAGGGCATCCAGGCCGAGAACGCGGCGGCCGGGCTCGCGGAGGTCCAGGTCCGTGAGGCCGAGGCCGAGGTCACCGAGAAGGCCGGTCTCGCGGAGGCGCAGGCCACCGAGGCACGGCTGCGGGCCGAGGCGGAGGGGGCGCGTCTGAAGGCCCTGGCGGTCGCGGAGGGCACGCAGGCGCAGGCGTCCGCGGACGCGGCGGTGATCGGCGAGAAGCTGAAGGCGGAGGCGGAGGGGCTCACCGAGAAGGCCGCGGCTATGGCGGCGCTCGACGAGGCCTCGCGGGAGCACGAGGAGTACCGGCTGCGGCTGGACGCGGAGAAGGAGATCCGTCTCGCGGAGTTCGAGGTCCGGCGCCAGGTCGCGGAGGCACAGGCGACCGTGCTGGCGACGGGACTGGAGAACGCGGACATCGACATCGTCGGGGGCGACTCCGTCTTCTTCGACCGGCTGGTGTCCTCGGTCTCCCTGGGCCGGAGCGTGGACGGCTTCGTGGACAACTCGAAGACCGTGCAGGCGCTGGCCGGGCCCTGGCTCGACGGCCGGGGGACGTTCACGGACGACCTGACCCGGGTCCTGGGGTCCCTGTCCTCCGGGGACGTGCAGAACCTGACGGTGTCCGCCCTGCTCACACGTCTGATGGGGGCGCCGGGAGCGGCCTCGGGCCAGGTGAAGCAGCTGCTCGCCGCGGCGGAGGAGCTGGGACTGGCGGGGATGAGCGTCTCGTCGCTGACGGGAGCACCCTCGGCGAACGGGACGGCCCCGGCGCCGCCCGCACACAACGGGGCTGCCGCCGTGTAGGAGCAGGGCCCGCCCGGCGGCCTGGGCACCCGCTGTCCACGGCCGCCGAAGGGCCGGGGCCGGGGCCCGGGGGGCCCGGCCGGGGAAGAGGGCCGCCGATGCCGGGCGGCCCGGCTCGATGGACGTCATCTCGTAGGGAGCAGTGCGCATGGACCGCGACATCACCTTCACCGATGCCGATGCGGATGCCTACGAGGTGCTCCGGCGCAGGCTCCGGGAGCAGGCGGACGAGCTGGTCCGGCGGGCCGAGGCGCTCGACGCGCGGCGGACCGAGGAGTTCGGCTCCGCCGGGCTGCACCTGCTCGCCACCGAGCAGGTGGCCACGGAGCACGCCTCGGTGGCCCGCGATCTCGTCCCCGTGGGCGGGCGCCTGCTGTTCGGCTACGAGCGCGGCCCCGGCGCGCGCGGGGAGGCGGGCGTCGGTGACGTCCTCGTCCTGCGTGAGCCCGGCCTGGAGGAGTCGGAAGCGGGCCTGCTGGACGACGAGGCCTTCGTACGCGAGTTCGCCGGCCTGCACCGCTACTACCGTGACGCCCGGCTGCTCCGGCTGCGGCGCGTCAACGGCCGTCTGCTCGCCGTGTTCCGCACCGGGGAGACCGCCGAGGACATCCGCGTCCTCCGCTGGGCGCTCGGCCCGGACGGTGCGCCCGGGGCGTTCCTGGACGCCCGGGGCGAGCGCGACCACGTCTTCCCGCCCTCGCACGACTTCGAGTGGACGCCGGTGGGCCGGGACGCCCACAGGCCCGGCCGGCACCCGCACATCGCCGTCCTGGACACGGTCTTCGTGGACACGCTGGGCGGCACCCTGACCGTCAAGACGGCCGACGACACCGAGTCCCCCGACGGCATCCACGAGGAGCCCGTCGACGAGCCGCTGCAGTCGCTGGCGGACGCCGCCGTCGAGTACGCCGTGGCGGGCCCCCTGATCCTGCTGCGGGTGCGCCCGTACAAGGAGGAGGCCTGGCGGCACCTGGTCTTCAACACCCTGCTGTCCACCGTGCTGCGGCTCGACGCGATCGGCCCGTCCTGCCTCCTGCTGCCCGAGGACCAGGGGATCATCTTCCCCGGCGGCTACTACCTCACCACCGGCAGGACCAAGACATTCGACACCGCGGGGGAGTTCGGCGACCCCGTCCTCGAGGGCACCGTCCGTTCGCCCAACGGTGAGGACATGCTCCACGTCTTCCGGTCCCGGGACGACAACCGCACCCTGCTCCTCCCCTACAACCTGATCCGTCAGGAGGTCGCCACCCCGCTGCTCGGCCGGGGTCACGCCCTCCTCGACGACGGCACCCTGTTCCTGCTGAAGGACGGTGCCGACGGCCCGGCGCGGGTGCACCACCTGCAGCGCTGGCAGACCCCCTACGTCTCCGACACCTACGCCGCCTCCCGTCCCCCCGGCACGGGCCCGATCGCCCGGACCGGCAATGCCGACCTGGTGCGCGGTATCTCCGACTGCCTGGCCCTGGCACACGGCGTACGGGACATGACCCCGACGACCGCGGTGTACGGCAGGCTCGTCGCCGACTGCACCCGCGCGGGGGACCGTTACCACTGGCTCGCCGACCCCGCACTGGGCTCGCTCGCCGAGCCGCTGGAGGACCTGGGAGCCACCGCCCGCCAGGTCCTGGCCGAGTTCGAGACCGTCCAGGAGCTGACCGGACAGGCCGCCGCCGCACTCGACGAGGCGGCCACCGGGCTCACCGCGCTGGTCCGCCGCATCCGGGGTGACGCCCCGCGCTCGGCCGCCGCGTGGGTCGACGGACTCACCGAACTGCGCAGGTCCCACGGACGCCTGGCGACCCTGGCCGACATGCGGTACGCCGACACCGACCGCATCGCCGCGCTCCGCGAGGAGACCGGACGCGAACTGGAGACGGCCGCACAGCGGGCGGTCGCCTTCCTCGCCGGCGAGGACGCGTTCGCCGGGTACCACGAGGACCTCGGGCGGATCACCGCGGCGGCCGGCGAGCCGGCGACCGTGGCCGAGGCCACGGCGGCCGGGGACCGGCTGGCGGAGATCACGGACGGCCTGAGGACGGTCACGGACGTCGTAGCCGGGCTGGACATGGGCGACGCCACCGTCCGTACGTCGGTCCTGGAGCGGATCGCCGAGGTCCTGGGCGGCGCCAACCGCGCCCGGGCGACGCTCGACGCCCGGCGCAGGGAGCTGGTGGCCCGGGAGGGGCAGGCCGAGTTCGCCGCGGAGTTCGCCCTGCTCGGGCAGGCCGTCACGGGAGCGCTCGCCTCGGCGGACTCCCCCGACTCCTGCGACGAGCAGCTGGCCCGGGTCCTGCTCCAGCTGGAGAACCTGGAGTCGCGCTTCGCCGAGTCCGGCGACTTCCTGGTGCGGCTCGCCGAGCGCCGTACGGAGGTGTACGAGGCGTTCTCGGGCCGGAAGCAGACGCTGCAGGACGCCCGTGCCGGACGCGCCGAGCGGCTCGCGGAGTCCGCGGTCCGGGTCCTGGAGACGGTCTCGCGACGGCTGGCCGGGCTGGAGGACCTGGACGCCGTCCACACGTACTTCGCCTCCGACCCCATGGTCGCCAAGGTCCGCCGCACCGCCGAGGAGCTGCGCTCGCTCGGCGACCCGGTGCGCGCCGACGAGCTGGACGGCCGGCTGAAGGCCGCCCGGCAGGAGGCGGGTCGCGTCCTGCGCGACCGGGCCGACCTGTACGCGGACGGCGGTTCGGCGATCCGGCTGGGCCGCCACCGGTTCGCGGTGGACAGCAAGCCGTTCGACCTCACCCTGGTCCCGTCCGGGGACGGGACAGCCTTCGCGCTCACCGGCACGGACTACCGGGCTCCGGTCACCGACCCGGAGTTCGCGGCGACCCGTGACCACTGGGACCAGCTGCTGCCCTCGGAGACGCCGGAGGTCTACCGCGCCGAGCACCTGGCCGCCCGGCTCCTCGACGAGCACGGCGCGGACGCGCTCGCCGGCGCGGATCTCCCGGTGCTCGTGCGGGAGGCGGCAGCGGCGGCGTACGACGAGGGCCATCAGCGGGGCGTCCACGACGAGGACGCCCTCGCCGTCCTGACCGTCCTGCTGCGGCTGCTCGCCGGGGCGGGCCTGCTGCGCTTCCCGTCCTCGGTCCGCGCGGCGGCCCAGCTCTTCTGGGCGCACGAGACCGACGAGGAGCTGCGGACGTCCTGGACACGGCAGGCCGCCTCGCTGGCGCGCGCCCGGGACACCTTCGGCCTCGCTCCCGCCATCGCCACGCTCCAGACGGAGTGGGCGACGGTGATGGGGGCGCCGCACGAGGTCGCCGCATACCTCTTCGAGGAGCTGGCGGGCGGCCCCGCCGGGTTCGTCACGAGCGCCTCGGCCCGCACCCTGCTGGACAAGTTCCGCCGCGCGGTCGGCACTGCGGCGTACGACGAGGACCTGGCCGCACTCTCCGGGGACCTCCCGGCCCGGCGCGGGCTGGTGGAGGGCTGGCTCGGCTCGTACGCCACCGCGAGCGGCTCGGACGTGGACGCGGGGGACCTCGCGGAGGCGGTCGCCGTGGAGCTGTGCCCGGAGCTGGAGCGGTACGACTGCGACGCGCCGCTCACCGCGACCGTGGAGGGACTCCTCGGTGACCACCCACGCGTGGAACGGGGACGGCTGCCGGTCCGGCTCGACGAACTGCTCGCGCGCACGGCCGCCTTCCGCGCCCGCACCGTGCCGTCCTTCCGCGCCTACCAGCGACTGCGCACCACCCTGGTCGCGGCGGAACGCTCCCGGCTGCGCCTGGACTCCCTCCGGCCGCGCGCCATGGCGGCGTTCGTCCGCAACCGGCTGCTGGACGAGGTGTACCTCCCGCTCATCGGCGACAGTCTGGCCAAGCAGCTGGGCACCGCCGACGCGGACCGGCGCACCGACTCGCAGGGCCTGCTGCTCCTCATGTCGCCGCCCGGCTACGGCAAGACGACCCTCGTGGAGTACGTCGCGGAACGGCTGGGGATGGTCCTGGTCAAGGTCAGCGGGCCGAATCTCGGCCATGAGGTGACGTCCCTCGACCCGGCGCTGGCTCCCGGCGCGACCGCGCGCCAGGAGATCGAGAAGATCAACTTCGCGTTCGAGGCGGGCGCCAACACGCTCCTGTACCTGGACGACATCCAGCACACCTCGCCCGAGCTGCTCCAGAAGTTCATTCCGCTCTGCGACGCCACCCGCAGCGTCGAAGGGGTGTGGGACGGGCAGCCCCGCAGCTACGACCTGCGGGGCAAGCGGTTCGCCGTGGTGATGGCGGGCAATCCGTACACCGAGTCCGGCGCCAGGTTCCGGATTCCGGACATGCTCGCCAACCGGGCGGACGTCTGGAATCTCGGCGACGTCCTGAGCGGCCGGGACGAGGTGTTCGCCCTGAGCTTCGTGGAGAACGCCCTGACCGCCAACCCCGTGCTCGCCCCGCTCGCCGCCCGCTCCCGGGGCGACCTGGACCTGCTCGTGCGCCTCGCCTCGGGGAGCGTTCCCGCCGCGGGCGCCGGACAGCTGGAGCACCCGTACGCGCCGGCCGAACTGGACCGGATCCTCTCCGTGCTGCGTCATCTGCTGACCGCCAGGGAGACCGTGCTCGCGGTGAACGCGGCGTACATCGCGTCGGCCGGACAGTCGGACGCCGGCCGCACCGAGCCGCCGTTCCGCCTGCAGGGCTCCTACCGCGACATGAACAAGATCGCGCAGCGGATCGTGCCCGTGATGAACGACGACGAGCTCGCCGCCGTCATCGACGACCACTACGCGGGTGAGGCCCAGACGCTCACCACGGGCGCAGAGTCGAACCTGCTGAAACTGGCCGAGCTCAGGGGCACGCTGACCCCGGCCATGGCGGAGCGTCGGCAGGCGGTCACCTCCGCCTACGTGCGCGCCCAGGCCCTCGGCGGTCCGGAGGGCGATCCCACGTCGCGCGCCGTCGGCGCGCTCGGGTTGCTGGCGGACCGGATCGCGGCGGTCGAGGCCGCCATCGAGCGGGCAGCGGGCCCCCGCCCGGACACGGGTCCACGTCCCCGTCACTCGATGATCACCGACACGCCCGACTGAACCGGAGGCGGCAAGGCATGCTGGGTTCCGTGTCAACACTTCCTCAACAGCCCCAACACCCCGCGAGCAGAGGCCACATGGTGGTCTGCGGCGACGACACCCTCGCCCGCAGGCTCGCCGTCGAACTGCGTTACGTCTACGGGGAGCGGGTGACGCTCCTCGTCCCGCCGGGACGCGACACCCGCAGGCCGGAGCTCCCGCTGACCCAACGGGCGCGCGCGGGGGCGCTGTTCGGCAGGATGTCGGCGGCGATGAGCCGCAACGGCGGTGGCGGGGACGGCGACACGAACGCCGGGGTCGAGGCCGTCCGCATCATGGAGGCGCACGAGCCCTCCGACGACGTGCTGGAGGAGGCCGGCGTCGACCGGGCCGCCGCGCTCGCGCTCGTCTACGACGACGACGAGCTGAACATACGGGCGGCCCTGACGGCACGTCGGCTCAATCCCCGTCTGCGCCTCGTCATCCGGCTCTACAACCGCAAGCTCGGCCAGCACCTGGAGGCGCTCCTCGACCAGGCGGCCGCCGTCTCCCTGCCCGGGCTCGACCCCGCCGCGACGGACGCCTCCACCACCGTCCTGTCCGACGCCGACACCGCGGCCCCCGCGCTGGCCGCCACCGCGCTGACCGGGAGCAGCAAGGTGATCCAGGCCGAGGGCCTGCTCCTGCGCGCCGTCGAACGCACCCCGCCCCGGCCTGGCGAACTCGCGGACCCCGGACTGTGCACGCTGGCCCTGCTCTCCTCCACCAGCCAGGACCCGGCCGGCGCCGAGGGCTCCGACAGCAGCGGCGACGAGGGCCCCCAGCTGCTGCCCGACCGGGCGACGGTGAACGCCGCCACGGGCCGGGGCACCATCGTCCTGGAGGCCATCAGCCAGTCGGGGCCCGACCGGGCGCCGGCCCGGATGGGAGGCCGGGGCGCACCGCTCGGCACGGTCTTCTCGCGACGGCTGCGGTGGTCGGCCCTCGGTGTCGCCGCGGCCGTCGTCGCCCTGGCCGTCGCCTCGGTGATCACCACGGGCGACAGCCCGGTGCACGCCGCCTATCTGACGATGCTCGACCTGCTGGCGATGGGGGACCCCGCGGTCGAGGACACCGACACCGACTCCCGCCAGATCATCCAGCTGCTCTCCGGCATGGCCGGGCTCCTGCTGCTGCCACTGCTCGTCGCCGCCGTCCTGGAGGCCTTCGGCTCGCTCCGCAACGCCTCCTCGCTGCGCCGCCCGCCGCGCGGTCTTTCGGGCCACGTGGTGCTGCTGGGGCTGGGCAAGATCGGCACGCGGGTCCTGGTCCGGCTGCGTGAGCTGGACATCCCGGTGGTGGTGGTCGAGGAGGACCCGGAGGCGCGCGGCATCCCGCTGGCCCGCAGCCTGCACGTGCCCACGGTCCTGGGGGACGTGACCCAGGAGGGCGTGCTGGAGGCGGCCAAGATCCGCCGGGCCCGCGCACTGCTCGCGCTGACCAGCATCGACACCACGAATCTCGAAGCCGCGCTGTACGCCCGCTCCTTGAAACCGGACCTGCGGGTGGCACTGCGTCTGTACGACGACGAGTTCGCCACCGCCGTCTACCGCACCCTGCGCACGGCCCACCCGGGGGCCCTGACCCGTTCGCGCTCCGTGTCCCATCTGGCCGCACCGTCGTTCGCGGTCGCCATGATGGGCCGGCAGATCCTGGGAGCGGTCCCGGTGGAGCGCAAGGTGATGCTGTTCGCCGCCCTGGAGGTGTCGGGCCACCCCCAGCTGGAGGGCCGGACCGTCGACCAGGCGTTCCGGGCGGGTGCCTGGCGGGTCCTGGCCCTGGACGCCACCCCGCCCGCCGACCGGCTCCCGGACCTGGCCGCCGTGCCGCCGTACGACCCGCTCGACCCCGCCGGCCCGGGGGCCCCGGACCGTCCCTCCGGCCTGGTCTGGGACCTGCACCCGGGCTATGTGCTGCGACCGGAGGACCGGGTGGTGATCGCCGCGACCCGGCGCGGTCTGGCGGAGCTGCTGCGCGGGCAGCGCTCCGGGGCCCGCCGCTGAGCGGTGGCGACGGGCCGGGAGCGGTCCGGGAGAGGGGACAACGGTGGCGCCCCGGGGTGCGGGACCGGGGGCTGGGGCGCCGACGGCGGCCCGGGAGCCGGGGCCGTCAGCGGAACATCCCCATCGCCTCCCGCACCTCCATCAGGGTCGCCTCGGCCACGGCGTTCGCCCGCTCGTTCCCGGCGCGGAGCACGCCTCGCACGTACCCCATGTCCTGGGCGTACTCGGCCCGCCGGGCGCGGATCGGGGCCATCGCCGCGTTGACGGCCTCCGTCACCGTCCGCTTGAGGCCGGCGGCACCTCCGTTCCCGATCTCCTCGGCGACCGCGTGCGGGTCACGGTCCAGGCAGAGCGCCGCCAGCAGCACGAGGCTCGACACCCCCGGCCGCCGCTCGGGCTCGTAGGTGATGTGCCGTTCGGCGTCGGTGGTGGCGCCCTTGATCAGCCGGGCGGTCTCGTCCGCGTCGGCGCCGAGGGCGATGGAGTTGCCGCGGCTCTTACTCATCTTGGTGGCGTCGGTGCCGAGCAGCAGGGGCGCGGCCGAGAGGAGCGCGTCGGGTTCGGGGAAGACGTTCCCGTAGCGCTCGTTGAAGCGTCTGGCCACGGTACGGGTGATCTCCAGGTGCGGCAGCTGGTCCTGGCCGACGGGCACGAGGTTGCCCTTGCAGAACAGGATGTCGGCGGCCTGGTGCACCGGGTAGGTGTACATCAGCCCGCTGACGGCGGACTGCCGGGAGTGGGCGATCTCGTCCTTCACGGTGGGGTTGCGGCCCAGCTCGGCGACGGAGACGAGGGACAGGAACGGCAGCAGCAGCTGGTTGAGCGCCGGAACCGCGCTGTGGTTGAAGACCGTCGCGCGGGCGGGGTCGATCCCGATGGCGAGATAGTCCAGCAGCAGCCCCTCCACGTGCTCGGTGAGCCGCTCGGCGACGTCGCGGTCCGTGAGGACCTGGTAGTCGGCGATGAGCACGAAGACGTCCACACCGAGGTCCTGGAGACGTACCCGGTTGTGGAGGGTGCCGAAGTAGTGCCCGAGGTGCAGGGCTCCGGTGGGCCGGTCCCCGGTGAGGACGCGGAAGCGGCCGGGGTCGCCGGCCAGCTGCGCCTCCAGTTCGGCGCTGCGGCGCACGGCGGGGCTGACGGGCAGGTCGGTGGTCATGGTCACGGGGGTCTCCTCGCCGGTGGTGTACACGGGAAGGACGGCCCGCCGTGGGGCGCCGGGGCAACAGGAAGGGCCGTCCATGTCGAACGGCCCTGGTTCCGCGCAGATGAAGGTGGCCGCTCCTAGGAGGAGCGCCACCGGTTCCGGCACGGTACGGAGGTCATGGCGTCGAGTGTAGCGGGCACCGGTCTTCGGCGCCCGGGTCCGGCGCGGTGCCGCGGTGCGTGCCCCGAGCCGTGCACGCACGGGCAACGAGCGGTCACGCGATCGCTGTCGGACCGCGTTCCCGTCCACGTAGAACAGGGTGGGTGGCAGGTCACGCGGACCCTCCGGAGCGGACGGAATAGGTCGAGGGGGTTCTCCGTTGTAGGGTGTGTTCACATAGTTCAACGTTCAACCAATCTCGCTCAACGCTTTGGAGGCGGGCGCCATGCAGTTCGGGATCTTCACCGTCGGGGATGTCACCACCGACCCCACGACCGGTACGACACCGAGCGAGAACGAGCGGATCAAGGCGACCCTCGCGATCGCGCTCAAGGCCGAGGAAGTGGGCCTGGACGTCTTCGCGACCGGCGAGCACCACAACCCGCCGTTCGTCCCGTCCTCGCCGACGACCACGCTCGGCTACATCGCCGCCCGCACCGAGAACCTGATCCTCTCCACGTCCACCACGCTGATCACCACCAACGACCCGGTGAAGATCGCCGAGGACTACGCCACGCTCCAGCACCTGGCCGACGGCCGCGTCGACCTGATGATGGGCCGCGGCAACACCGGGCCGGTCTACCCCTGGTTCGGCAAGGACATCCGCCAGGGCATCCCGCTCGCGACCGAGAACTACGCGCTGCTCCACAAGCTGTGGCGCGAGGACGTCGTCGACTGGGAGGGGAAGTTCCGCACCCCGCTGCAGTCCTTCACCGCGACCCCGCGCCCGCTGGACGGCGTCCCGCCGTTCGTCTGGCACGGCTCCATCCGCTCCCCGGAGATCGCCGAGCAGGCCGCCTACTACGGCGACGGGTTCTTCCACAACAACATCTTCTGGCCCATGGAGCACACCAAGAAGATGGTCGCCCTCTACCGGCGCCGCTACGCCCACTACGGGCACGGCACCGCGGAGCAGGCCATCGTGGGCCTCGGCGGCCAGGTCTTCATGCGGAAGAACTCGCAGGACGCGGTACGGGAGTTCCGCCCGTACTTCGACAACGCGCCGGTCTACGGTCACGGGCCCTCGCTGGAGGACTTCACCCAGCAGACCCCGCTGACCGTCGGCTCCCCGCAGGAGGTCATCGAGCGGACGCTGTCCTTCCGTGAGGACGTCGGCGACTACCAGCGCCAGCTCTTCCTGATGGACCACGCGGGACTGCCGCTGAAGACGGTCCTGGAGCAGCTCGACATCCTGGGCGAGGAGGTCGTGCCCGTACTGCGCAAGGAGTTCGCCCGTCTGCGCCCGGCCGGAGTGCCGGACGCCCCCGTCCACCCGGCGGTCGCCGCCGCCCGTGCCGCCTCCGCCGCGGACCCGAAGGAGCTCTGAGCCACGTGCAGACCACCGCCCCCCTGAGGATCGTCGCCGTCGCGGCCGGGCTCAGCAGCCCCTCTTCCACCCGGCTGCTGGCCGACCGGCTCGCCGAGGCCACCCGCGAGAGGCTGGAGTCCGGTCAGGACCGCCGCGTCGAGGTCGAGGTCGTCGAGCTGCGCGACCTGGCCGTCGACATCGCCAACCACCTGGTCACCGGCTTCCCGCCGGCCGCCCTGAAGAAGGCGATCGACGCGGTGACCGGGGCGGACGGCCTGATCGCGGTGACCCCCGTGTTCACCGCCTCGTACAGCGGGCTGTTCAAGTCGTTCTTCGACCTGGTCGAGAACACCGCGCTGACCGGCAAGCCCGTCGTCGTCGCGGCGACCGGTGGGACCCCCCGGCACTCGCTGGTGCTGGAGCACGCGCTGCGCCCGCTCTTCGCCTACCTGCGGGCCGTGGTCCTGCCGACGTCCGTCTACGCGGCGTCGGAGGACTGGGGTTCGCACGGGGACGAGTACACCGAGGGCCTGCCCTCCCGGATCCGGCGCGCGGGCGGCGAGCTCGCCTCCGCCGTGACCGGGCGGACCGTCTCCGGCGCCTCCCGGACCCCGACCCTGGACGACGGCGACGACGCGGTCGTCCCGTTCGCCCAGCAGCTCGCCGATCTGCGCATCAGCTGACCGGACGTCCGGGGGCCGACACGGCCCCCGGACGTTCCGTTTGACTAGAGTTGGCGACGATATGCCGTGAATGTTCGAGCACGCTGGAGGCAGACATGGGCAGGATCGTCGTGGGCGTCGACGGGTCGGACGCATCGATCAAGGCACTGCGCTGGGCCGTACGCCAGGCCGAGCTGACCGGCGACACCGTCGAGGCGGTCAACAGCTGGGAGTACCCCGCGACCAGCTGGGGGTCCCTGATGCCGGGCATGCCGGAGGACTTCGACCCGCAGGCCGTGGCGACCGTGGCGCTCAACGAGGCGCTGGAGGAGGCCCTCGGCGCCGAGGGCGCGGCCGCGGTGGACAAGATCGTCGTGATCGGCAATCCCGCCCTGTCCCTGCTGGAGCGCGCCAGGGGCGCGAACCTCCTGGTCGTCGGCGCCCGTGGGTACAGCGGCTTCAAGGCGACCCTGCTCGGTTCGGTCAGCCTCCACGTCGCCCAGCACGCCACCTGCCCGGTCACCGTCGTGCGTGACTGAGCCGGCCAAAAGCTCCCTCGGCCGGGCGGGTCACTCGTGGCGGACCCGCCCGGACGGCTCGCCGTCAGCCCTGGGAGTTGATGTGGCCGATCACCCGGTCGAAGTCCTTCGTGGGTGAGAAGTCCACAAACTGGCAGTCCTCCAGGGCCTCGGGCACGTGCCCGGGCGGCCAGTAGAACGCCTGCCCCCGCTCGTACGTCTCGTACGCCTCCGGGCCGGTGCCGGTGCGCAGCTTCAGCCGCCCCTCGATCATGTAGCCCCAGTGCGGACAGGGGCACATGTCGTCGGGGAGGCCCTTGAGCGCCGGGCCCATGTCCGCGCCCTTGGCGAGCCGGATCAGGGCGACGCTCAGATCACCGCCGATCTCCGTCCTGCGCAGCTCGGCCGCGTCGGTCCGGACAGCGACGGGCGTCTCGTTCCATGTGGTTGCCGTCATGGCTCCTCCAGAGCCGTTTGCCGTACCCCCTTCCAGTCTGTGCCCGGCCCCGGCGGGGCGCGATGCCGGAGGACGGCGCCTCAGTTCTCGCGCGTGTAGTAGGCGTAGAACATCGTGCAGGTCATCCCGATGGCCAGCACCAGTCCGAGCAGGCCCGACGCCAGCACGCTGTTGCCGTGCAGGCTGTAGAGGAAGCCGACCGCGCCCCCGGTCAGCACGCCGTACGCAGCGGCGCGGAGCTCACGCGGCAGCGACCAGCGGACCCGCACGAGCGCGTAGCAGAGCGCGGCGAAGGCCACCCCGGAGACGACACCGAGCCAGATCTGCCCGTCGGTGGTCGCGCCGCCGTCCCGCTTGATGAAGAAGGCCCAGAAGCCGAGGATCACGCCCAGGACGAGGGGCATCGCCCAGGAGAGCGGGCCGTGCCCGTGGTGCGCCGGGGTGCTCGGCCGCGTCCGTCGGCGGGCCGGCATCGTTGCGTGTGTGGCCATGGCGCACAACTCCTCACGTCCGCCCCCGTCCCTGTGGTCCTCCCAGCGCACACCCGGCCCGGCCGCCCGGCAACTCGAACGGCGTACGGCCCCCGGCGCCCCGGCCCCGCACGGGATTGGCTGGTGCCTGTGCGGACCTATCTCTCAGCGGCCCTGTCGGCGGTACTGCTCGTCCTGCTCACCCTGCTGGTTCCGTTCGGCGCGCTGTCGGCCTGGGTCGACCTGGAGCTCGACGACACCGACCGGTATCTCGCCGCGGTCTCCCCGCTGGCCTCCGACGCCGAGGTGCAGGACACCGTGGCTCGCCTGGTCATGGACGAGGCGATGAAGAACATCGACCTCGGCCCGCTCCAGGACACGGCCGAGCAGTTCCTGCACGAGACCGCGCGGTCGTTCACCACGACCGAGGCGTTCCGGCGTGCCTGGGACAGCGCGAACCGTACGGCGCACCGGGCCGTGACCGCCTCGCTGCACGGGGACGACGGCCAGGCGGTCACCATCGACCTGGCGCCGGTGATCGAGGAGGTCAAGAAGGAGCTGGTCGACGACGGGGTGCCGTTCGCCGACCGGATCCCGGTCGTGGAGACCTCGATCACCGTCCTCTCCGCCGACCGCGCCGACGAGCTGCGGTCCTCGTTCCGGTGGCTGCGGTACTGCAGTGTCTGGCCGGCCGTCGGCACGGTGGTGCTGCTCGTCCTGGTGGTGGGTCTCGCGTTCGTACGCGGGGGCCGACGGGCGGGCCTGACGACCGTGGCCGTGGCGGGTGGCGGTCTCGTGCTCGGCGCGGCCCTGCTGCGGATCGCCGTCGCCGTCGGGCGCGACCGGGTGCTGGACCAGGTACCGGGCACCGACAGGGGCGGGGCCGCCGCCGTGTACGACGCGCTGACCGCCTCCCTGCGTACGACGGTGTGGATCGTGCTCCTCGTGGGAGCGGTCCTGGCGGTCGGCGGCGTGGTCGGCCGGGTCATGACGGGCAGGCGGGGGTAGCGGTCCCGCCGCCCCGGGCCCGACGTGCGGGGGTGCGCGGGCCGGGCGACAGTGGGATGCGTGGGAGCGGGGGCGAGTGGGAGGTCTGCCGTATGCGAGCAATCGCCGTCAGCGCGTTCCGTGCGGAGCCCGGCCTCGTCGAACTGCCGAAGCCCGGCCCCGGGGCGGGCGAGGTCCGCGTGAAGGTCGAGTACGCGGCACTCAACCCGCTCGACTGGCAGACCGCGGACGGCCCCCCGGGAGGCGTGCCTCCGCAGGTGTTCCCGCTCGTCCTGGGCACCGACTTCGCGGGCCGGGTGGACATGATCGGCAGCGGCGACAACCGCTTCCGGGTGGGCGACACGGTGTTCGGCCGGGTGACGGCACCACCGCCCGGACGCTGCGGGGCCTACGCCGAATACCTGTGCGTCGCCCAGGACTCCCCGATCGCCCTGGTCCCGCGCGACATGCCGCTCCAGGCCGCCGCCGCGCTCCCGACGGCCGGGACGACCGCCGCGCAGATCCTGTCGAGCACCGCCGTGCGCAGCGGGCTGAGCCTGCTGGTCGTCGGGGCGACGGGCGGCGTCGGCAGCTTCCTGACCCAGCTCGCGGCGGCCCGGGGGACAGCGGTGGTCGCGGCCGTACGGGGCGACGAGGGACGGCGTATGAAGGCCCTCGGTGCCACCGCCACCATCGACACGACGGGCGGTACCGAAGCATCGGCGTCCGCGGTGCGCGCCCTCTACCCGGAGGGCGTCGACGCTCTGGTCGACCTCGTCTCCACGGACACCGCCTCCTTCGCCGCGTACGCCGCCCTGCTGCGGGACGGCGGGGTCGCGGTCACCACCCGGAGCGTGGCGGCGCCGCCGGGTGTCGCCTGGTCCGACTACCGGCTCGCCCCCACCGCCGCGTTGCTGGAGGAACTGGCCTCGGCGGTGGCACACGGGGGGCTGGACGTGCCCATCGACATGGAGCTCCCCCTGGAGAAGGCGCCGCAGGCACTCGTCCAGAACCGCGCGGGCGGGGCCCGCGGCAAGACCGTCTTCGCCGTCTGAAGGACACCGGACCGGGAGAGACCCATGGCCGACCAGGACATCTTCGAGAACATCGACGAACTGATCACCGAGGAACGCGCCCTGCGCGCCCGCTCCACCGCGGAGCTGGGCCTCTCCTCCGAGGAGCGCTCACGACTGGGTGAGGTCGAGGTCCAGCTGGACCAGTGCTGGGACCTGCTGCGGCAGCGGCGCGCACTCAGCGAGTACGGCGAGGACCCCTCGGAGGCGAGGGTACGGCCCGCCGGCGAGGTGGAGGGCTACCGGAGTTAGGGGGCAGCCGGATCGTGTGGGGCCCGCGGCGCCTGGAGACGTTCCATCTCGCGGCGGTCCCGTTTGGTCGGGCGGCCCGTGCCCCGGTCACGGACCGGGACCTGGATCGCCGCCTCGCGGGGCGGCGGGGGCGGGCTGTTGTCTACGAAGCACTCGGCCGCGACCGGCGGCCCCACCCGCTTCTTCACGATCTTGGAGACGACCACGATCCGGTCCCGGCCCGCGTGCCGCAGCCGTACCTCGTCGCCCGCCCTCAGAGCCTGGGCGGGCTTCGCACGCTCGCCGTTGACCCGCACGTGTCCCGCCCGGCAGGCGGCAGCCGCCTGCGACCGGGTCTTCGTCAGCCGGACCGCCCAGATCCAGGCGTCGACCCGGACGCTTCCCTCCGCCTGCGGCGCCTCACCGGAAACCATGTGTCCGACTCTAGTGCGGTGAGGCGCCCCGGACGCGGTCAGGAACCGAAGTCGCCGATGACCTCGGACATGTTGTAGCTGTACATCTCACGCTTGCACCCGGGGCACGCGGTGGTCGGCGCGTGCTCGCCGAGGGAGTAGAGCTGCGGGGCGAAGCCGTCACCGCGGCCGTGCGCGAGGTAGAAGTCCTCCGGCCCGATCGAGGACTGCAGGACCTTCGTGTTCGCGACGAGCTGCGGCGTACCGCCCACCGTCTGCGGGGTGGCCTGGAGCAGCCGCCCGTTGGAGGAAGCGTTGCTGCGGTGGAAGTACCACTTGCCCTCGTAGCGCGTCACGCCCTGCATCTTGTGCCACAGGTCCTCGCCGTTGAACGAGGCACCGGCCGGCAGCCCGTAGGCGAGGTCGGCACTGGCGGCAGTCCCCGCGGCACCCTCGACAGCGGCGGTCAGTGCTGTCATCGGGTAGGTGCCGACACGGCCCGTGCTGTCGCCGCCGTTGTTGTGGTTGCAGTACTCACCGAGCACCAGGTGATCCGTGTCCGTCCGGTCCAGCGAGATGTACGAGGCCTTCGGGCGACCGGTGGAGTAGCACTGGTTCCCCTTCGTGGTCCCGCTGTTCTTCGCCGTGGTGAACTTCAGCGTGGCGACCTGGGGCATCACGTACCGGTAGCCGTAGCTGTACCAGACGTTGCTCTGGCGGCCCACCCGCTTCTTGTCCAGCACATCACTGACCAGGCCGTCCGGGGTCGGGTCGTTGACGTCGGCGTCGTTGTCCGGGTTGAGGTCCATGATCCTGCGGAGGTCGAAGACGCGCATGCCGTTGGCGGTGTCGGCCACGTACAGGTGGTTGCCGTACCAGACCATGCCGCCCGCGTGGATGCCCTGCTGCGCCTTGCAGGAGGCCGTCACGGTGGACGTGCACTTGCCCTCACGGGCGTGCAGGGCGTCGAAGGAGATGTGGTCCTTGGAGTTGACGTAGGGCCAGACCAGCAGCACATGGCGGTACATCTGGGTGGCCTGGTTGAAGAAGCTGACCCGGATGCCCTTCTCGTTGCAGGCGTCGGAGGCCGATTCCTGGACGCAGTTGTCCCGGCCCGCGGTGAGGTCGCTGCGGCCGGGGTTGGCGTCGTCGTAACCGGCCACGGCGATCGGCTCGGCGTTCGACGAGCCCCAGTCCTCGTCCTCCTGCGCGTCCGAGACTCCGGTGATCGCCTGCGGGATCCACTCCGTGGACGTGGCGTCGTCGTCCTTCCAGCAGATGCGGTGGTTCACGGCGAGGTCGGGGCCGTAGATGCTCTTGCTGCCGCAGGCACCCTCCCAGCCCGCGGGGCGGTTGGCCTGCTCCATGAGCTCGGTGAGGCCCTGCTTGGGCAGCGCGGCGTCCAGGTCGTTCACGAGGCCGGTGAGGGAGGACCCCGCCTCCAGCTTGAAGTCCCCGGCGCGGCCCGGGACCGGGGCCGGCAGCACGTCGGCGGGGGCCAGGCCGGAGCCGTCGGGGCCGGCCAGGTCGTCCTGCTCACCCTCGGGGGCGTCCTCGAATCCGTCGTCCGGCATGCCCTCGTGACCGGGCACGGGGTCGTCGGCTGCGATGGTGCCCGGGGCTTCGGCGGGCGTGGCGGCGGCACCCGCCGCCGGCACGAATGCCGACAGCAGGGCGCCTGCCGCCACGGCGCATGCCGCGAGGCGTGTCCTGCGGGATGGTTGTCCCATGTGGGGGCCCTTCGTGAGTGCGGATGGATCCGCCGGCGCACCTGATACGTGATCAGGTGCGCCGGCCGGTCACGCTAGCAACGCGCCCCGGACCCTCGTCCGCACATTTGAACGACACCCATAAGGCATGCACCGTACGGGCACAGGCCGTAGGACCGCTTCCGCTTCAGACGCCGATGTCGCCGCCGTCCTTGCGCCACACGGCGACGACCGACGGGCGGACGATCCGGCCCGGCCCGTCCGGCCACACGCTCGCCGGCTTCTCGACGGAGGCACCGTCGACCTCCCCCGGGTGCTGGACGGCGACGAGGACACGCCGGTCCTGGATCACCGGCCCGCAGGTCTCCGCGCCGGTGGGGACGGTCAGGAACTGCTTCAGCTCACCGCGCCGTTCGCCCAGCGTCGCCACGCCGAACAGTCCGTCGTGCGAGCCGAGCTGGTTCCCGTCCGTGGAGATCCACAGGTTGCCGTGGTCGTCGAAGGCCACGTTGTCCGGGCAGGAGATGGGGCTGACCTTCTCCTTGGGGAAGCCGGAGAAGTACGTCGACGGGTCCTCCGGGTCTCCAGCGACGAGGAAGAGCCGCCAGGCGAAGCCGTCACCCGCGGGGTCGTCCCAGTGCTCGGCGAGCTCCAGGATCTGACCGTGCTTGTTGGCGTTGCGCGGGTTGGCCTCGTCCGCGCCCGCCTTGCCCGCCTTGCCGCGGTCGGTGTTGTTGGTCAGGGCGACGTACACCCGGCCGGTGCGCGGCGAGGGCTCGACGTCCTCCGGGCGGTCCATCTTCGTCGCGCCGACCTTGTCGCCGGCCAGGCGGGTGAAGACGTACACCTCCTCGGCCGTCATGCCCGGGACGTGCGAGGTCGTGCCGGTGGCGAGCGGTATCCAGACACCGCTTCCGTCGAACTCGCCGTCGGACGGCAGCTTGCCCGTGCCGTCGAACTCCGCGGCGGGCGAGTCCCCGGTCAGCTTGGCGACGTAGAGCGTGCCCTCGTCGAGCAGCGTGAGGTTGTGCTCACGGGCGGCCCGGGAGTCGCCCTTCTTCATCCGCTTGCTGGAGACGAACTTGTAGAAGTAGTCGAACCGTTCGTCGTCACCCATGTAGACCACGGGGCGGCCGTCCGCGGTCAGCCGGGGCTGCGCCGCCTCGTGCTTGAAGCGGCCGAGCGCGGTCCGCTTGCGGGGCGTCGAGTCGGGGTCGTACGGGTCGAGCTCGACGACCCAGCCGAAGCGGTGCGCCTCGTTGGGCTCCTGGGCGAGGTCGAAGCGCTTGTCGAACCGCTCCCACTTGCGCTCCGTCGCGGCCGTGCCGATGCCGTAGCGCTTGTCGGTGTCGCTGGAGCCGTTGGCGAAGTACTGGTTGAAGTTCTCCTCGCCGTGCAGCGTGGTGCCCCACGGAGTGGTGCCGCCCGCACAGTTGTTGAGGGTGCCGAGCACCTTGCGGCCACTGCGGTCGGCGGAGGTGCGGAGCAGCGGGCTGCCCGCGGCCGGGCCGGTGACCCGGAATTCGCTGGTCGCGGTGAGACGGCGGTTCAGCGGGTGGCGGTTGACCGGCGTGAGCTTGCCGGTGCGGTTCTCCTCCTGCACGACGACCACGGAGAGTCCGTGTGCCGCCCAGGCGATCTCGACCTGCTCACGGGTCGGACTGGCCGGATCGTATCCACGGAACATCAGGATCTCGTCCGTGTACTCGTGGTTGGCGACCAGCACCTGACGGCCGCGCTCACCCCGGAGCGGGAGCAGGGAGAGGAAGTCGTTGTTGTAACCGAACTGGCCCGCCTGCGCCTTCGCGGACTGCTTGTCCGGGTCGAAGGCGGGAGCGCCGCGCAGGATCGGTTCGCCCCAGCGGATCACGACGTTCTGGCCGTAGCCGTCGGGGATCGTGACCCGGTCGTCCTTGTTGGGTGCCACGGCCGCGAAGCGCAGGCCCCGGGCGCCCGGGGCGGCCGGCTTCGGCTTGCTGCCCGAACGGCCCGCGAGCGGCGCGGCCTCGGCGTCCGGAGCCGCCGGACCCGTGAGAGCGGCGGTCCCGGCGGCCGTGGCCACGGTGACCACGGCGGCGGCGCGCATCATCGAACGGCGGGACAGGGCACCGGCGATGATGTCGCCGGCGTACTCGTTCCCACTGGTGTTCGGGATCTCCTGGAAGCAGGCGTCACCGCAGCGGTAGCGGCAGGTCAGCGCGGAGCGCCCGCCCTGGTGCGAGCCGATGAGCGGCAGCAGATTGCGCACGTTTTCGTCCCTCCGTCTGTGTGTCACGCGTGACGGTAGGTGCGCATCCACGCCATACGTGGGACTGCCGGTGAACGGAGGGTGAAGTCCGGGACACCGCCGGCCTCCCGGCGGCCGGGGCCGGTCCGAGGACTCGGTCACGACTCGGTTGGAGCTCGGTTGACTCAGGGGCGGGCCGCGCCGACGAACGGCCGGATCCGGCCGCTAACCTTACGTATCCGCCCTGGCCAGGGATCAATTCCCGCAGTACGGACATTTATCGCACCCAACTCATGCGAAAGGCCTCGCCCATGGGCATTCGGAGCTTGCTGCGCAAGGTGTTCGGCCGGACGGAGCAGGACGAGCCGACCACGGCCACCGTCCCGCCCCAGGCCGAGCGCACCCAGCCCACGGAGTCGGAGCCGGAGACGACCTCCGCCTCGGCGGCCGAGCCCGCGAAGGCCTCGGTACCGGCCCCGGCCTCCCCCTCGGACCGTTCGGCCGGTGCCGAGCACGACAGCGGCCAGGCGTCGGACCTGGTCGCGGCGGCCTTCGACAAGGCTTCCGCGTCGTCGGCACCCACGACGACGACCTCCACCCCCGCGCCGAGGGTCCCGGCCCAGGGCTCGGACCCGGAGGCCAAGCCGGCTGCGGACGCCGGTGCCGCCGCGGAGGACGCGAAGGACACGGCGGCGGAGAACGCCGCCGAGGCCGAGCCGGCCGTCGTGGCGCCGATCACGATCGACATGGACCCGGAGCCCGAGCCTGAGGCTACGCAGCCGAAGGCGGAGTCCGAGCCGGAGGCTGCGCCCGTCGCGGCACCTGCCGAGGCCGACTCGAAGGCCCCGGTGGAGACCCGCCTGGAGGCCGAGCCGGAGGCCGCGGCCGGACCGGCCGAGCCCGTCGCGGCATCCCCCGTGGTGGAAGAGCCCTCCCCCGCCGAGGCGCCCGCCGCAGCGGAGAAGACCGTGGACGAGCCCGAGCCGGCCGCGGTCGAGAAGCCTGTCACCGCGCCGGAGCCGGTCGCCGAGCCCGAGGCCGAGGCCGTCGCAGAGCCCGAGGCCGTCGAGTCCAAGGCCGTCGCCGAGCCCGAGCCGGCACCCGCGCCCGAGGCGCCGAAGGCCGAACCGGCGGCAGAGGCGGCCGCACAGCCGGTTGCCGAGCCGGTTGCGGAGACCGTCGTCGAGCCGGTTGCCGAGCCCGTCGTCGGCACCCCGCCCGTCGTCGAAGCCGCGCCCGAGGTGGCACCCGCCCCCGTCGCCGTCGCCGAGCCCGAGCCGGTCTTGGCCGAGCCCGTCGCCGCCGCGGAACCGGTCGTCGCACCGGAGCCCGTCGCCGCCGAGCCCGTCACGGCGCCGGAGCCCCTCGCCGTCGCCGAACCGGTCGCCGAGCCCAAGGACGTCGAGCCCGCCGGCAAGCCCGCCGTCACGCTCGCCCGGGTCAAGTCCTCGGCTCCCGGACTCGTCGCCCCGTACAAGGCGGCGCAGACCGCGCTCAAGGCCCACGGGCTGACCGGGCTTCGGGCCACCGTGTACCTGGTCCTCGACCGCTCCGGCTCCATGCGGCCGTTCTACAAGGACGGCAGCGCCCAGCACCTGGGTGACCGCACGCTGGCGCTCGCCGCGCACCTCGACGCCGACGCCACCGTGCCCGTCGTCTTCTTCTCGACCGACATCGACGGCACCGGCACGGTCGACCTCACCGCCCACGAGGGCCGGATCGACGAGCTGAACGCGGGCCTCGGCCGGCTGGGCCGTACGAACTACCACCGGGCCGTCGAGGAGGTCGTCACGCACTACGAGAAGTCCGGGGCCACCGGCCCCGCGCTGGTGATCTTCCAGACGGACGGCGCCCCGGACGCCAAGGTGGCGGCCAAGCAGGCGCTGGCGGACGCGGCACGGCTGCCGCTGTTCTTCCAGTTCGTCGCGTTCGGCGAGGAGGACTCGAAGGGCTTCGACTTCCTGCGCAGGCTGGACGTCGGGAACGCCGGGTTCTTCCACGCGGGCCCCGCCCCGCGCGAGGTGCCCGACGCGGCCTTCTACCGGGAGGTGCTCGCCGGGCTCTCCGCCTGGACCGCCGCCCGCGGAGTCGTCGCGGAGGACTGATCCACCGGCAGCCGTACGGTCACGGCGAGCCCGCCCTCCGGGCCGGGCACCGCCGTGGCCGTACCGCCGTGGGCCAACGCGATGGAACGCACGATCGACAGCCCGAGCCCCGAGCCCTGGCCCATCCGGTCCCGCCCCTCCCCACGCCGGAAGGGCTGGAAGAACCCGGCGATGTCCCCTTCCACCACCGAGGGACCTGTGTTGCGGACCACCAGGGCCCCGTCCGCCGCCAGTGACACCTGCACCCGGCCACCGGACACGTTGTAACGCACAGCGTTGGACAGCAGGTTCGCCACCAGTTGCGCGAGGAGCTGCCGGTTCCCGCGTACGACGCAGGGCTCGGCCGCGACCGTGATCTCCGGGCGGGACGCAGGTGACCGCTCCGTCGCCGCGAGGGGCCGGGCGGCCTCCTCACCGACCACCCGCGCCAGGTCCACCGGCGCGCGCTCGCTCTTCGCGAGCCCCCGTTCGCTGCGCGCCAGCACCAGCAGGCCCTCGATGAGCCGCTCACTGCGCCGGTTGTTGTCCAGCAGCGTCTGCCGGGTGCGTACGAGGTCCTCCGGTGACGGGTCGTCGAGCCCGATCTGGATCGCCGCCCGCTGGGTCGCCAGCGGGGTCCGCAGCTCGTGCGAGGCGTTGGCGATGAAGCGGCGCTGGCTGTCGAAGGCCTTCTCCAGCCGGGCCAGCAGCGCGTCGAGCGTCTCTCCCAGCTCCTTCAGTTCGTCGTCCGGACCACTGGACGCGATCCGCTCGTGCAGGGTGTGCTCGGAGAGCCGTCGCGCCTTCGCGGTCATCGCGTGGACGGGCCGCAGCACCCGGCCCGCGGTCCACCAGCCCACCCCGACAGCGCACCCTGTCATGACGAGCAGCGCGGCGGCCGACCAGTACAGGAGCTCCTTGCTCGCGGCGTCACTGACGTCGTCGGTCAGGTCGTAGACCGTGGGCGGTCCGAGGCGGCCCCGTGCGTGCAGGGGGCCGTTGACCGCGAAGCCTGGCTGGGCGACCGCGGCCGACGTGGCGATGGCGCGCGCCTGCGAGTCCGTGCCGGCGCGTGAGGCCAGGTTGACCGTGGTGAGCAGGGCCGTGCCGAGCACCAGGAAGACCCCGCCGTAGACGAGGGCGATCCGCATCCGGATCGTCGAGTGCCGCACCTGGGCGGCCCCGGTCGCTCTCACCAGGCCCAGCAGACGGCTCACAGGGCGTACCCGACGCCCTGCACCGTGCGGATCAGCGCCGGTTCTCCCAGCTTGGCGCGGAGCTTGCTCATACAGACGCGTACTGCGCCCGTGAAGGGGTCCGCGTTGGCGTCCCAGGCCCGCTCCAGCAGTTCCTCGGCGCTGACGGTGGCCCCGTCGGCCTCCAGCAGCAGCTGCAGCACGGTGAACTCCTTCGGCGACAGATCGAGGTCCCGCCCGTCCCGGGTGGCGGCACGGCGGACACTGTCGAGCCTGATGCCGTGTCTCTCCAGCTGCGGTGGGACCGGACGGGCGCTGCGGCGCCGCAGGGCACGCACCCGTGACACCAGCTCGGGGAACTCGAAGGGCTTGCTCACGTAGTCGTCGGCACCCAGATCGAGCCCCTCCACCCGGTCCTCCATGGTCCCCGAGGCGGTGAGCATCAGGATCCTGGTGCGCGAGCCGGTCGCCACGAGCCTGCGGGCCACGTCGTCACCGTGCACCCGGGGAAGATCCCGGTCCAGGACGACCACGTCGTAGTCGTGCAGTCCCAGATAGGCGAGTGCCGCGTCCCCGCTGTACACGGTGTCCACGGCGAATCCGGCGCGCCGCAGCCCGGTCGCCACCAGTTCCGCCAGAATCTCCTCGTCCTCGGCGACCAGTACCCGCATCGTGTTGTCCCCTGCCTCGTGCACGCGTGCCCACTCCTCCCAGGATGCGTCTTTGGTACGGGAAAGGATGTTTCGCAAAGCTCTCCGCGGCCCGGGCGGCCGTTATCGATGTGAGTGGATCTCCCACGGACCGTTAGGATTTCGACCATGGCGGCCACTGGATCCGAGAAGCAAGGGGGCGACGGCGTGAAGAGTTTCTACGTATCGACCCCCATTTACTACGTCAACGACGCTCCTCACCTGGGCCACGCCTACACGACCGTCGCAGGCGACGTGCTCACCCGCTGGCACCGCCAGCGCGGCGAGAAGGTGTGGTACCTCACCGGCACGGACGAGCACGGTCAGAAGATCATGCGCACGGCCGAGGCGAACAACGTCACCCCCCAGGCCTGGTGCGACAAGCTCGTCGAGGAGGCCTGGAAGCCCCTCTGGGAGCACCTGAACATCGCGAACGACGACTTCATCCGGACGACGGAGAAGCGGCACACGGACCGTGTGCAGGAGTTCGTGCAGGACCTCTTCGACAAGGACCAGATCTACAAGGGCGGGTACGAAGGCCCGTACTGCGTGGGCTGCGAGGAGTACAAGCTCCCCGGGGACCTGATCGAGGCCGAGGACGGCACGAAGCTGTGCCCGATCCACAAGAAGCCGGTGGAGCTCCTCAAGGAGGAGAACTACTTCTTCAAGCTGAGCGAGTACGGCCCGAAGCTCATGGAGTTCTACGCGGCCAACCCGGACTTCATCCAGCCCGAGTCCGCCCGCAACGAGATCGTGAACTTCGTCAAGCAGGGTCTCCAGGACCTGTCGATCTCGCGCTCCACCTTCGACTGGGGCGTCCCGGTCCCGTGGGACCCGAAGCACGTGATCTACGTGTGGATCGACGCCCTGCTCAACTACGCCACGGCGGTCGGCTACGGCGCCAACCAGGAGAAGTTCGACGGCACCTTCCCGGCGGACGTCCACCTGATCGGCAAGGACATCCTGCGCTTCCACTCGGTCATCTGGCCGGCCATGCTGATGGCGCAGGGTCTTCCGCTGCCCGGCAAGGTCGTCGCCAACGGCTGGCTGATGGTCGGCGGCGAGAAGATGTCGAAGTCGAACCTGACGGGAATCAAGCCGCAGGACCTGACCTCGCACTTCGGCGTGGACGCCTACCGCTGGTACTTCCTGCGGGCCATCGCGTACGGCAGCGACGGCTCCTTCTCGTGGGAGGACTTCAGCGCCCGCTACACCTCCGAGCTGGCCAACGACTACGGCAACCTCGCCTCGCGCGTCGCGGCCATGGTCGGCAAGTACTTCGGCGGTGCGCTCCCGGAGGCCACGGCCGACGGTGACGCCGAGCGTGCGGTCCAGGAGGGTCTGGCGCAGGCGGTCGCCACGGCGGACGCCAGGATCGGCGAGGAGCTGGACTTCCAGGGCGGCATCCTGGCGATCTTCGACTTCGTGAAGCAGGTCAACGGCTACATCACGGAGCAGGAGCCCTGGAAGGTCGCCAAGGACACGTCGCCGGAGGGCCAGGCCCGTCTCGCGGCCATCCTCTACACGGCGGCCGAGTCGCTGCGCGGTGTCGCGGTCCTGCTGAACTCCGTGATGCCGGACACCTCGCAGAAGCTGTGGGACTCCCTGGGCGCCGAGGCGTCCCTGGGCGCCCTGGCCGACCAGCGGGTCCAGGACGCGGGCCGCTGGGGACAGCTGCCCGCGGGCGCGACGGTGACGAAGGGCGCGGTGCTTTTCCCGCGCCTGGAGGAGAAGCCCGCGTAAGCGGCAGTACGCGACGCAGGAGCCCGGGTCCCGATGTGTTCGGGACCCGGGCTCCCGCGTGTGATGCGTCAGGACGTCCGTCCACGTCACCTTGCCAGCGACGCGGCGTCCCCCATCACGATCACGGGGGACTTCGCGGGGTCCAGGAGGAGCAGGAGCTCCCGCATCCTGTCCTCGGTGAGCGAGACACAGCCCTGGGTGGGCCCGCCGTGGTCCACGTGGACCCAGATGCCGCCGCCGCGCTCCTCGCCGAGGGGCCTCTCGCGGTCCAGCGGGGACGTGCCCGGGGTCCGGTTGTAGTTGATCGCCACGACGTAGTCGAAGGACCCCTCCAAGGGCTCGCCCAGGAAGCCCTCGCCGCTCACCGCGAAGCGGGCCTCCTCGTCGTACGGGAGCAGGGCGCCCGGGTCAGGCAGCCGGCCGCCCGCGTCCGTGAGGCCGAAGACCCCGACGGGCGACCTGAGGTCGTCGGCGAGGTGACGGTCCGTCCAGCCCTCCATGCCGTTGTGGGCGGGCCAGGGGCCCGCCTCGGGTCTCCAGCCGAGGGCCGGGTCGTCGAGGCTGTGGAGCACGACCGCGGAGCGGTTGGAGTCCGGGCCCTTCCCGGTCACCACCAGGGCCTGCCGGGCCGTGGCAGGGATTCGCGCCCGGGTCTCCGGGCCCAGGTCCGGAATCTCCGCCGGGGTGCGGGACGGCTCCACGGAAAGGGTCTGCCCGGTCCCGGACCCCGGCCCGGCTGCCCCTCCGGGCGCCTCGGGGTCGGAGGTCTGGACCGCTCCGGCGGAACAGCCGATGACCAGCAGGAACATGACGACGAGCAGAACATGGGGGCGACGGGGGACGGACACGGTGCGGAACTCCTCGGTGAGGGGCGGACGGGCACTTCCCGTGCCAGTCCTTGCCGGGCCCGACGGCACCGAATCGGAACCGGGGCCATCCGGATGTACCCGGTTCGGGTACCCGAGGTCCGTGAAGTTCCACATGGTCCACCCGTACGCAGGCAAAGAACCCGGAACCTTCGCGGTTCCGGGCTCCTCACCGGGGGTTCGGGAACGACGCTGCCGCGCCCGGGCCCCTAGAGGCCGGTGCCGTCGTGGGTCTCGTCGGGGTCGACGCCCATCGTGATCGAACCGGTCACGCCGCGCGCCATCCTGCCCTTGCGGTACGAGAGTTTCAGCAGCCCGCCCGTCACGCCGCTCCGGTCGTAGATGGTGTCCTCGGTCAGGGTGGTCCGGGTGGTGGTGCTCGTCGAGTACGGCTCCTCCTCGGCGGAGTCGAGGACCGCGGACTCGTCGAAGAAGAACTGGCCGGTGTGGCAGGTGTGGCCGCCCTCGTACCCGGCGTCGGTCATCTTCCCGCCGACGTGCACCTTGGTGTGGATGTGCACGGCACGGCCCTGGTACCAGCCCGGGAAGATCGTCGTGAACTCCACGAAGCCGTGCTGGTCGGTGAGCTGGGTACCCCGCAGGTAGCGCTCGTCGTCGGTGGGTTCGCTGTGCCCGCCGCCACCGCCCGGGCCGCCGGACGGGGGCGTCCCGGTGGGGGTGCCGCTCGGTGCGTCGGTGGGTACGCCGGTCGGCGCGTCGGTCGGGGCCCCGCTCGGCGGGGTGCCGCCGCCGGGGCCGCCCTGGCTCATGCTCTCGTAGCCGGAGTAGATCCCCAGCGCGTCGCAGTGCCAGATGTCGACAGCCGCCTTCTTCAGCGGCTTGCACGTGTCGGAGTCGATCACCTTGAGGCGGAGGGTCAGAGGGATGCCCTCCTTGTCCTCGGTGATGTCCTTCCGGATCTTGTCGGCGTCGATGTAGTACGGGCCCTCGGTGGTCTCCGAGGTCAGCCGGTAACACACCTCGCCCTGCCCGGCCTTCGTGGCGGAGGCGGCGCTCTTCTCCTCGCCGGCCGAGGCGGTGGCGACGGCACCTGCCCCGACTCCGGCTGCGGCCACGACCGCTCCACCGGCCAGGATCACCCTGCGCCGGGTCATGTCCTTCTTGTGTGCGGGTCCCTGATTCTCTGTCATGAACCGGGAGACTAGGCAGCCCGGCTGGCAGGAACATGGGTGCCGGCTGTGTGTTCCTGTGCGTGTGCCGTGACCGTCCACGGCACCGGAACGCAGTCCCCGACGAAAGAACGGTCCGTACCGAAAACAGTCCCCGGCCGGGTGGCCGGGGACTGTTTCACGTGGAACCGAAGCGGAACCGCCGCCGCCTACTTCGCGCCGGTGTCCCTCGCCACGGAGTCCTTGGCCTCGGCCTTCTCCTTGGCCGAGGCGGCGGGCTTGCGGAGCTGGATGTTCAGCTCGCGCAGCCGCACCTCGTCAAGCACGGTCGGGGCGCCCATCATCAGGTCCTGGGCGTTGCCGTTGAGCGGGAAGGCGATCGTCTCGCGGATGTTCGGCTCGTCGGCGAGCAGCATCACGATGCGGTCGACACCCGGGGCGATGCCACCGTGCGGCGGGGCGCCGAGACGGAAGGCGCGGAGCATGCCCGCGAACTCGTGCTCGACGGTCTCGCGGTCGTAGCCGGCGATCTCGAAGGCCTTGATCATCAGCTCGGGCTCGTGGTTACGGATGGCGCCGGAGGACAGCTCGATGCCGTTGCAGACGATGTCGTACTGCCAGGCGAGGATGTCCAGCGGGTCCTTCGTCTCCAGGTCCTCCAGGCCGCCCTGCGGCATCGAGAAGGGGTTGTGGGAGAAGTCGATCCGGCCCGTCTCCTCGTCCTTCTCGTACATCGGGAAGTCGACGACCCAGCAGAACCGGAAGACGCCCTCCTCGAAGTGCCCGGCGCGCTTCGCGGCCTCGACACGGACGGCGGACATGATCTTGGAGACCTCGTCGAACTCGCCCGCCCCGAAGAAGACCGCGTGGCCGGGAACGAGGGAGAGCCGCTCGGTGAGCGTCTTGACGTCCGTCTCGGTGAGGAACTTGGCGATCGGTCCCGCCAGCGTGCCGTCCTCGCCGACGCGGACCCAGGCGAGGCCCTTGGCGCCGTGCTCGACGGCGTACTCACCGAGGCCGTCGAAGAACTTCCGGGACTGACCCGCGGTGTCCGGCACCGGCAGGGCGCGGACGTGCTTGCCGGCGAACGCCTTGAACCCGGAGTCGGCGAAGACGTCGGAGATGTCGACGAGCTCCAGCTTGGCCCGGAGGTCCGGCTTGTCGTTGCCGTACTTCAGCATCGACTCGCGGAACGGGATGCGCGGGAACGGCGAGGTGACGTGGCGGCCGTTGCCGAACTCCTCGAAGAGCTCGGTCATGAGCTTCTCGATCGGCTGGAAGACGTCCTCCTGCTCGACGAACGACATCTCGACGTCGAGCTGGTAGAACTCGCCCGGCGAACGGTCGGCGCGGGCGTCCTCGTCGCGGAAGCAGGGCGCGATCTGGAAGTACCGGTCGAAGCCGGAGATCATCAGCAGCTGCTTGAACTGCTGCGGCGCCTGCGGGAGGGCGTAGAACTTGCCCGGGTTCAGCCGGGACGGGACCACGAAGTCACGGGCGCCCTCGGGAGAGGTCGCGGTGAGGATCGGCGTCGCCATCTCGTTGAAGCCCAGGGCGACCATCTTGGAGCGGATGGACGCGATCACGGCCGAGCGCAGCATGATGTTGCGGTGCATGCGCTCACGGCGCAGGTCGAGGAAGCGGTACTCCAGGCGCCGCTCCTCGTTGACGCCGTCCTCGGTGTTGATCGTGAAGGGCAGCGGTCCGGCCTCGCCCAGCACCTCGACCTCGGTGACCTCGATCTCGATCTCACCGGTCGGGAGCTCCGGGTTGACGTTGTCGGCGCCGCGCGCGGAGACCTTGCCGTCGATCCGGACGACGGTCTCCTTGGTCAGCTTCGCCAGGGCGTCGTTGCCGGGGGTGCCGGGGCGGGCGACGAGCTGCACCAGACCGTAGTGGTCGCGCAGATCGATGAAGAGGATGCCGCCCAGGTCTCGGCGATTGTGCAGCCAGCCGCTCAGCCGGACGTCGGTGCCGACGTCAGAGGCGCGGAGCTCGCCGCAGGTGTGGGACCTGTACCGATGCATCGTCGTTCATCCAGTCTTCGCGGTCGGGGTGGATTGACACCCCAGGCTACCGCCCGTGGACGCACCGCTTCATTGGCATTGTCGCCGCACGGCTGTACGGGACGTGCCCGGCGGCCTCCCGCGCTCGCTGCACGCGGCCGCCCCTCGGTGGCGACGGAGTGAACAATCTTCCTAAAGTGGGGCAATGCGCACCGAGGAGATCCTGGCTGCGATCGGGACCGGTCTGTGGAGCTGGGACAGCTCATCGGGCACGGTCGCGTTCGACGCGGAGGCGGCACGGCTGGTGGGACTGCCCGCCGAGGCCACCGTCCGCCCCGGCGAGGAGGTGCGTCCCCGCTTCCACCCGGCCGACTGGAACGAGATCGACGGCATCGTGAACTTCGCGATCGCCGAGGGCACGCTGGCCGAGGCCAGGATTCGCATCGTGGACGAGGACGGCGAGGTCGTACGCACGGTCCGCTCCCGGTCCAAGCCGGTTCCGCTGGACACCCCCGGTCGCCACACGTACGTGCTGATGGGCATCCTCCAGGAGGTCGCCCCGCCCTCGGAGGCCACCGCGGCGCAGACCCCCCTCACGGGCGACTGGCGGCGGTCACGGGAGGCGTTCCTGCTGGACGCCGGACGGGCGCTGGCCGAGGCGGGGTCCACGGAGGAGGTGCTGCGGGTCGCCGGTTCGCTCTCCATGCCCGGGTTCTCGCCGGACGGACTGGCCGTCTTCGGGGTCTCGGGCGAACGGCTGACCGTCATCGGCCACCACGGACACAACATCGGTGACGAGAAGCCGTTCACGGACATGCTGCTGGAGACCGACTATCCGGCTGCCGAGGTCGTCCGCACCGGGCAGGCGATCTACCTCGCGTCGCCCGAGGAGTACCGGCAGCGCTTCCCCACCACCTGGCCCCTCGCCAGCAGCTTCGGACGCCGGTCCTGGGCCTTTCTGCCGCTCATCTCGTCGGGCCGCACCATGGGCGCCTGGATGGCCGGGTTCCGCCACAACGTGGCCTTCTCGCCTGACGAGCGGTCCGTGCTGAACACGGTGGCACGCATGCTGGCCCAGGCGCTGACGCGCGCCGGCACCGCCGAGACCGAGCGCGAGCTGTCGCTGGGCCTCCAGAGGGCGATGAGGCCGTCCCTCGGCCCGGATGTGCCCGGCCTGTCGGTGGCGGCCCGCTACATCCCGACGGGAGGGGGACTCCAGGTGGGCGGCGACTGGTACGACATGATCCCGCTCCCCAACGGCCGTATCGCCCTCGTCATCGGAGACGTCCAGGGGCACGACGTGCGGGCGGCGGGGCTGATGGGCCAGCTGCGGATCGCTCTGCGCGCGTACGCGTCCGAGGGGCACCGCCCCGACGCGGTGCTCTCCCGGGCCTCACGTTTCCTGTCCGGGCTGACGGAGTCCTACGACCTCGCCGACGACGAGGACCGGTCCGACGCGACGCGCTTCGCGACCTGCCTGTACGCGGAGGTCGACCCCGAGGCCGGCACGCTCGACATCGCCCGGGCCGGACACCCCGACCCGGTGGTGATCAGCGTCGACGGCACCGCCGTGATCCGGCAGACCGCCGGAGGTCTGCCGCTGGGCGTGGAGAACGACGCGGACTACCCGACCACCCGTGTCGTGCTGGGGCCGGGCGAGACGATCATGCTGTGCACGGACGGGCTCATCGAGACCGGCGGACACGACATGGCGACGGGATGGGCCAGGCTCCGGCCGGTCCTGGAGAAGCCCGTCGACGACCTGGAGGAGCTCGCGGAAGCTCTCGTCCAGGCCGTGCACGGCCCGGGCTCGCACTACACGACCGGGCCGCTGGTGGACCGGCGTGAGGACGACATCGCGGTGCTGGTGCTGCGCCGCGAGGTCGCCCGTACGCGCAGGATCCCGGGCAGGCGATCGGCGATGACCATCGCCCAGGCGGAGCCCGAGCGGATCGCGGCCGCCCGACAGCAGTTGCGGGCGCTGCTGCACGACTGGGCCGACGCGGAACAGGTCGACTCGGCCGAGCTCATGGTCTCCGAGATGGCCACGAACGTACTCGTCCACACCGACGGGGACGCGCTGCTCGTGGCGGAGGTGACGGGTGAGCCGGGCGAGCGGCGGCTGCGCGTCGAGGTGGCCGACGCCAGCGACGAGCTGCCGCACAAGCGGCGGCCGGGGGAGATGGCGTCCAGCGGCCGCGGACTGGTGCTGATGGAGATGCTCGCCGACGCCTGGGGGGTGGACCCGAGGGGCGAGGGGAAGTCGATCTGGTTCGAGCTGTACGAGTCGGCGGAGCCGACGGAACTGGCCGCCGCCGGATCATGAACGACCGGTGACCTCGGGCCCCTCGCCACCGGCGGCGTACCCCTTGCGCAGCTCGCCGATCACCCCGACCGCCGCGGCGCACAGGGGCACCGCCAGCAGCATGCCCAGCAGCCCCGCGACACTCGCCCCCGCGGTCAGCGCGATCATGATCATGGCGGGGTGCATCTGGACGGTCCGGCTCTGGATGACGGGCTGGAGCACATGGCCCTCCAGCACCTGCACGGCGACCACCACTCCCAGCGCCCAGAGCGCGATCACGATGCCCCGGTCCGCGAGCGCGACCAGCACGGCGACGGCACCGGAGATGAAGGCCCCCAGATAGGGGATGTAGGCGCCGACGAACACCAGCGCGCCCAGCCCCGCCGCGCCCGGCACCCGCAGGATCAGCAGGCCCACCGTGATGCACAGCGCGTCGATCAGGGCGATGAAGGTGGTGCCGCGCATGAACCCCTCGACGGCCTCGAAGGCCCTGCGGCCCATGGCCTCCACGAGGTCACCCGTGCCACGGGGGGCGATGCTGTGGGCGAAGCGCGCGGCACGGTCGGAGTCGCGGAGGAAGAAGAAGGTCAGCAACAGCGCCAGGACACTCGTGGTCACGAGCGACCCGATGAGGCTGATCCCGCTGAGCAGTCCGCCCGCCGCGCTCGCACCGAACTTCTCGACGAGTCCCTTGGCGTTGTCCGCCAGGTCGTCGACGTTCGCCACGCCCTCGATGTCGAAGTGGTCGATGACCCACTGCGCGGCGTCCTTCAGCGACTGCACGATCTGGTCGCCGCTGTCGACGAGCGCGGTGACGACGATGTATCCGGCGCCCCCGACCACCGCGACGAGCGCGGCGCACGTGAGTCCGGCGGCCACCGACCGGTTCACCCCGTGGGCGGTCAGCCAGCGCTGGACGGGGCCGAGGAGCGCGGTGCCGAGGAGCGCCAGCAGGACCGGGGTGACCGCGGTCTTGAGCGCCACGCTCAGCCAGACCGCCACTGCCGCGACGCCGACGGCCAGGAGCAGAACGCCGCACCAGGCGGCCGTCCGCCGCGCGGCGTCGGGCAGGAGGGGCTTCCGGGTAGGCACCCTCCCACCCGATCACGGGCCGGGAGCGGTGTCCCTCCCGCACGGGCGTACGGGTGACGGTCCGTCACCCGTACGTCGAGCGCGACGGGTCACATGCCGTGGACGGCCGGGACCTTTCCGAGGCGTCCGGCCTGGAAGTCCTCGAAGGCCTGCTTGAGCTCGTCCTGGGTGTTCATCACGAACGGCCCGTAGTGCGCCATCGGCTCACGGATCGGGCGTCCGCCGAGCAGCACGACCTCCAGGTCGGGGGTGTTGCCGTCCTGCGACTCGTCGGCACGGACGGTCAGCGAGGACCCCTTGCCGAAGACGGCGGTCTGCCCGATGTGGACGGGGCGGCGCTCCGCGCCGACGCTGCCGCGCCCGGCGAGGACGTACGCGAGGCCGTTGAAGTCCTCGCGCCAGGCCAGGGTCACCTCGGCACCCGGACGGACCGTGGCGTGGACCATGGTGATCGGGGTGTGCGTGATGCCCGGGCCCTCGTGTCCGTCCAGGTCACCGGCGATGACGCGGAGCAGCGCGCCGCCGTCCGGGGAGGCGAGGAGCTGGACCTGGCCACCGCGGATGTCCTGGTAGCGGGGCGCCATCATCTTGTCGGCCTTGGGCAGGTTCACCCAGAGCTGGAGGCCGTGGAAGAGACCACCGGACATGACCAGCGCCTCGGGCGGCGTCTCGATGTGCAGGAGACCGGAGCCGGCCGTCATCCACTGGGTGTCGCCGTTCTCGATGGCACCGCCACCGCCGTGGCTGTCCTTGTGGATGAAGCTCCCGTCGATGATGTACGTGACGGTCTCGAAGCCGCGGTGCGGGTGCCAGGGGGTTCCCTTCGGCTCGCCGGCGGCGTACTCCACCTCACCCATCTGGTCCATCATGATGAACGGGTCGAGGTGCCGGTAGTTGATCCCGGCGAAGGCGCGCCGCACCGGGAACCCCTCCCCCTCGAAACCGCTGGGCGCGGTCGTGACGGTCAGCACGGGGCGGGCCACGGCATCGGCCGGGGCGGCGACCTTGGGCAGGGTCAGCGGGTTTTCGACGGTCACTGCGGGCATGGGAGCCACCTCCGGGAGTCTTCTGATCCCAATTTAGTTGAACGGTGAACATCTTGCAAGGCGGTATCCATTCCCGCCCGCCGCACAGCAACGAGGACCCGCACCGGAACGGTGCGGGTCCTCGGGCCTGCTCGGGCGACGTACGCCCTCAGCCGTACATACGGCGCATCGCGAAGTCCACCATCTGCTCGACCGCCTTGGCGTCGAAGACCATGCGGTGGTCGCCCTCCATGTCCAGGACGAAGCCGTAGCCGGTCGGCAGCAGGTCGATCACCTCGGCCCCGGTGATCACGAAGTACTTGGACTCCTTGCCCGCGTACCTCCGGAGCTCCTTGAGCGTGGTGAACATGGGGATCACCGGCTGCTGGGTGTTGTGGAGCGCCAGGAAGCCGGGGTTGTCGCCGCGCGGGCAGTAGACCTTCGCCGTGGCGAAGATCTGCTGGAAGTCCTCCGCGGACAGCGATCCGGTCGTGAAGGCCCGTACCGCGTCGGCCAGGGACGGCGGCGAGGGCTCGGGGTACAACGGCTGCTCGCCGTAGCCGCCCATCTGCTGCTGTGTGCCCGGGTTCTGGTCGTAGCCATACATGCCGCAAAGAGTAATCGGACACATCTCTGGCTTGAGGGGTTGCGTCTTATTACTGGCGGGTAGCATCATCGTACGGGTCAGGTGACACACCCACGCCAGGCCGTCCGCCGCCCGACCCTCACTCCTCCACGGGGCGCTGCGCGCCACTGCTATTGATTACGGAGCCTTCCCATGGGGCACTACAAGTCGAATCTCCGCGACATCGAGTTCAACCTCTTCGAGGTGCTCGGGCGCGACAAGCTGTACGGCACGGGCCCGTTCGCGGAGATGGACGTCGACACCGCGAAGAGCATCCTGGACGAGGTCACCCGCCTCGCCGAGAACGAGCTCGCCGACTCGTACGCCGACGCCGACCGCAACCCGCCGGTCTTCGACCCCGAGACCAACACCGCTCCGGTCCCGGCTTCCTTCAAGAAGTCGTACCAGGCGTTCATGGACTCCGAGTACTGGCGCCTGGGCCTTCCCGAGGAGATCGGCGGCACCACCTCCCCGCGCTCCCTGATCTGGGGTTACGCGGAGCTGCTGCTCGGCTCCAACCCGGCGGTCTGGATGTACTCCTCCGGCCCCGCGTTCGCCGGCATCCTCTTCGACGAGGGCAACGAGGCGCAGAAGAAGGTCGCCGAGATCGCCGTCGAGAAGCAGTGGGGCTCGACGATGGTGCTCACCGAGCCGGACGCCGGCTCGGACGTGGGCGCCGGCCGCACGAAGGCGGTCGAGCAGGAGGACGGCTCCTGGCACATCGAGGGTGTGAAGCGCTTCATCACCTCGGGCGAGCACGACATGTCCGAGAACATCCTCCACTACGTCCTGGCACGCCCCGAGGGCGCGGGCCCGGGCACCAAGGGACTCTCCCTCTTCCTGGTCCCGAAGTTCCACTTCGACTGGACCACCGGCGAGCTCGGTGCGCGCAACGGCGTGTACGCGACGAACGTCGAGCACAAGATGGGCCTCAAGGCCTCGAACACCTGCGAGATGACCTTCGGCGACCAGCACCCCGCCAAGGGCTGGCTGATCGGCGACAAGCACGACGGCATCCGCCAGATGTTCCGCATCATCGAGTTCGCCCGCATGATGGTCGGCACGAAGGCCATCGCGGCGCTCTCCACGGGCTACCTCAACGCGCTGGAGTACGCCAAGGAGCGCGTCCAGGGCACCGACCTGTCGCAGTTCATGGACAAGACGGCTCCCAAGGTCACCATCACGCACCACCCCGACGTACGCCGCTCGCTCATGACGCAGAAGGCGTACGCCGAGGGCATGCGCTCCCTCGTGCTGTACACCGCCACCGTGCAGGACGCGATCCAGGTGAAGGAGGCCGCGGGCGAGGACGCCAAGGCGCTCAACGGCCTGAACGACCTGCTGCTCCCGATCGTGAAGGGCTACGGCTCCGAGAAGTCCTACGAGCAGCTCGCGCAGTCGCTCCAGACCTTCGGCGGCTCCGGCTACCTCCAGGAGTACCCGGTCGAGCAGTACATCCGTGACGCCAAGATCGACACCCTGTACGAGGGCACGACGGCGATCCAGGGCCAGGACTTCTTCTTCCGGAAGATCGTCCGCGACCAGGGCGCCTCGCTGAACGCCCTCTCCGAGGAGATCAAGAAGTTCCTCGCGGGCGCCCAGGGCGACGAGGAGCTGTCCGGCTCGCTGGACAACCTCGCCAAGGCCGCGGTGGACCTGGAGGCGATCGTCGGCACGATGATCACCGACCTCACCGCGACCGGTGAGGACGTCAAGAACATCTACAAGGTCGGCCTCAACACCACCCGCCTGCTGATGGCCTCCGGTGACGTCGTCGTCGGATACCTGCTGCTCAAGGGCGCCGTCGTGGCCTCCGAGAAGCTGCGCAACGCCTCCGCCAAGGACGCCGCCTTCTACCGGGGCAAGATCGCCGCGGCGAAGTTCTTCGCCTCCGACATCCTGCCGGGCGTCTCCGCCGAGCGCGCGCTCGCCGAGACCGTCGACAACTCTCTGATGGAGCTGGACGAGGCCGCCTTCTAGTCCGCTCCACGCTCTTCGCAGCTCTTCGCACGGAACCAGGTCCGGCCCGCCCCTCGCAGGGGGCGGGCCGGACCTCTGTCACCGGGACATCGGGGCCCTGTTCGCCCGAGCCGCCCGCGGCCAGGTACGGAAGGGCGACAGGGCACGGGTGAAGCCCCGCGAGCCGCCTGGCGGGGGAGCACCCGGCCGGTGCTTTCCGGACGCCGGACGGCTACGGGCGCCGGACGGCGTGAAACGTCCACCTCGACCGTCGTTACAGTGAAGAACATGAGCTCTCCCCTCCGCTTCGACCGCGGGCACACCGACGATCTGATGGCTTTCCTGATGGCCAGCCCCTCCCCGTACCACGCCGTGGCCACCGCCGCCGCGAGGCTGGAGAAGGCCGGTTTCCGGCAGGTCGAGGAGACGGACGCGTGGGACGGCTCCAAGGGCGGGAAGTACGTCCTGCGGGGCGGCGCGATCGTCGCCTGGTACGTGCCGGAGGGCGCGGACGCCCACACCCCGTTCCGGATCGTGGGGGCCCACACCGACTCCCCCAACCTGCGGGTCAAGCCCCTGCCCGACACCGGCGCGCAGGGCTGGCGCCAGGTCGCCGTCGAGATCTACGGCGGGACACTCCTGAACACCTGGCTCGACCGGGACCTGGGACTGGCCGGCCGGATCTCCCTCCGTGACGGGACGCACCGGCTGGTGAACATCGACCGGCCGCTGCTGCGGGTGCCCCAGCTCGCCGTGCACCTGGACAGGTCCGCCAACCCCGACGGCCTCAAGCTCGACCGGCAGAAGCACATGCAGCCGATCTGGGGACTCGGTGAGGTCGAGGAGGGCGACCTCATCCGTTTCGTCGCCGAGGAGGCGGGCGTCGACCCCGCGGAGATCACCGGCTGGGACCTCATGCCGCACCCCGTCGAGCCCCCGGCCTACCTGGGCCGTGATCGTGAGCTGCTCGCCGGTCCGCGCATGGACAACCTGCTCTCGGTGCACGCCGCGACGGCCGCGCTCGCCGCCGTCGCCGGGCAGCCGGACGACGAGATCCCGTACATCCCGGTGCTGGCCGCCTTCGACCACGAGGAGAACGGCTCCCAGTCCGACACCGGCGCCGACGGCCCGCTGCTCGGCACGGTCCTGGAGCGTTCCGTGTTCGCCCGCGGAGGTTCCTACGAGGACCGCGCCCGGGCCTTCGCCGGGACCGTCTGTCTCTCCTCGGACACCGGCCACGCCGTCCACCCGAACTACGCCGAGCGGCACGACCCGACGCACCACCCGGTGGCCAACGGCGGGCCGATCCTCAAGGTCAACGTCAACATGCGCTACGCGACCGACGGCGGTGGCCGCGCGGTGTTCGCCGCGGCCTGCGAGAAGGCGGGCGTGCCCTGGCAGACGTTCGTCTCGAACAACTCGATGCCGTGCGGCACGACGATCGGCCCGATCACCGCGGCACGCCACGGCATCAGGACCGTCGACATCGGTGTGGCGATCCTGTCGATGCACAGCGCGCGCGAACTCTGCGGTGCCGACGACCCGTACCTCCTGGCCAACGCGCTCACCGCGTTCCTCGCGGGCTGATCCCTCCACCGCCCCAACCGCCCTCACGGACATGCTTGTTGCCGGGCCGGGTACGCGATCCGTACACCGGCCCGGATTCACCGGGCCGTCGAGGAGGCGGAAATCATGGGACTCGGAGGATGCATTCTCCTGATCGGTGCCGGGGCGATTCTGGCGTTCGCGACGGACTGGGAGATGGACACCGTCAACGTCGACCTGGTCGGCTGGATCATGATGCTCGTCGGCCTCGTCGGGGTCTTCGTCTACGTGAGCATCGCGCGTCGCCGCCGCATGGTGGTGCCGCCCACCACGGTCGTCGCGGAGGACGAGCGCCGCTACCGGTGACCTGACGGCCGGACGTCCGCCCCTTCTCGGGGGCGTCCGTGACGGTGCGTCGGCCTGGCGGCGGCCCGATATTCTGGGCACCTGTCCGGGCCCTCACCCCGGGTGCGTCCTGCCCGGAAGGAATGCCGCTCGTGGAGTTCCGGCTGCTCGGCACGGTCTCCGTCGACACCCGCACCGGGCCCCTGCCGCTCGGGCCCGCGAAACGGCGCAGCCTGCTCGCCGCCCTGCTGCTGTCGGCCAACACCCCCGTCCCGGTCGCCCGGCTGACGGACTCCCTGTGGGGCGAGGATCCCCCTCCGCGCGCCCGTGGCGTCATCCAGGGGCACGTCTCACGCCTCCGCGCCCTCCTGACGGGTGCGGAGGCCCAGGCGTACGGGGTGGAGCTGGTCACGCTCGGCGACGCCTACGTGCTCCGGGTCCCGGAAACCCTGCTGGACTACCAGCGGTTCGAGGAACTGCTGATGCTGGCACGGCAGCAGCGCAGCGCCACCGACACCGTGCGCATGCTCGACGACGCGCTGTCCCTGTGGCAGGGCCCGGCGCTCGGCGGAGCGTTCACCGAAGGACCGCTCCAGGCCGCGGCGCACACGCTGGAGGAGTCACGACTGGCAACGGTCGAGGAACTGGCCCGGGCCTACGGGAACCTCGGCGAGCACCACCGCGCCGCGTCAGCACTGCGGGCGGAAGCGGCCGCCCATCCGATGCGGGAGTCGCTGGCGGCGGCCCTGATACTGGCGCTGTACCGGGCGGGGCGCCAGTCGGAGGCCCTGGACTGGTTCCACCGCACGAGACGGCTGCTCGCCGACGAGCTGGGCATCGACCCCGGACACGAACTCGCCGACGCGTACGCGCTGATCCTTCGCGGCGATCCCCGGCCCGGCCCGGCCTCGGCCGGCGGCCCGGGAACGGCCCCGCCCGGAGCGTCGCGGCCCGGTACCGGTCCGGGGACGTCCTCCACCGGTCCGGGACCGGCGGCAGGAACCGCCGCGGCTGCCGGCCCACCGCGTGTCCCCGCCGCGCACAGTCCCTCCGTGGCCCCGCACCCCACCGATCTGCTGCCCCGCGCCCCCCGTGGCTTCCACGGACGCGGCGCCGAGCTGGCGGCGCTCACACGGGCGGCCGCAGGTGAGGCACCCGTGTGCCTGGTCACCGGCCCGGCGGGGGTGGGAAAGACGTCGCTGGCCCTCCAGTGGGCGCACCACAACCCCGCCGCCTTCCCGGACGGACGGCTCTTCGCCGATCTGCGCGGGTTCAGCGAGACGGGCGAACCCGCTCTCATCGACGTCCTGCGTGAGTTCCTGCTCGCCCTCGGCGTCGCTCCGCGCCGCGTCCCGGAGTCCGTGAGCGCCGCTGCCGCACTCTTCCGGTCCCTGACCGACCGGCGCCGGCTGCTCGTGGTCCTCGACAACGCCCGGGACTCCGCCACCGTCCGTGCACTGCTTCCGGGCGGTACGGACTGCGTCACCCTCGTCACCAGCCGCAACCGGCTGGAGGGCCTCATCGCCTCGGACGCGGCCCGGCCCGTACCTCTCGGCACCCTCGAACCCCAGGACGGCACGGCCCTGCTGGCCGGTGTGCTCGGTGAGGAGAGGATCCTCGCCGAACCGGTGGCGGCGCGCCGGCTCGCCGAACTCTGCGGAGGGCTGCCGCTCGCCCTGCGTGTCACGGCGGCCCGGCTGGCCGGGCGCCCGCAGTGGACGCTCGCCGGTCTGGCCGACGAACTGGCCGACGAACGCGGCCGGCTGACGTTCCTCGACGTGGACGACACCGGTGTCTCGGCCGCTCTGCGGCTGACCGTCCAACAGCTTCCGGCGGACGCGGTGCGGCAGTTGGCCAGGCTCGGCCACCACCCCGGCGGCCACTTCGACCCGTACACCTGCGCCGCTCTCGCGGGGACCGATCCCGTCGCCGCCGCGGCGGCCCTGGAGCGTCTCGGCTCCGCGCACCTCGTCACCGAGACCGCGCCGGGCCGCTGGGTGCTGCACGACCTGGTGCGCCTGTACGCCCGCGGTCTCGACCCGGCTTCCGGGGCCGAGGCGCTGATCGGCGTCCTCGACCATTACATCTCCACCGCACTCGCCGCCGCCGACACGGCCGAGCCGGGCGGCGAGCCCTGCTTCGTACTGCCGGAGGACCACCGCTCCGCCGCCGTGCGGGACTTCGCCGACCGTGCCGCGGCGATGCACTGGCTGGCCGCCGAACGCGACGACCTGGCCCGGGCGGCCGTGGCGGCCCGGAGTGCCCGCCTGCACGACAGGGCCTGGCGGATCATCCTGCTCCAGTGGCCGCAGGTGGTGTGGCGGGTACGGGACAGCTGGGCTCCCCTGCTCGAGCTGGCGCTCGACTCCGCCCGCGCGCAACAGGACCTGTACGCCGAGTCGAGGGTGCTGAACCTGCTGGGGTGGGTGCTGACGGAAGAGGGAAGGACCGCCGAGGCACTCGCCCTCCTGGAACGCTCGCCGGGCCTCGCACGGCGGGCCGGTGACCGGCTGGGTGAGGCGACGGCCCTGATCAACCTGGCCGTCGTCCAGGCCGGGCAGGGTGAGCTCGACAGGGCCCTGGAGGGCTGTGGCGGGGCGGTCGCCCTGGCCCGGCAGGAGAAGGACCGGCACACGGAGATGCTCGCCCTCCAGCACCTGGCCCGGCTGCAGCTCGTCGCCCACCGCCCCGGGGACGCACTCGAATCCGCTCGTACGGCGCTCGCCCTGGGGCCCGAGCACGAGGAGGCCGCCCGCAGGTCCCTGCTGCTGGCCGTGTCCGGTGAAGCCCGTCTGGCACTCGGCGAGGAGGAAGAGGGGGTCCTTCTGCTGGACCGGGCGGCCGAGGAAGCGGAACGGGCCGGCTACGACGAAGGCGCCGTACGGGCCCTGGAGGCCCTCCTGCGGGTCTCGGCGCGCGCGGACTACCTGACACGGCACGCCCAGGCACTCGGCCGGCTCACCGACGGGGGCTGACCCGGCACGGCCCCTCTCGCGGGCGCCCTGCCCCGGCCGGAGGAGGGCGGGGATAACCGCGCGGGCGCCCGGGGAACGGACGTCAGCAGGACGTCAGCGGGACGGCAGCGGAACGTGAGCGACGCGCTCCAGACTCATGGATGTCAGCAGCTCACCGGCGCTCCGGTCCCGACCGGCCGACCGCCTCGTCCCACTCCGGGGGAGTCTCCATGCGTACCTTCCGCACCCGCACCACCGTTCTCGCCGCCGCGGCCACCGCCGTACTCACCCTCTCCCTCACCGCATGCGACGGGGACGGCACCGGTACGAAGTCCGCCGGCCCGGCGGAGAGCGTTTCCACGGCGGCGGCCTCCGCCGTGAAGTCCGCGCAGAACGCGGGCTCCACGGCGAGCGACGGTGCGACGCAGGACGCCGGCGACGCGGGCGACGCGGGCACCGCGAAGACCACCGGCAGCGCGAAGACCGCGGGCGGCACGAAGACCGGGAGCGGCGGCGGTGTGGCGGCCTGCACCACCAAGGGCCTGACGATCAGCGCCGAGGTCCAGGACGGCCCGCCCTACACCCACATCGTCCTGACCGCCAGGAACACCTCCGGCCACAGCTGCCTGATGCAGGGCTTCCCCGAGATCAGGTTCCTGGAGAACGCCCGTGGCACCGTGCCGGCGGTCGACAAGAGCAAGCCCGCGGACCAGGTCGTCCTCGCCGCCGGTGCTCCCGCGTACGCAGCCGTGAGGCTGTCGGACGGCGGTGTGGACGAGGACGTCGAGACCGTGAAGGACTTCTCGGTGACGCTGCAGGGCAACGCCGGCATGGCCATCGTGAAGGCTCCCGGCGCCGAGGGCATCTCCGTGGACCCGGCGAAGTGGGCGACCGGCTACTGGACGCCCGAGCTGCGCAACGGCGCCGACGAGTTCTGAGCCGTCAGCCCTGCTCGTCCATCCCCGCCAGCACCAGCGGGAGCCTGGAGGTCCCTGTGGCGGTGACGTTCACGGGGACGCCCCAGTCCTGCTGGTGCACATGGCAGGCCGGGTACTCGTTCGCAGGGTCGTCGTCGCACGACGCCGCCATCGCGGACACGTGCAGGACGCCCTCGGTGACCCCGTCCGCAAGGACCAGGTCGCGGCTCAGGTCCGTACCCGGCCCTGAGCCCTCGGCCAGCAGCTCCGGCGGGGTGGAGGAGACCAGCAGCCGCGTGGACGGGCCGTACCGGGTGTCCAGCTTCTGCCCGGCGGGTGCCTGGAAGACCACGTCCAGCCGCAGCGTGCCGGCGGCGACCTCCGTGGCCGCGCGCTGGGTGCGGTGGGCCCGGCCGGCGACCCGCACGGCCTCCTCGGGGAGACGCAGCCGGGTCAGCCGGTGCCGCGCGGACTCGACGACCACCAGGTCGCCGTCCACCAGGACGGCGTCGCTCGGCTCGCGCAGATCCGTGGCCAGCGTGGTGACCTCTCCGCTCTCGGGGTCGTACCGCCGCAGCGCGTGGTTGTAGGTGTCGCTCACGGCGACGGAGCCGTCCGGGAGGGCCGTCACACCCAGCGGGTGCTGGAGGAGCGCCTGGCCGGCGGCGCCGTCGCGGTGGCCGAAGTCGAAGAGTCCCGTACCGACGGCCGTGTGCACGGCGCCCTCCAGGTCCACGTAGCGCAGCGCGGAGTTCTCGGAGTCGGCGACCCAGAGACGGTCGCCGGCCGACGCCAGGCCGGACGGCTGCGCGAACCACGCCTCGTCACCGGGGCCGTCGACCAGGCCCTCGTTGGTCGTTCCCGCGGCGACGCCGACCGTCCCCTTCCCGGGGTCGTACGTCCACAGCTGGTGCACGCCCGCCATCGCGATCCACAGCCGGTCACCGAACCAGGCGATGTCCCAGGGGGACGACAGGTCCACCTCCGTGGCGGTGCCGTCGGTGGCGGAGCCCTGCCACCACTGGCGGCCGGTCCCGGCGAGCGTGGTCGTCACACCTGTCGCGAGGTCGAGCGCCCTGATCGCGTGGTTGACCGTGTCCGCGACGGCGATCCGGCCGTCGGGCAGGAAGGCGAGGCCCTGCGGCTCACTGAACCGGGCCTCCTCGCGGCCCCCGTCCGCGAATCCACGCTCACCGGCGCCGAAGTGGCCGCGTACGGTCTCGCCGTCGGCGTCCAGTTCGACCAAGCGGTGACGGGTGCTGTCCGAGACCAGGAAGCCGCCGTCGGGAAGGGCGAGCGCCTTGCCGGGGAAGCGCAGATGCGTGGCGACCGGCTCCGGCGCGACGTACGGGCCGTCGCCGCGGCGCAGGGTGCCCTTCGCCGCGTGCTCGTCCTCCAGCTCCTCGACCAGCTTCTCGATGGCGTGCGCGTGCCCCTCACCCGCGTGCTGGGCCACGACATAGCCCTCGGGGTCCACGACGACGAGCGTGGGCCAGGCCCGGACGGCGTACTGCTTCCAGGTGGCGAGCTCGGGGTCGTCGAGAACCGGGTGGTGCACCTCGTACCGCTCGACCGCGTCGACCACGGCCTGGTGTTCGGCCTCGTGCACGAACTTCGGCGAGTGGACACCGATGATCACCACGGTGTCGCGGTGCTTCTCCTCCAGGTCGCGCAGCTCGTCGAGCACATGCAGACAGTTCACACAGCAGAAGGTCCAGAAATCCAGGATGACGATGCGTCCCCGCAGGTCAGCCAGGGTGTACTGCCGGTCGCCTGTATTGAGCCAGCCGCCCTTGCCGATCAGTTCGGGGGCGCGGACACGTGCACGTGCTGTCATGCCACCAGTCAACAGCACCGTGGCCTGCGCGCATTCCGGCAGGGCGTCGGGGAACCTGTGATCCATGAGACTTCTCGTACGTGAGCGCGTGTTCGGCATCGGTGACGACTACTGGATCGAGGACGCGGACGGGCGGAAGCTCTTCCTCGTCGACGGCAAGGCCATGAGGCTCCGGGACACCTTCGAGCTGAAGGACACCGACGGCCGGGTGCTGGTGGAGATCCGCCAGAAGCTGATCAGCATCCGCGACACCATGCTCGTCGAACGCGACGGCGACGAGCTCGCCAAGGTCAAGCGGAAGCGGCTCTCCCTGCTGCGCAACCACTACCGGGTGAGCCTCGTGGACGGCACGGAGCTGGACGTCAGCGGCAAGATCCTGGACCGCGAGTTCGCCATCGACTACGACGGCGAACTGCTGGCCCAGATCTCCCGGCGCTGGCTGACGGTCCGCGACACGTACGGCGTCGACATCGTGCGGGAGGACGCCGACGTGCCCCTCCTCCTCGCGGTGGCGGTGTGCGTGATCGTCCTCGCGGACAAGGAGCACGACAAGGACCACGGCGAGGACTGAGGGCCCGCCCCCGGGCCCGGAGGACAATCGGACCGGGCCGGGGCATACGGGCCGGCCCGGTTTCACGTGAAACCGGGCCGTCGGTGAGCGTGCGTGTGGCTCAGGCCAGGCGCCTCGGGGCGAGGCCCAGACGGCGGTCCTTGAGCGCCGGGAACTGCTCCCGGGTGGTGATGGCCCTGGCCGGGTCGAACTCCACGGTCAGCACCTCCTCGGCCGCACCGGCCTCGGCGAGCACCTCGCCCCAGGGGTCGACGACGATGCTGTGACCCGCCTGCTCCACCCCCGCGTGGGTGCCCGCCGACCCGACCGCCAGGACATACGCCTGGTTCTCGACGGCACGTGCCTGCGCCAGCAGGGTCCAGTGCGAACGCCTGCGCTCCGGCCAGCCCGCCGAAACGACCAGGGTTTCGGCCCCTGCGTCGACCAGCCCCCGGAACTGCTCGGGAAAGCGCAGGTCGTAGCAGGTGGCGAGGCCGAGGATGGTCTCCGGCAGAGCTACGGTGACAAGCTCCTCGCCGGCCCCCATCAGCACGGCCTCGCCCTTGTCGAACCCGAAGCGATGGATCTTGCGGTATGCGGCGGCCCGCTCACCCTCGGGCGAGAAGACCAGTGAGGTGTTGTAGAGGGTGCCGTCCTCGGCGCGCTCCACGAAGGACCCGGCGTGCAGCCAGACCCCCGCCTCGGCAGCCGCCTTCGCCATGACGTCGTGCGTGGGCCCCTGGAGCGGTTCGGCCTCTTCGGCGAACGCGGTGTAGGCGAAGGCGCCGACAGGCCAGAGCTCGGGGAGGAGGACCAGGTCGGCTCCCCGCTGGGCCACGACCAGTGAAGCCGCGCGCTCTCTACGGGAATTGACCGATTCATCCGGGTTTACTGCCATCTGGATGAGGGAGGCGTGCACACTACCACCGTCCTGGCATGGAAGCCGTCAACGCGGGCCTACGATCGTCACACGAAAGCACTGCCGGGGTGCCTGCTCGCAGCGTAACTTAGCGAGCGAACCTCCCACGCAGCCCGCAGACAGCACCGTCGGTGCCGGCTCTCCCGTCGGCACTCCCTGCTCTCCAGCCCATGCACCGCAGAACCGCACGAGGGGTCCCGTGACCGTCCATCCCAGCCTCCAGACCTATGCCGATGCCTGGACCCACTCCGTCGAGTCGATAGCCGAGCTGGTCAAGCCGCTCGTCGAGGGGGAGTGGAACCGCCGGACGCCCTGCCCGGGCTGGTCGGTGCGCGACATCGTCTCGCACGTCATCGGCATGGAGTGCGAACAGCTCGGCGACCCCCGTCCCATCCACACGCTGCCACGCGACCTGTACCACGTACAGAACGACCACCAGCGCTACATGGAGATGCAGGTCGACGTACGGCGCCACCACACCGCGCCGGAGATGACCTCGGAGCTGGAGTACACGCTGATCCGGCGCATGCGTCAGCTGCGCAACGAGTCGCGGGCTCCCGAGACCATGGTGCGGGCGCCCCTCGGCGCCGAGCAGACGCTGGAACTGGCTCTGCACATGCGGGCCTTCGATGTGTGGGTGCACGAGCAGGACCTGCGGACGACGCTGGGGCAGCCCGGCAATCTGGATTCACCCGGCGCCCTGATCGTCCGGGACACGCTGCTGGTCGGACTGGCGAAGGTGGTCGCCAAGGACGCGGGGGCGCCGCACAACTCGGCCGTGGTCTTCGATGTGCACGGCCCGCTGGAGTTCCTGCGCACGGTCAGGGTCGACGGCGAGGGCCGCGGTTCGGTGGACGGAGCACCGTCGCTGGGCCCCGTGGCGACCCTGGCGATGGACTGGGAGACGTACTACCGGCTGGCCTGCGGGCGGGTCCGGGCGCAGGCCGTGGAGGACCGGATCAAGGTCGACGGCGACCAGGAGCTCGCGGCCGAGATCCTGCGCCACTTCGCCGTGACCCCGTAGCACCACGACCGGCGGCGCCCGTCCGGCGGCGGGCCGGGACGGGCGCGCCGCCGGACAGCCGCCGCCGCGACCGCTGTCAGGCGGGCACGTGAACGGCTTCGACCCGGCTGACGACGTGATGGTCGCGCTCCCGGTGCGTGGCGCCGGCGTGCAGCCTCAGGATCTGTACGACGCCGAGTGCCTCCAGGACGAAGACCGAGGCGAACGCGACACGGTAGTTGTCCCCTGTCGCGTCCAGCAGGACACCCACCGCGAACAGCGTCGTCATCGAGGCGATGAAACCACCCATGTTGACGATGCCGGAAGCGGTGCCCTGGCGCTCCGGCGGGTTGGCCGGCCGCCCGAAGTCGAATCCGATCATCGAGGCCGGTCCGCAGGAGCCGAGCACCACGCAGAGCGTGATCAGCAGCCACATCGGCGCGTGGTCACCGGGGTAGAAGATCGTGGACGCCCAGAGCAGTGCGGTCAGCGCGACCGTACCCAGCGCCAGCGGGGCGCGCGCGGAGTGGTGGCGGGCGATGATCTGCCCGTAGACGAGCCCCACCACCATGTTCGAGAGCACCACCAGGGTGAGCAGTTCGCCCGCGGTACCTCTGCTGAGCCCCTGTGCCTCGACCAGGAACGGCATGCCCCACAGCAGCAGGAAGACCATGGCGGGGAACTGCGTGGTGAAGTGCACCCACATGCCGAGGCGGGTGCCCGGCTCCCGCCAGGAGGCTGCGATCTGCTTCCGTACGTACGTCCCTCCCGCGTGCTCGACGGGCGGCGGCTCATGGCCCTCGGGGTGGTCCTTGAGGAAGAGCAGCAGCAGGACCAGCACCACCACGCCCGCCATCGAGCTGCCGACGAAGGTCGTGGTCCAGCCGAGCCCGTGCAGCGCGCGGGCGATGACCAGGGTGGAGACCAGGTTGCCCGCCATCCCGAAGAGCGCGGCAACCTGACCGATCATCGGACCGCGCCGGGCCGGGAACCACCGGGTGCCGAGCCGCAGCACGCTGATGAACGTCATGGCGTCGCCGCAGCCGAGCAGCGCGCGGGAGGCGAGCGCCGTGCCGTACGAGGGCGAGAGCGCGAAGCCCAGCTGTCCCACCGTGAAGAGCACCACCCCGAGGGTGAGGACCTTCTTGGTGCCGAGCCGGTCGACCATCAGGCCGACGGGTATCTGCATGCCGGCGTAGACGAGCAGCTGGAGGATGGAGAACGTCGACAGGGCCGAGGCGTTGACGTCGAACCGGTCGGCGGCGTCCAGTCCGGCGACGCCCAGGCTCGTACGGAAGATGATCGCGACGAAGTAGACCGCGACGCCGATGCCCCAGACCCACGCGGCACGCCGGCCGCCGGGCGGGTCTCCGGGCAGGGACAGGGTGGGGGAGGCGGAGCTCACCGGTCATCACCCCGGACCAGCACCTTGACCCGGCTGACGTGGCGGCGTACGACCTGTGCGGCGCCCTCGGCGTCGCCGGCCCTGATGGCGTCCAGCAGTTCACCGTGCTCGGTGATGTTGGCGGCGACCCGGCCGGGGTGCGCCTCCATCACCGCGACGCCCATCCGCAGCTGCCGGTCGCGGAGCTGGTCGTAGAGGCGCGAGAGGATCTCGTTGCCCGCGTTCTTCACGATCTCGGCGTGGAAGCAGCGGTCCTTGACGGACACCGCGGCCAGGTCGCCCACCTCGGCGAGCTCCCGCTGCTCCTCCAGGAGCTGTTCGAGCCGGGCGATCAGCTGGGCCGACGCGGGCACGGCCTTGCGTGCGGCGAACTCCTCGACGAGCAGCCGGGTCTCCACCACGTCGGAGATCTCCTGCGCGGAGACCGCGAGCACCAGCGCGCCCTTCTTCGGGTAGAGCTTGATCAGCCCTTCGACCTCGAGCCGGAGCAGGGCTTCGCGCACCGGGGTCCGGGACACACCGACCGCCTCGGCCAGGTCGCCCTCGGTGAGGAGCGTGCCGCCCTCGTAACGGCGGTCGAGTACCGCCTCCTTGATGTGTGCGTACACGCGCTCGGCCGCCGGCGGCGGCTTGGGGTCGGCCTTGCGGACGGTGGGCGAGGCAGGAGGTGCGACAGGCATGCACACAGCATAGATACAAGATGCGTGCGTCGGCTCCCCCGTCCGCGATCCGGACCCGATGTGACGCGAACCCGTCATGCAAAAATGACACGACTCACTCGTTCGGGCGTACAGCCATTCGGTGCTCTCGCGAGTCTCACGTCAGGGCGGCACTCCCGTGCGATCGCCCTTTCAGGACATTTGGGAGCGTCTCCTTTGACATACGGTATTTCGGGCACACGCCGCGTCTCCGTCGCGTCCGTCGTCGCCCTGACAGCGGGAGCCGTCCTCGCGACCGGAGCGTTCGCCTCCACAGCTCAGGCAGCGGCACCGCCGACGCCCACGATCACCGCCAAGGGCGGCTTCGTGATGAACAACGGCACCGCGAAGACGCTCTACGGCAAGAGCGCGGACACCCGCCGCTCCACCGGCTCGACCACGAAGATCATGACCGCAAAGGTCGTGCTGGCGCAGAAGAACCTGAACCTCGACGCCAAGGTCACCGTCCAGAAGGCGTACAGCGACTACATCGTCTCGAAGAACGCCTCGTCGGCACGGCTGATCGTCGGCGACAAGGTCACGGTCCGTCAGCTGCTGTACGGCCTGATGCTGCCGTCCGGCTGCGACGCCGCCTACGCCCTGGCCGACAAGTTCGGCACCGGCTCCACGCGGGCGGCGCGGGTGAAGTCCTTCATCGGCAAGATGAACGCCTCCGCGAAGAGCCTCGGTCTGAAGAACACCCACTTCGACTCGTTCGACGGCATCGGCGGCGGTTCGAACTACTCCACCCCGCGCGATCTGACGAAGATCGCCAGCAGCGCGATGAAGAACTCGACGTTCCGCGCGATCGTGAAGACCAAGTCGACGAAGCAGAAGGTCACCACCAAGTCCGGTGGCTACCGCTACATGTCGTGGGCCAACACCAACGCCATGCTGGGCAGCTACACCGGCATGATCGGCGTGAAGACCGGATCCGGACCGACGGCCAAGTACTGCCTGGTCTTCGCCGCGACCCGGAACGGCAAGACGGTCATCGGGACCGTCCTCACCTCGACGTCCGCGACGACCCGGACCGCCGACGCGAAGAAGCTCCTGGACTACGGCTTCAAGAAGTGACCCCCGTGCGCGGGATGTGACCCGCGCACGAGGAAGGGGCCCGCCGCATCATGCGGCGGGCCCCTTTCCGTGTGCGACTGTCAGGCCCAGGTGATCAGCCGCTTGGGCTGTTCCAGGACCGCCGCGACGTCCGCGAGCACCTTGGAGCCCAGCTCGCCGTCGACCAGCCTGTGGTCGAAGGAGAGTGCCAGCGTGGTGACCTGGCGGGGCTTCACCTTGCCCTTGTGCACCCAGGGCTGGAGCTTGATCGCTCCGACCGCGAGGATCGCGGACTCCCCCGGGTTCAGGATCGGCGTGCCCGTGTCGACGCCGAAGACGCCGACGTTGGTGATGGTCACCGTGCCGCCGGCCATGGCGGCCGGGGAGGTCTTCCCCTCGCGTGCCGTGGACACCAGCTCACCCAGCGCCTCGCCCAGCTCGGGCAGGGTCTTGTCGTGCGCGTCCTTGATGTTCGGCACGATCAGGCCACGCGGGGTCGCGGCGGCGATACCCAGGTTGACGTAGTGCTTCTGCACGATCTCCTGGTTGGCCTCGTCCCAGGCGGCGTTGACCGCCGGGTTGCGCCGGATCGCGACCAGGAGTGCCTTGGCGATGATCAGGAGCGGATTGACCCGGACCCCGGCCAGGTCCTTGTCCTCCTTGAGCTCCGCCACGAGCTTCATCGTGCGTGTCACGTCGACGGTCACGAACTCGGTCACGTGCGGCGCGGTGAAGGCGCTGCCGACCATGGCCTGGGCGATGGCCTTGCGCACACCCTTGACCGGGACACGGGTCTCCCGGCCCGCCGGATCCGCGACCACGGCGACCGGTGCGGGGACCGCGGCGGGCTCCTCCGCCCGCGCGGGGGCCTCGGCGGGAGCCGGCACGGCAGCCGCGTGGACGTCCTCCCGGGTGATGACACCGCCCTCGCCGGTCGGGGTGACCGTGGTGAGGTCGATGCCCAGGTCCTTCGCCAGCTTGCGGACCGGCGGCTTGGCGAGGGGCCGGCTCTCCGGGGCCTTCGCCCCGTGGCCGTTGAGTTCGGCCTGGACCGCGGCGGCGGCCGGACCCGGGATCTGCGCCCCCTTGCGGGCGCGGCGCTTGGTCGAGCTCTCGGCGACGCCGTACCCCACGAGCACCGGCTGGCGGCCCTTGGGCGCCTCCGGTTCCGCTTCGGGTGCGGCTTCCGCGACGGGCTGCTGGACGGCCTCCGAGGCGGCGGGCACGTCACCGCTGCCCGGTGCCACGTCCACCGCGATGATCACCTCGCCGACGTCGACGGTCGTGCCCTCGGGGAAGCGCAGCTCGTGCACCACCCCGTCGAACGGGATCGGCAGCTCCACGGCGGCCTTGGCCGTCTCGACCTCGCACACGACCTGCCCGTCGGTGACGGTGTCGCCGGGCTGGACGAACCACTTGAGGATTTCCGCCTCGGTCAGTCCCTCGCCCACGTCGGGCATCTTGAACTCACGGAAACGAGCGGACGTTTCGGTCATCGTCGTCACGACCCTCTCCTCAGTACGCCAGCGAGCGGTCGACGGCGTCGAGCACCCGGTCGAGACCCGGCAGGTATTCGTCCTCGAGCCGGGCCGGCGGGTAGGGGGCGTGGTAGCCGCCGACCCTCAGCACCGGCGCCTCGAGGTGGTAGAAACAGCGCTCGGTGATCCGGGCCGCGATCTCGGCCCCGGAACCGTAGAACACCGGCGCCTCGTGGACCACCACGAGCCGGCCGGTCTTCTCGACCGAGGTCTGCACGGCGTCGAAGTCGATGGGGGACATCGACCGCAGGTCCAGGACCTCGACCGACTTGCCCTCCTCCTGCGCCGCGGCGGCCGCCTCCAGGCAGACCTTCACCATCGGGCCGTACGCGACCAGCGTGAGGTCGGATCCCTCACGGGCGACGGCTGCCTTGTGGAGCGGGCCGGGGATGGACTCGGTGTCGAGCTCCCCCTTGTCCCAGTAGCGCCGCTTGGGCTCGAAGAAGATGATCGGGTCGTCGCTCTGGACGGCCTGCTGCATCATCCAGTAGGCGTCGCTCGCATTGGACGGCGAGACGACCTTCAGGCCCGCCACGTGCGCGAACAGCGCCTCGGGGGACTCGCTGTGGTGCTCCACGGCACCGATGCCCCCGCCGTAGGGGATGCGGATGACGACCGGCATCTTGATCTTGCCGAGGGCGCGGGCGTGCATCTTGGCGAGCTGCGTGACGATCTGGTCGTACGCGGGGAAGACGAAGCCGTCGAACTGGATCTCGACGACCGGGCGGTAACCGCGAAGGGCCAGACCGATCGCCGTGCCGACGATGCCGGACTCCGCGAGCGGGGTGTCGATGACCCGGCCCTCGCCGAAGTCCTTCTGGAGCCCGTCCGTGATGCGGAAGACCCCGCCGAGCTTGCCGACGTCCTCACCCATGATGAGGACCTTGGGGTCGGTCTCGAGCGCCTTGCGCAGCGACTCGTTGAGCGCCTTCGCGATGGACATCTTCTCAGCGGCCATGGCTAGTTGCCCTCCTCGGCGAACGATGCCTGGTAGGCGGCGAACTGGGCGCGCTCCTCGTCGACGAGCGGATTGCCGTCGGCGTAGGCGTGGTCGAAGATCGCCAGCCGGTCCGGGTCGGGCATCGCCCGCACCGCTTCGCGCACCCGCTTGCCGAGGGACTCGCTCTCCTCCTCCAGCGCGGTGAAGAACGCGGCGTCGGCGAGCTCCTGCTTCTCCAGGTACGTGCGCAGCCGCAGGATCGGGTCCTTCGCCTCCCAGGCCGCCCGCTCCTCGTCCGCCCGGTACTTGGTCGGGTCGTCGGAGGTGGTGTGGGCACCCATGCGGTAGGTGAACGCCTCGACGAGGGTGGGCCCCTCGCCCCGCCGGGCGCGCTCCAGCGCCGACCTGGTGACGGCCAGGCACGCGAGGACGTCGTTGCCGTCGACCCGGACGCCGGGGAATCCGAAGCCCTGGGCACGCTGGTAGAGCGGCACCCGAGTCTGCTTCTCGGTCGGCTCGGAGATCGCCCACTGGTTGTTCTGGCAGAAGAACACGACGGGGGCGTTGTAGACGGCGGAGAAGGTGAACGCCTCCGCGACATCGCCCTGGCTGGAGGCGCCGTCACCGAAGTACGCGATCACGGCCGAGTCCGCGCCGTCCTTGGCGACGCCCATGGCGTAGCCGGTGGCGTGCAGGGTCTGCGAGCCGATGACGATCGTGTAGAGGTGGAAGTTGTTGGTGTTCGGGTCCCAGCCGCCGTGGTTCACGCCGCGGAACATGCCGAGCAGATTGGTCGGGTCGACGCCCCGGCACCAGGCGACACCGTGCTCCCGGTAGGTGGGGAAGACGTAGTCGTCGTCGCGCAGCGCACGGCCGGAACCGATCTGGGCGGCCTCCTGGCCGAGCAGCGAGGCCCACAGGCCCAGCTCGCCCTGACGCTGCAGCGCGGTGGCCTCGGCGTCGAAACGGCGGGTCAGGACCATGTCCCGGTAGAGCCCGCGGAGCTCTTCCGCGCTGAGGTCGATCTCGAAGTCCGGGTGCTCGACGCGCTCACCCTCGGGCGTCAGCAGCTGTACCAGCTGGGGCCCCGAGTTCTCCGGCGTCTTCGCGGGCGTCTTGGCGGCGCTGGTCCGCTTACTGCTGCGTCGCGGTTTGCGCGCGGCAGTGCTCTCCACGGTCACGTGCGTGCTCCTCCGTCGGTCCGGCCCCCGGGATGGCCGGGAAGCCAGTGCGGCTCGCCTGTGTCCGGACCCGTGCACGGGGTGGGTGCCGCTCGGCCGGGAACAGGCGTGACAGGTGCCCCGGCGAGCGTCCTGTCATAAGCACGTTACCCAGTGCATCGCATAACTGCGAAACACCTTGTGACCTGCGATTTTGCTTGGATTTCCAAGTAAATCGCGAAAATCGCGAACTCCCGCTGGTCACAGCGTCGGTAACAGCCTTGCAGGCGGCCGGAACAACGGCACGTTATCCCGGTCGGCAGGCGCAGGGAAGGGCATGGGACAGGGGAGTGTGTGAGACTGCGAATGTGCGCGAAGAAGGAAAAATCACTGTATTCCTGCTCGATGATCACGAAGTCGTCCGGCGCGGAGTCCATGAGCTGCTGACGGCCGAGGCCGACATCGAGGTCGTCGGCGAGGCCGGCACGGCCGCGGACGCCCTGGCACGGATCCCCGCCACCCGGCCGGACGTAGCCGTACTGGACGTACGCCTGCCGGACGGCAGCGGGGTGGAGGTCTGCCGCGAGGTCCGCTCGCGGGACGAGGACATCAAGTGCCTGATGCTCACCTCGTACGCCGACGACGAGGCCCTTTTCGACGCGATCATGGCGGGTGCCTCGGGATACGTCCTGAAGGCCATCCGCGGCAACGAACTGCTCAGCGCCGTGCGCGACGTCGCGGCCGGCAAGTCCCTGCTGGACCCGGCGGCCACCGCACGCGTGCTGGAACGGCTGCGCGAGGGCAAGAAGGGCAAGGGCGACGACCGGCTCGCGGGGCTGACCGACCAGGAACGCAAGATCCTCGACCTGATCGGCGAGGGACTGACGAACAGGGTGATCGGCGAGCGGCTGCATCTCGCCGAGAAGACCATCAAGAACTACGTCTCCAGCCTGCTCTCCAAGCTGGGCATGGAGCGCCGTTCACAGGCGGCCGCGTACGTGGCGAGGCTCCAGGCCGAGAAGCGCTGAGCGCGCGACGGGGCGGGCGGCGGGGATACCGGCCCCTGCCGTCGGCGCGGGACTTTGGTCCCACCCCGTCGGGGGCCGCGGACCCTTACACGGCCCCTACCCGTGCCGGAGAGTGGGAGCCATGCTTTTCTCCCGCCCCTCCGACGCCGGGACCGCGAAGGAATCCGGCTCCGTCGGCGCCATCGGCGTCTCCGGACCTCGCGTCGTCTCCGGCTCTCGCGAGGTCTCCGGCTCTCGCGTTGTCCCCGGACCTTGCGATGCCTCCGGCGCTCTCGGTACCTCGGCCTCCTCCAGCGCCTCGGGGGCGGACAGACTCCGGGCCATCGAGCTGCTCGGCAGCGTCCGCTACGGCCGGCTGGCGATGAGCATGCGGGCCCTGCCCTTCCTCGCCGTGGCCCGGCACCTGGTGATCGAGGGCCGCGTCGTCCTGCGGATGCACAGGGGGCTCGGATTCCACGAGGCCTGCGACGGAAGTGTCGTCGCGTACGGGGCGGACAACTTCAACTCCCCGGCTCCCGGCGGCACGGAGGACCTCTGGTCCGTGCAGTTCACCGGCCCCGTCGAGATCATGGAACCGGGCCCTGGCCAGCGTGAACGCTTCGGGACCTGCCCGGCCGAGGTGAACGGCGAACACTTCGATCCGGTGTACCTCCGGCTCGACCCCCGCCTGGCGCATATGCACACTCTGACTTTCGACGCAAGTCCGTAAGGCCGGACACTTAGCGTCACCTAACATGTGTCGAGTGCTGCGCTCATCTGTGACCCTTCCGCCTGTCCCTCCGGTCGGCGAGGTCCTGCGCCGCTACCCGGACGCCGGTGAACCCCTTGCCTGCGAACCCCTCGACAAGGGCCTGCTCAACCACGGTTACCGCGTGTCCACCAGCCGCGGCTCGTACTTCCTCAAGCACCATCTCGACAAGCACCACCTCGACGACGCCAGCGGTGATCACGCCACGATCGTCAGGCAGCACCGGGCGACCCAGCAGTTGCACTCCCTCGGTGTGCCGGTGGCGCCGCCCCTCACGGACACACAGGGTGACACGGTCACGGTGATCGACGGGGAGCGCTACGCCCTGCACCGGTGGGTGGACGGCCTCCACCGGGACGGCGCCCAGCTGACGACCGCCCAGTCGCGTCGGCTCGGGGCACTCCTGGGAGCCGTGCACATGGGGCTGGAGCAGGTCATGGAGGCGGACCCGCCGCCTCCGGCGCGGGGCCAGAGCTCCGATCCCGCCGACACGTTCACGCTGATCGACGAGCTGCTGACGGCCGCACGGCGCCTCGGCCCGCGGGACGCCTTCGACGAGCTGGCCGTGCACCGCCTCGTGGAGCGCCGTGCCCTGCTGGAGCAGCACGCGCACCGTCGCCCGCCCACACCCGAGGGCTCGGCGCGGGGCTGGGTGCACGGGGACTTCCACCCGTTGAATCTGCTCTACAAGGGGGCCGACCCCGTCGCGATCGTCGACTGGGACCGGCTCGGTGTCCAGCCACGCGCTGAGGAGGCCGTACGGGCGGCGGCGATCTTCTTCGTACGGCCGGACGGAAAACTGGCGCTGGAGAAGGTGAGGGCGTACGCCCGCGCCTACCGGCGGTCGGCGGGCGCGGGGGCGGCCGAGCTGGCGGCCGCGGTGCACCGGGTGTGGTGGGAACGCCTCAACGACTTCTGGATACTGAGCTGGCGCTACAGCCTGCACGACCGCAGGGCCGACCCACAGTTCCCTGCGGTGTCGGCCCTGGCGGTGTGGTGGACGCGTGAGTACGAGGCGGTCGCCGAGGCCTTCACGGCGTGAGACGCGGGGCCCCGAAGCCTTCGTCGCGTGAGCTGCGGGGCGACTCGGAACGCCTTCACCGCGTGCGACGCGGAGCGACCGGAGAGGCCTTCACGGCGTGAAGGCCTCCGTCACTCCGCGGCGGCGCCCGTCCTCACCCGGCGGTGGTGCCGGCCGCTCCGGCGGCGGTGCCGGCCGCGGCTCCGGCCGAGGTACCGGCGGTGGTCCCCTCCGTCGTCGTCCCTCCCGCGTCCTCGCCGGTGCCGCCGTCCTCCGTACCGCCGTCGGTGGTCCCGCCGTCGTCGCCGGTCCCGCCGTCGGTCGTCGCGCCGCCGTCGGTCGTGCCCGGGTCGGGCGACGAGGCGGTCTCCGAGGGCTTCTCCGTCGGCTTGGTCGGCTCCTGCGTCGGGGTCCACGTCGGATCGCTGGTGGGCCAGGTCTGTCCGCCCGTGGAGGTGTCCGGGTCCTCGGTCTCCTCGGTCTCCTCGTCGGTCGGCTCCGGTGAGGACGGGGTCGGCGTGGGGGAGACCGACGTGGTGGGCGACGTCGGGGTCTTCTTTTTGCCCTCGTCGCCGTTCGCCGCCTGGAGGGCGAACGCGACGCCGGCACCGATCGCGATCAGCGCGAGGAGGACGAACAGCAGCATCTTGCCGCGTCCGCCGCCGTTGTTGTGGTGGCCGCCCGTGTAGGCCCCGTCGTCGGGGTTCATGGGGGGCAGGATCGGGCCCTGCGAGGTGTCCCCGTGCATGGGATACCCCATGGCAGCCGTGCCACCGCCGACGTTCATCGCCGTCGTGTGACCGCCGTCGTGGGCGTTGACCGGGCCGGTGTTCCACGTACCCGTGTGCCCGCCCTGCACCTGCAGCATCTGCAGGCTGTACTGGACGAGGCCGCGCATCTCCTCGGCGCTCTGGAACCGGTCGTCCGGCTCCTTCGCCAGGGAGCGCATGACGAGCCCGTCCAGCTCCGGCGGGACCTGACCGGCGACCTGGGAGGGCGGGACGGGAATGTCCTGGACGTGCTGGTACACCACGGAGAGCGGGGTCTCGCCCGTGAACGGGGGTCTCAGCGCCAGCAGTTCGTAGAGCAGACAGCCGGTGGCGTACAGGTCGGAACGGTGGTCGACCGCCTTGCCGAGCGCCTGCTCGGGCGAGAGGTACTGGGGCGTGCCCATGACCATGCCGGTCTGGGTCATCGTCGACTGGGCGCCGTGCAGCGCGCGGGCGATGCCGAAGTCCATCACCTTGACGGCGCCGGAGTGCGTGATGATCACGTTCGCCGGCTTGATGTCACGGTGCACGATGCCGTGTTGGTGCGAGTACGCCAGGGCTTCCAGGACGCCCGAGACGATGATCAGTGCCTGCTCGGGAGGCGGTGCCTCGGCCTCGAGCAGCAGATCCCGGATGGTGTTGCCCTCGACGAGCTCCATCACGATGTAGGGGACGGTCGAACCGCCCACGACGTCCTCGCCGGAGTCGTACACGGCGACGATCGCATGGTGGTTGAGGCCTGCGACCGACTGCGCCTCACGCGTGAAGCGGGCCTTGGAGACCGGGTCCTCGGCGAGATCGGAACGGAGCAGTTTCACCGCCACCGTCCGTCCCAGACGGACGTCCTCCGCGGCGTAGACCTCGGCCATGCCGCCGCGGCCGAGCCGGTGGGTCATGCGGTAACGGCCGTCTCCGACCACACCGCCGACACCCCAGGAGTCGGTGCCATCCGAAACTCCGCCGCCGTTTGCTTCGGAATCGGGTGCCATCAGTCCTCGCCGTCGTATCTGTCCGCGCGTCCGCGGGTTCTCACGGTGCTTTGCTGCATTGCCACGTCACGCTACAGGCTCTGCCCGACACATCGGTTTCCAGAGTGACGGGCCATCCAATCGGCTCGCGCGCCGTCCGCGCAAATTCCATGCGCTTCCTGTAACGCTTCCGAGACGCTTCTTGTGCGTAGGGTCACGGAACGGGCACCTGGCTTGACGTGTCGGACCCCTCGGGCAGACTTGGCCCGTAATAGGGATGATCGCGTCCGTCGGGCGCCGAGGGGGATTCAAGCCATGAGCCACGACGGCGCACAGGGGCGGTACGCGGGCGGTTCCGTGGCCGGCGGCCGCTACCAGCTGCGTGACCTGCTCGGCGAGGGCGGCATGGCGTCCGTCTACCTCGCGTACGACTCCGCGCTCGACCGGCAGGTCGCGATCAAGACGCTGCACACGGAGCTGGGACGCGAGCAGTCGTTCCGCGAGCGGTTCCGGCGCGAGGCGCAGGCCGTCGCCAAGCTGCAGCACACCAACATCGTCTCGGTCTTCGACACGGGCGAGGACGAGCTCGGCGGCGCGCTGATGCCGTACATCGTCATGGAGTACGTCGAGGGGCAGCCGCTCGGCTCCGTGCTCCAGGCGGACATCCAGCAGCACGGCGCGATGCCGGCCGACAAGGCCCTCAAGGTGACGGCGGATGTGCTCGCCGCCCTGGAGACCAGCCACGAGATGGGCCTGGTCCACCGCGACATCAAGCCCGGCAACGTGATGATGACCAAGCGTGGCGTCGTCAAGGTGATGGACTTCGGTATCGCCCGGGCGATGCAGTCGGGCGTCACCTCGATGACCCAGACCGGGATGGTCGTCGGCACCCCCCAGTACCTCTCCCCCGAGCAGGCGCTCGGCCGCGGCGTCGACGCGCGATCCGACCTGTATTCGGTCGGCATCATGCTCTTCCAGCTGCTCACGGGCCGCATCCCGTTCGACGCGGACTCCCCGCTCGCCATCGCGTACGCGCACGTGCAGGAGGAACCGCCCGCCCCGTCGAGCATCAACCGGGCGGTCACGCCGGCGATGGACGCCCTGGTCGCCCGCGCGCTGAAGAAGAACCCGAACGAGCGCTTCCCGAGCGCCGCGGCCATGCAGGACGAGATCGCGCGCGTGCTGAGCGCCGGCGGCCCCACGGGCGCGCCGGTGATCGTCAGCGGCGGCGCTCCGGCGAACAGCGGCTCGGGCGTCGGCTCGGCGGTCTTCCCGCCCGTCGGCCAGGCCACACCCGCCCCGCACAGCGTGCAGACGCCGTACCAGCCGCAGCAGCACCAGCCGGGCCCCTACGGCCCGCCCACCCCCGCTCCCACGCCGGGCTACGGCTACCCGCAGGCGTCCCAGCCGTACGGAACTCCGGCGCACGTGGGGCAACAGTCACCTGCCCCGTACACGATGTCCCCGCAGACGGCGACGGGCTCCGGTGGGGGCGGCCGGTCCAGGGGCAACATGCCGGTCGTCGTGGGATCGATCGTGGTCGCCCTCGTCGCGATCGGCGGCCTGATCGCCTTCCTGAACATGGGCGACGACTCGGAGAACGGCAAGGGCGACGACCCGGGCTCGAGCGAGTCCGCCGTGGCGGGCGAGCACAAGGCTCCGGAGCGCAACCGGACGATGGAGACCACCAAGTGCACGGACGCCCCTGAGGACACCAACGACCCGGCGAAGGTCCAGGCTCCGAACTTCGTCTACAAGGACATCCGGTCGGCCAAGGACTGCGCCGACGCCGCCGGCTGGACGATCAAGGTGACCGAGGTGGAGGGCAACACCTACGCCGAGGACCAGGTGATCGGCCAGTTCCCCTCGCCGGGCACCGCGGTCCCCGAACAGGGTGCCGACATCGAGCTGCAGGTCTCCACGGGCGACCCTGCCTGATCCCTGCCCACCACCTCCGTATCCCGCCAGTCCCTTCTGCCTCTCCGGTTCCGCGCGGTCCATCCGTTGTCCCGAGCTGATCCCGCAACGTGTTGAGGGGTGGGCGCGGAGCACCTTCCGGATGCCGGACGCATCGGAGCGTGTGACGCTGATCTCATGCCTCCAGGACTCCCGGCTTCACGGTGTGTCGTCTGTCTGGTGACGGCGATCGGGGTGGCGCTCGGACCCACCGCCTGGGCCGGCGAAGGCGGCGGATCCCTCTCGTCCGCACCTCCGGCGCTCCTGGCACCGGCCAAGCCCTCGGGCTCCCCCGCCACCGGCACTCCCCGCTCTCCCACCGCCGGCTCGTCGGCGAAGGAACGGCCCCTGGCCGGACGGTCGGCCGGGGAGGGGCGGGCGCGGCCGGGGAGGTCGCTCTCCCCTCTGGAGGCGGCGAACTCCGAGGCCGCCGCGGACGAGGTGCCACCGGACCCGGATCCCGCCGAGGTGCCCGCGTTCACACCGCCGCCCGAGGCGTTCCCCGAACCCGGCCGGTCGGCGCGGCTGCGGCAGGCACAGGACGGGTCCGCCACACGGCAGGTACGGGATGTGTCGCTGGGCAGCGGAATCGCCCTGGTGGGGCTCGGACTCGCTTTCCTGGGCCTTCGCATGCGCCGCGCGGACTGACCCCGCCACTGCCCGGAGCCCGCGTACTGCTCGGCAGCTCAGCAGCTCAGCAGCTCAGCACGGTGGCAGGCATCGAGCCGCTGTGTCGCTGCGTCTCGCCGACGCTGGGCGAGACGCTGAAGTCAGTGCGTGCGGCGTCCTTGACGGCCTCGGGACCGACTGCACGCCGATCGTGATGCCGTGGGGGCCGACGCGTTCCTGGCCCTCGTCGTGCCGGTGCCGGCGAGGTTGCCGGCCGCCGCGTTCGCCGGTCGCGGCCTGCCCGGGCGCGACGCGCCGGGTGACCGGCTGCGGCTGACCGGGCGCTCCGGTTCCTGCCCGGCGTCCGGTGGTGACCCCGAGGAAGGGTGATCATCCCTTTCCGGGGGCACCACCATGTGGTGAAGGCCGGGTGCGAGAGAATGGCCTCATGGAGATGCCGAGGAATGAACGGTCGCAGGAGCACCCCCAGGTCCTCGTAGTGGGGCAGGACGGAATGGCTATCGGCGGCGGTGGCAGTGACGACGAGTCTCGCGAGGTCCCGGTGACGGAGATGGTCGAACAGCCCGCGAAGGTCATGCGCATCGGCAGCATGATCAAGCAGCTTCTGGAGGAGGTCCGGGCGGCTCCTCTCGACGAGGCGAGCCGGGTCAGGCTGAAGGAGATCCACGCGAGCTCGGTGAAGGAGCTCGAGGACGGTCTGGCTCCGGAACTCGTGGAGGAGCTGGAGCGGCTCTCGCTGCCGTTCACCGAGGAGTCCATTCCCTCCGAGGCCGAACTGCGGATCGCACAGGCCCAGCTGGTCGGCTGGCTCGAAGGCCTCTTCCACGGTATTCAGACGGCGCTGTTCGCCCAGCAGATGGCGGCCCGTGCGCAGCTGGAACAGATGCGCCGCGCGCTTCCTCCGGGCGTCGGCCATGAGGACGAGGAAGGCGCCGTCGACCCTCACGGCCCGGCGCGTTCCGGCCCGTACCTGTAGGTCCGGCGCCTATCGGCCCATGCCTGTAGGCCCGACGCTCATCGGCCCATGCCTGTAGGTCCGGCCTATCGGCCCATACATGTGGGTCCGGCGCGGACCGGCCCACATCTGTGGGCCTGCGCGAACCGGCCCGTGCTTCTAGCCCTCGGCCACCACCGACCGCTCTACGCAACCGGGGCCCGGCACACGTGATGTGTGCCGGGCCCCGCCGTCTGCGGCTTGCTTCTCTGCCTCGTCTGCTCTCCGGTCCGGCCTTTGGGCCAGCCCCCTGGGCGGCTGCCGTTCGACACCAAGCGCTCGGCACCTGCCTTTCGGCGTCAAGATCTCGCTCTCAGGCTCTTGGTGCCAGGCCTCAGTGCCGGGCCCCGCTGTCGGAAACCGCTGTCGGACACCCCTGTCGGAAACCGCCGTCAGGCTCTCGCCGTCAGGCCTTCGGCGCGGCCAGGAGGATCTTGCCGATATGGCTGCTGGACTCCATCAGCCGGTGGGCTTCGGAAGCCTCCGACATCGGCATGACGCGGTCCACGATCGGCTTGACCACTCCGTCGGCGAGCAGGGGCCACACGTGCTCGCGCACCGCGGCGATGATGGCGGCCTTCTCCGAGAGCGGCCGCGCGCGGAGTGACGTAGCCGTGACAGCGGCTCGCTTACTCAGAAGGGCGCTCAGGTTCAGCTCCCCCTTGGCGCCGCCCTGAAGGCCGATGATGGCGAGCCGACCGTTCACTGCCAGCGCCCGCACGTTCCGGTCGAGATACTTCGCCCCGACGATGTCGAGAATGACGTCCGCTCCCGCACCGTCGGTGGCCTGACGCAGTTCCTCGACGAAATCCTGCTCGCGGTAGTCGATGAGGATGTCGGCGCCGAGTTCCTGACAGCGCGCGAGCTTCTCGGGACCTCCCGCCGTCACTGCTACGCGCGCGCCGACGGCCTTCGCGAGCTGGATCGCCATCGTGCCGATCCCGCTGGACCCGCCGTGGACCAGAAGGGTCTCGCCGGGGCGGAGGTGAGCCACCATGAAGACGTTGGACCAGACCGTTGCCGCCACCTCGGGAAGTGCTGCGGCCTGGGAGAGGTCCACACCGTCCGGCACCGGCAGCAACTGGCCGGCGGGCACAGCCACCTTCTCCGCGTAACCGCCGCCCGCGAGCAGTCCGCACACCTCGTCGCCCACGGCCCACCCCGTCACTCCCGGGCCCACCTCCGTGATGCGGCCCGAGCATTCGAGACCGGGGTAGGGAGAGGCACCGGGCGGAGGGTTGTAGAAACCCTGCCGTTGCAGGACATCGGCCCGGTTGACCGCGCTGGACACGACCTCGACGAGGACCTCACCCTCGCCTGGTACGGGATCGGGGACCTCGGCCCATACGAGCGCTTCGGGGCCGCCGGGTTCGGGGATCGTGATCGCATACATGGCCGCGAGGCTACTCCGTACAGGGGCCCGAACGGGGCAGACCTGCCTGCGTGCGGGACCATGCTCTCTCGCTACGGCCGCTGACCAGGCGCTTGGGGATGGTGCGTCGGCGAGGCGTGGAGCGGCGAAGCGCGCACGATGGTGATCACCCGGTCCGTCAGTTGCAGAGGACTGGCCGCCGGATCGTCATAACCCAGCAGCCTGTGGCCGCGCAGCACGCTCACGACCAGGTCGTCGGTCTCCCGGACGCTCTTGCCCACCTCGGCCTTTATCACCGGCCGTTCGACGAGATCGAGCCCGCTCCCCTGTTGGATGAGATCCTCCATCACCGTGCCCGCGCTGGGGCTGAGGACGGAGAGACCGAGCAGACGCCCCGCCGCGCTCGCGCTGGTGATCACGGCATCGGCGCCGGACTGCCGCAGCAGTGGCGCGTTCTCCTCCTCACGGACGGCAGCCACGATCTTCGCCCCACGGTTGAGCTGACGCGCGGTCAAGGCAACCAGGACGGCCGTGTCGTCGCGCTGGGTGGCGATGATGATCTGACGGGCCTTCTGGACCTCCGCCCGCAACAACACATCGCTGCGCGTCGCATCGCCCAGCACGCCGACAAAGCCTTCTGCGTTGGCTGCTTCGATCACCTTGCCGGCCGGGTCGACGATGACGATCTGGTCCTTCTTCAGCCCGGTCGCACAAAGCGTCTGGATCGCCGAACGGCCCTTCGTGCCGAAGCCGACGACCACGGTGTGTTCACGCAAGTTACTTCTCCAACGGTTCAGCCGGAAGTCCTCCCGGGTCCGCTCCGTCAGGACCTCGAGGGTGGTGCCGACCAGGATGATCAGGAAGAGCACACGCAACGGCGTCACCAGCACCACGTTGACCAGGCGAGCCGGGTCGCTGTACGGGACGATGTCGCCGTAGCCGGTCGTCGACAGGGTCACCGTCGCGTAGTAGACGGCGTCGAGGAAGTCGACCTTGCCGTCGGCGTTGTCGTGGTACCCGCTCCGGTCCGCCCAGACGATGAAGACCGTGGTGGCCAGCACCGTGAGAGCCATCGCCAGACGCTTGGCCACTTGGCGCAGCGGTCTGTCGACCACCCGCCGGGGCAGCAGCACCCGGGTCGGGACGACGTGTTCGTCTGCGCGCCTGGCCATCGCGTCCTGGCCGGGAAGTTTCACGTGAAACACCCTTCAGTCCACGGCGACGCCGAGGCCCACGGTAGATCGAGGATCTCCACCTCGGTGCCGGACCGTACCCCGCCAGGAGGCACCACGGCCAGCCCGTCCGCGGCAGCGATCCCCCTGAGCATGGCGGGACCGTTGTAGTGAAGGGGCACGACGTTGTCCTCGCGATGGATCACAGGGATCAGCCGGGTGTCGTGGGGGTGCCCGTGCACCTCTTCACGGACGGGCGCACGGTAGCGGTCCTGGGCAAGCCGGCCGGCGATTCCGCGCAGCAGGGGCTCGGCGAGCGTCAGCAGTCCCGACACTGCCGCAAGCGGGTTGCCGGGCAGCCCCACCAGGCAGGGACCGCCGTCGGCGAGGCGCGCCAGAAGCATGGGATGGCCCGGGCGTACGGCCACCCCATCGACGAGAAGATCGGCGCCGATCTCGGCCAGCACCGGGTGGACATGGTCCACCGGGCCGGCGGCTGTCCCACCCGTGGTGAGGATCAGGTCGGCATCGGAGGAGACGAGTGCCCGACGGAGCGCCCCGGCATCGTCCCCGAGCCGCCGGGGCTCGGCCACCTCGGCCCCCAGAGCACGGATCCAGGGGGCAAGCATGGGTCCGAGCGCATCCCGGATCAGTCCGTCGTGCGGAAGCCCCGCCGCGAGGAGTTCATCACCGAGCACGAAGACATCGACACGGGGCCGGGGTACGGCGACGAGCGCGTCGTACCCAGCGGCAGCCGCCAGCCCGAGCACGGGTGGAGTCACCACGGTCCCCAAGGGCAGAAGCTCATCGCCTGACCGGCACTCCTGGCCCCTGGGCCGGATGTCCTGGCCCGGAATGACCTCGCGGCCTGCGTACAGGAGCTTTTTGGCCGCATCGCAGTGAGCATGCTCGCTGCGGATCACGGCGGTGGCATCCACCGGAAGGCGTGCGCCTGTGGCAATCCTCAGGGCGTGCCCGTCGGGCAGCGGCGCCGTGGGGCCACGACCGGCAAGTAGTCCTTCACCCTCTTGTACGGCCCAGGGGCCCGGCCCCGCGACGGCCCAGCCGTCCATGGCGGAGGTGTCGAACGAGGGCAGATCGGTGAGCGCGACGACTGCCTCGGCCAGGACATGCCCGAGTGCCCGGTCCAGAGGGAGCCGGTGAGCGGTCAGCGGAGTGGCACGGCCTAGGCGCTCGGCCAGGGCACGCGCCGCATCCCAGGCGGTGGCCTCAGCTCGGTGGGCACGTGGGGAGGACAAGGAACGGTCGGCCGATGAGGCTCCGTGAGCACGGGAAGAACCCGAATCCGAGGCCGATCCACCCGAGGCCGATCCACCCGAGGCCGAGGCTACCGGTGTCGGTGGGTTCGGGGTCGGATCCGCCGCACTCGGACTCGGGCTCGGGCTCGGTCCCGTCGGCGCCGACGAGGGTGAGGTCGGTGACGTCTCTGATGCCCGAGGCTCCGGTGACGAGGGTGACGGCTTGGGGCACGTCGCGCCGGGCCCCTCCGGTGATCGGTGCCCGGTCTGCGGCTGGCATCCGACGAGAGCGAGGGCCTGCTCGACGGCCCGCTCCTCCTCGGCCGCCCGCTCCTCCTTGGCCGACCGGCCTCCGTCAGTAGACGGTGCCTCGCCTCCGCGCGCGGTCACGGCGTGCCGGGCCCGCTGCCCGCCTCCGTTTCCGCCGCCCATCGAAGCGCGAGGGCGGTGGCCTTGCGGGAAGCTTCGGCAACCGCTTCAGCAGCCTCCTCCGGGCTTCTGCCGCTGCTCGCCATCGCCGCCGCGTACCCCACCAGGAAGGTGGTCAGCGGCGCGGCGGGCCGGGCGACGCCGTGCGCGGCGTCGCGGGCGAGATCGAGCAGGACGCCGGTGTCGACGTCGAGCTCGATGCCCAGTTCGTTCTTGACTGTGGTGATCCATTCGTCCAGCACGGACCCATGCTCCCTGATCCGCGCCCTGGCAGCAGCAATGTCTTCCCAGGTGTCGCAGTCGAACGAGGCAAGCGGGTCGGCCTGGACCCGGGCCAGGTCCAGTTCGGCGGTCAGGATCCGCAGCGGCAGTCCGGCGAGGCTGCCGTGCTCGGTGGCGAGAAGCGCGAGTTCACGGCGCAGCGGCTCGGCCCGGTAAACCGCGACCAGCGGCTGGTCCCGCCCGTCCCGGTCGGTGCACAGGGCGCCTTCGCAGGCTCCCGGCTCCGCCGCGGCCAGCAGTGAGCGAATAGTCGCCTCCCCCAGGAACGGCAGGTCCGCGGAGAGCACCAGGACGCTCTCCGCGTCCGTGTGCCGTACGCCGGCGCCGAGCGCGGCCAAAGGGCCGCCTCCTTCGGGTACTTCACGTGTCCAGGTGACCGGACGCACTGTGGGCCTGTGTCCGCCGACCACCACGGTGGACCTGGCATCGGCGCATACGGCCAGCACCCGGTCGAGCAGCGAGCGGCCGCCCACGTGGAGCCCTGGCTTGTCGGCTCCGCCGAGTCGCTTCGCGGCCCCTCCGGCAAGAACGATGGCGTCATACGCGGTCATGCCCCGAGTATGCGGGCCATCCGCCCCTGGCGGTCCCCCGGAGACCGAACTCACAAGCAGCCCGCTCCGGGGGCGTCCGTGCTCCTGCCCTCCGTCACAGTGTGCGCAGCAGCACCGCCGGCTGCTCGACACAGTCGGCCACGTACCTCAGGAAACCACCGGCCGTTCCTCCGTCGCAGACCCGGTGGTCGAAGGTGAGCGAGAGCTGAACGACCTGGCGGACCGCCAGCTCACCTTCGTGCACCCAGGGTTTGGGCATGATCCGACCGACGCCGAGCATGGCCGCTTCGGGGTGGTTGATGATGGGAGTCGAACCGTCGACTCCGAACACCCCGTAGTTGTTCAGCGTGAACGTCCCACCGGTGAGCTGTGCCGGGGTCAGCTTCCCGTCCCTGGCCGCACCGGTCAGGCGGGCGATCTCCGCGCCGATCGATTCCGCGTTCCTCGTGTGCGCGTCCCGGACGACCGGAACGACCAGGCCCCGCTCCGTCTGCGCGGCAAAACCCAGATGGACCTCGGAGAGCCGCACGATCTCCCGCGCCTCGGCATCCACCGTCGAGTTGAGCTCGGGGAACCGTGCCAGGGCCGCCGTGCAGATGCGGGCCAGCAGGGCGAGCACCGACACCTTCGGCCCTGCGGCGGAGCCACCGGCGGCGTTCATCGCGGCCCGTGCCGCCATCAGTTCGGTGGCGTCGGCGTCGACCCAGCACGTGGCGTCGGGAATCTCGCGCCGACTGCGTGACAGCTTGTCGGCGACGACGCCCCGGACCCCTCGCAGTGGAATCCGCTCGCCCGAGGGTTTCGCCTCCGGTCCGGTCACAGGTTCGGCCCCGGCAACGGGCTCTTCGTCCGCGGTCCTGATGGCGGACTCCACGTCTGTACGCAGAATCAGCCCGTCCCGGCCCGTGCCGACAACCTGCCGGAGATCGAGACCGTGCTGCCGCGCCAGCTTCCGGACCAGAGGGGAGATGACCGCAACGGGGCCCTGAGCCCCCACCGCTCCGGGCTTCGGGACCGAATCCACCCCCCCAGCGGCGGTCCTCCCCTCGGCCAAAATCGTCCCTGCGCCCATGGACGTCCCGGCCATGGACGTCACTGCCGTGGACGTCACTGCGACCGACGCACTCGACGATTCCACCGGGGCCGAAGCCTCGGCCGGTGTCGCCGATGCCGAGGACGCGGCCGAGACCGGGGCGGGCCTGACCCTGCGTCTCCGGGCGGCTGGTGCACCCGTGCCGTAGCCGACGAGCACGTTGCCGGAGGCCCCGCTCTCGGCAGCACCGTCGGCGGATTCAGCGGAATCCCCGCGACCCGCGACCGGCTCCACCGATCCGACCGCCACGGTCAGAAGTGGTGCGCCGACAGGGAGCTCCGCGCCCTCCTCGCCGTATCGCGCCGTCACCACACCCCCGTACGGGCAGGGGACCTCCACCATGGCTTTTGCCGTCTCGACCTCGACAACCGGTTGGTCGATCGCGACCACGTCGCCGACCTCCACCAGCCAGCGCACGATCTCGGCCTCGGTCAGTCCTTCCCCCAGGTCGGGAAGCTTGAATTCGAGTACCTGTGCCATCAGCTCTCCGCCTCCCACTGAAGACGGGCGACCGCGTCGAGTACGCGGTCCACACCCGGCAGATGGTGCCGCTCCTGCATCGGCGGCGGATAGGGGATGTCGAACCCCGCGACGCGCAGGACCGGCGCCTCCAGGTGGTGAAAACACCGCTCGGTGACACGCGCCGCGATCTCTCCGCCCGGACCGCCGAACCCGGACGACTCATGGACGACCACCGCACGGCCGGTGCGCCGGACCGACGCGGCGACGGTCTCGTCGTCGAAAGGCACCAGCGAGCGCAGGTCGATCACTTCGAGATCCCACCCCTCGGCCGTGGCAGCCTCGGCCGCCTCCAGACACACGGGGAGGGACGGCCCGTAGGTGATCAGGGTCGCGCTGCGCCCGGGGCGCCGGACCACCGCCCGCCCTATCGGCTCGACCGGGGCCGGCGCATCAGGTGACCAGTCGGCCTTGGACCAGTAGAGCCGCTTCGGCTCCAGGAACACCACCGGATCGTCCGAGGCGATCGACTCCCTCAGCAGCCCGTACGCGTCGTCGACCGTGGCCGGCATGACGACGTGCAGGCCGGGTGTCGCCATGTAGTACGCCTCGGAGGAGTCGCTGTGGTGCTCCACCCCGCCGATCCCGCCGCCGTACGGGACCCGCACCGTGATCGGCAGAGGCATGGCCCCGCCCGTCCGGTTCCGCATCTTGGCGACGTGGCTGACCAACTGCTCGAACGCCGGATAGGCGAAGGCGTCGAACTGCATCTCCACCACGGGCCGCAGTCCGTACATCGCCATTCCCACGGCTGCGCCGAGAATGCCCGCCTCGGCCAGTGGTGTGTCCGTGCAGCGCTCGTCGCCGAACTCCTTCGCCAGACCGTCGGTGACGCGGAAGACTCCACCGAGGGTTCCGACGTCCTCCCCGAGGACGTGCACCGTCGGGTCCTCAGCCATCGAGTCACGCAGCGCCCGCCCGAGGGCCTGCGCCATCGTGGACGGTTTGGCTCTGCCGGTCCGTTCACCGGCTGTCGCGGCAGCGGTGCTCATCGGCCCTCCTCCGCGCCGTCCCGGTCGTGCGGACCGTGCTCGGCGTCAAGCTCGACCTGCAACCGGGCCGCCTGCTCCCGCAGCTGGCCGGTCTGTTCCTCGTAGACATGGGAGAACAGATCCATCGGGTCGAGAACCGGATCGGCGTTCATCTGCTCCCGCAGGCCCTCCGCCATCCGCTCCGCCTCCTCACGCACCGTCCTCATGCCGCCCTCGTCCAGCAGCCCGCGCCCGGTCAGCTCCCGCTCGAGAAGCCTGATGGGATCGTGCGCGCGCCACGTCTCCACCTCACTGTCACCGCGGTAACGGGTGGCGTCGTCGGCGTTCGTGTGGGCGTCCATGCGGTACGTGACGGCCTCGACCAGTGTCGGTCCCTCCCCACGCCTGGCCCGCGCCACCGCCTCGCTCAGCACCTGGTGCACAGCGGCCGCGTCGTTGCCGTCGACCAGGCGACCCGGCATGCCGTATCCCACGGCCTTGTGGGCGAGGGACGGCGCCGCGGTCTGCTTGGCCAGAGGCACGGAGATCGCGAAGCCGTTGTTCTGCACGAGGAACACGACCGGCGCCCGCCAGACAGCCGCGAAATTCAGTGCCTCGTGGAAATCGCCCTCGCTCGTGCCGCCGTCGCCGACCATCGCGAGGGCCACCACGTCGTCACCCTTGAGGCGCGCCGCGTGCGCCAGCCCGACTGCATGCGGCAACTGGGTGGCCAGTGGGGTGCACAGCGGGGCGATGCGGTGCTCACGCGGGTCGTACCCGGTGTGCCGGTCGCCCCGAAGCAAGGTCAGCGCCTCGACCGGGTCCAGGCCACGTGCCACCGCGGCCAGGGTGTCCCGATAGCTGGGGAAGAGCCAGTCCCGGTCCTCCAGCACGAGAGCCGCCGCGATCTCGCAGGCTTCCTGGCCGGTGCTCGACGGGTACACCGCGAGCCTGCCCTGCTTGGTGAGTGCTGTGGCCTGGGCGTTGTACCGCCTGCCGCGGACCAGCTCGGCATAGAGCCTCAGCAGCAGCTCGGGGTCAGCCTCCGCCGCGGCATCGGTACCGAGCACGCGGAACGGCTCGGGGTCCGGGAGCAGCGGCGCGGGATCCGTGAGCGGCTTCCAGGCCGGGGGCGGCGTGGGCCGGTAGGCGGCTGCGCCGGGCAGCTCCTGGACCGTCATGACAAGCACCTCCTGGCATCGGGATACATCGAGGGTGTCGAAATCTGCAGGATTGTCGGAGTGCGAGCAGACACCGGTGTGGTGTGCCTCACCTACCGATTGTTCGGTCGTCGGCGCAATTTGGCTACAGGCACCTCCAGCCTGTGGACAAACGGTTCTCCACAGCCTGGGATAGGGGCAGGTCGTCCACAACAGGGAGGCGCGGGCAGATGGCAGCTGAACAAATGGCCGATGGAGTCGTCGACCCGGGCCGCGTCCCGCCCGCGCGGCCGCTGGACTCCACCGACCGGGCCATCCTGCGCATCCTCCGGACGGACGGCCGTGCCTCGATACGGTCCGTCGCCGAACGCGTCCACGTCTCGCGGGCCAACGCCTACGCCCGTATCAACAGGCTCGTCGAGGACGGGGTGATCCGCGGCTTCAGCGCCCGCGTCAACCACGAACGGGCGGGGCAGGCCGCCTCCGCCTACATCACGCTCAAGATCGTCCAGAACTCCTGGCGCACCGTGCGCGAACAGCTCCAGGCGCTGCCCGGCGCCAGCCACATCGCGCTGGTCAGCGGCGACTTCGATGTCCTGCTCCTCGTGCACACCCCGGACAACCAGGCGCTGCGCGAGCTGGTCCTGACGAGAATCCAGGCCATACCGGAAGTCCTGTCGACCCGCACCCTGCTGGTGTTCGAGGAGACCGACCTCGGCCCACGCCCCGACCGCCCGACGGAGCTCACCTAGAGGGAACCGGCCGGCGTCCGGTCGTGGGTACGCCGTCGGATCACAGGCGTCAGGCGGCCCGCATACCCTCGAAGGCGAGCCGGACCACGGTGTCGGCGAGCTGCTCCGCCTCCGTGGAGCCGCCCGGCTGCGGGCGGTACCACTCGACCAGCGAATTCACCATGCCGAAGAGCAGCCGTGTCGCCAGGCGTATGTCCACGTCCGCGCGCAGGTCCCCCTCCGCCACCGCGGCCGTGAGCAGCTCGGACACCCGCTGGTCGAATTCGCGCCGACGCTCCAGGGCCCAGCGCTCCGTCCTCGTGTTGCCGCGCACGCGCAGCAGCAGCGTGACGTACGGCAGCTCCGCCATGAGCACCTCGACCGTGCGGCGCGTGACGTACTCGACCCGGGCTATCGCCCGCCCCTGTACCGCCCCCGTCTCGTCAAGAATGCCGAAGAGCCCGTCGAGCGCCCGGCTCACCGCCCGCCTCAGGAGCTCTTCCTTGCCCGCCACATGGTGGTAGATGGACGACTTGGAGATGCCCGCCGCCTTGGAGAGGTGCTCCATGGACGTGCCGTCGTAGCCGCGCTCGTTGAAGACGCGGACGGCAACGGTCAGGAGCGTCTCCGGGGTGTACGTGTCCCGCTTGGCCGTGGTCATGACCGCGATCCTCCCCCATGAGTTGTCCACAGGTCCTTCGGGGCCCCTTGTCCCGACCGATCGTTCGGTTACTCTAACTCCGTCAGCACATCCCTGCCCGGCTCGACGAGGAGTTGGTCCGTCATGGCCGCCGAGCTTTCCCCCGAGAAGCTCTCCGAGATCCACCGCCCGACGCTCGACCAGGCCCTCGACGCGATCCGCACGCGCGGCTACTGGTCCCCGCACCCCGAGCACCCGAAGGCCTACGGCACGGAAGGACTCCCCGGCAGCCTCGGCGCGGCCGAGGGCAAGGCCGCGTTCGACGCCGTGCTCAACACCCGGCTGGATCTCGGCCAGCCCGGCACCGACGGCTGGACCGGCGCCGAGGTCTCGCCGTACGGACCGCAGCTCGGCGTCGAGTATCCGCATGCCGACCCCGACGTGCTGCTCCCCGCCATGAGTGCCGCCATGGGCTCCTGGCGTGCGGCGGGGCCGGAGACGAGGGCCCTGGTGTGCCTGGAGATCCTCGCCCGGATCAGCGCGCGTACGCACGAGCTGGCGCACGCCGTGATGCACACCAGCGGCCAGGCGTTCGTGATGGCCTTCCAGGCCGGCGGCCCGCACGCCCAGGACCGCGGGCTGGAAGCCGTGGCATACGCCTACGAGGAGCAGGCGCGTACCCCGCGCAGCATCGACTGGTCGAAGCCCCAGGGGAAGCGCGATCCACTGCGACTGCACAAGTCGTACACGGCGGCCGGGCGCGGCATCTCGCTGCTGATCGGCTGCAACACCTTCCCCACGTGGAACGGCTACCCGGGCCTCTTCGCCTCGCTGGCGACCGGCAACCCCGTTCTGGTCAAGCCGCACCCCCGGGCGGTCCTGCCCCTGGCGCTCACCGTCCAGCTGGCACGTGAGGTGCTGACCCAGGCGGGATTCGACCCGAATCTCGTCGCTCTGGCGGCGGAGCGGCCCGGCGAGGGCATCGCCAAGACCCTCGCGGTGCGGCCCGAAGTGAAGATCATCGATTACACCGGTTCCACCGCCTTCGGCGACTGGCTGGAGACCAACGCCAGGCAGGCTCAGGTCTACACGGAGAAGGCGGGCGTCAACACGATCGTCCTCGACTCCACCGACAACTACCGGGGCATGCTGTCCAACCTGGCCTTCTCACTCTCCCTCTACAGCGGGCAGATGTGCACCACCCCGCAGAACCTGCTGATTCCGCGTGACGGCATCACCACCGACGTGGGCGCCAAGACCTACGAGGACGTGGTGGCTGACATCGCCGAGGCGGTGAACGGGCTCCTCGGCGACGACGCACGGGCCAACGGACTGCTCGGCGCCCTGGTGAATCCGGACGTGAAGGCCAGGCTGGAGGGCGCCTCGGCCCTGGGGGACGTCGCACTCGCCTCGCGCCCGGTCGCCAACCCCGACTTCCCCGAGGCCGTGGTCCGCACGCCGGTTCTCGTGAAGCTCGACGGCACCGAGCCCGACGACGAGGCGCCCTACCTCTCGGAGTGCTTCGGCCCGGTCTCGTTCGCGGTCGCCGTCGGCTCCACCGGTGAGGCGCTGGACCTGCTGCGCCGCACCGTCCGCGAGAAGGGCGCCATGACCGTCGGCGCGTACACCACCTCCCCCGAGGTGGAACGCGCGGTGGAGGACGTCTGCTTCGACGAATCGGCTCAGCTCTCGCTGAACCTCACCGGCGGCGTGTACGTCAACCAGACAGCGGCCTTCTCCGACTTCCACGGTTCGGGAGGCAATCCGGCCGCCAACGCGGCGCTCTGCGACGGGGCGTTCGTGTCCAACCGGTTCCGGGTGGTGGAGGTCCGCCGCCAGGCCTGAGCCAGGCCTCGCGGGCGGCCCGTCCGGTGGAGCGGGAAACCGCTCCACCGGTCACCCGGCCTGCGGATCCGGGATGTCCGCGTACCGCTGCACCCAGGCGTGCATCGCGATGGCGGCCGCCGCACCGGCGTTGATCGACCGCGTGGAGCCGAACTGCGCGATCGAGCACACCATCGAAGCGTGTTCTCGCGCTTCCTCAGTCAGTCCGGGCCCCTCCTGTCCGAACAGCAGCACGCACCGGCGCGGCAGCTCCGTCCGCTCCAGCGGCACGGCTCCGGGAAGGTTGTCGATCCCGATGATCGGAAGCCCCTCGGCCGCCGCCCAAGCGGTCAGATCCTCCGTGTCCGGGTGGTGGCGCACATGCTGGTAGCGGTCGGTGACCATGGCCCCCCGACGGTTCCAGCGCCTGCGCCCCACGATATGGATCTCCTTCGCGAGGAAGGCGTTGGCGGTGCGCACGACAGAGCCGATGTTGAAGTCATGGCCCCAGTTCTCCACCGCCACGTGGAAGTCGTGCCGCCGGGTGTCGAGATCGGCCACGATCGCTTCCCGCGTCCAGTAGCGGTAGGCGTCGCCCACGTTGCGCCGGTCCCCGTCGGCGAGGAGTTCGCGGTCGTAGCGCTCCCCCTCGGGCCAGGGCAGCGGGTGCGGCCCGACTCCGATCACGGCGCCGTACCCGTCGTCGTACTGGATCGGTTCCGTGGACGGGTCGGGCGCCGCCACCCGGGGCTCTTGTGTACTGCCGGTATCGCTGGTCACCCGACGAGCGTATGGCCGGCGCCGTCGCCGCTGCGCGTGGCCTCCTCGTCGCCGGACCCGGCCCGGCGCTGTCCGGGCAGCCGGAGCCTGTCCGGCGTCCGGGTGAACAGGCGCTGCCGGCCGAGCGACACCTTGTGTCCCAGCCAGAGCAGGAAGACCGTCGGCAGGAAGACCGCGTCCGCGGCGATCATCGCCATGGAGAAGAAGGGCAGCCCCAGCAGGATCGCGATCCCGGCGTGCTCACCGATCATGAGGACCAGCAGGACGTTCTTGACCCGCCGGTTGAACAGCGTGAAGGGGAACGCGACCTGCACGATGACCGTGGCGTAGGTCAGCACCATGACCGCCAGCGCGCTGGATGCGACCAGGCCGGAGAGCCCGGGCCACGGGGCGAAGTAGTCCAGCTTGAGCGGGTAGTAGATCGCGGTGCCGTCCTGCCAGCGCGAGCCCTGGATCTTGTACCAGCCGGCCGTCGCGTAGATCAGGCAGACCTCGGCCATGATCACGAAGAGTGCCGCGTTGTGCGCGAGGTTGGCCAGGACGTCGAACAGGGCGCGCAGCTCATGGCCCGGTGCGTACCGGCCGAGCGCCCACCAGGCGCCGTTGCCCAGCCACAGGAGCCACAGGAGGGTCTGCAGCCACCAGGTGCCACCGAGTCCCCCCAGGAACGTGGCAGGCAGGAGGACACAGCCGAGTACCGCCCACAGGACGACCCCCGTGACGTCGCGGGGCGGGCGGCCGTCTCCGGTGGGGTGAGCAGCCTCCCTCGCCTTGCGGCGCGCGTCCAGGGACCAGACCCGCGCGCAGCGCGTCAGCACCAGGTAGAGCGCCATCAGGTGGATGACGTTGTCACCGCCGTCACCCATGAAGATGCTGCGGTTCTGCAGGGAGAGCACCCCGGCCATGAACAGGACGGACGTCGCGCGGGTCCGCCAGCCGACAGTGAGCAGCGCGGCGGACACGAGCGTGAGGGCGTAGACGGTCTCGAACCAGATCGTGCTGTCCGACCACATCAACGCGGTGAACGCGTCGTTGTTGCTGATGAGCCGACGGGCCATGCCCCAGCTCCACGGCCCGTCGGGTCCGTAGAGCTCATGACGGTGCGGCCACTCACGCAGCAGGAACAGCAGAGAGGTGAGAGAGACGCCGATCCGGACGACGGCGCTCTGATAGGCGCCGAGGGGCGAAGCCGTGATGCGCTGGACGGCGCGCGCGAGTGAACGGCGGAGGGTCCCGGCGCTCTCACGAAGCGGGGTGGGGGAGCTCATTTCCCTGCCTCCCCGGTCTGCGGGGACGTCCCGGCCTGGGGCTGCGGGGAGGTGACGGCCTGGGGAGACCGGTCCGTCGCGGCGGCCTCGGAAAGATCGGACGAAGAGACGTTCCACCACGGCAGTTCCCTGTACTCCGTCTTGGTGCTGATCTTCTCGTCGCTCCACGTCGGGACCCCGACGTGGCGCACGGCGGACCGCACCTGGATGCGTTCGACCGTGCCGCCGTAGCCGTGCTCGGCGAGGCGAAGCATCACGATGCGACGGATGTAGAGCTCGGACAGCTCACCACGCAGACCGGTGGAGTGGTTCTCGCTGTCGTGCGACCCGGTGTAGAAGTCCCAGGCGCGGCGCAGTTCGTTCTGGTCGACGTGGCTGGGGAGGAAGTTGCCGCGTATGGCCTCGCCGTCTTCACGCGAGAGATTGATCCAGTGAGTGACGCTGTTGCTGTCGGCACCGTCGCTGGCCAGCTCGGCCCGCACGTGCACGGAGACGTTCTGCTGGAGCGGATTGGGAGCGAACAGCTTCCAGTTCTGCTCGAACTCGGGATAGACCCAGTCGTCGACCACCTCGCCGTGCTGCTTCGTCAGCGTGTTGGACGGCGCGACGTGCAGAAAGATCATGGCTATGTGCGCGCAGGCCACCAGGCCTATGAGAGACAGCGCGAGCGCCGCGACGATCTGGTACGGCAACGAGAGCGCCGCCATACCGGCCCCCGGGCGCCTGCGGGCGGCTCCAGGGGCGGCAGACGCGGCCGGCGACGGTTCGGGCGACGGTTCTGTCGTATCCGTGGCAGGTGGTGGGTCCGGGTCGGCGTCCGGTTTCCCCACAGATGCGGACTCCGCATCCTGATCCGGCTCCGGGCGGGCTCTCACGCCGGGCCCGGCGAGCTTCTTCTCGTCTCCGGTGCCCCCACCGTGGTCCGCGTCCATCCCGCCCCGATCGCCGTCGATCACCACTCAGTTATCCACAGGGTTGACACCCTACGGGCCTCCGACCCACCATTGAAGCCAAGGAACCGAACGATCGGTCGGTAGGGAGCCCGGGATGGCGGCAGTGACTGCGGACCAGAAGACGCAGGGGACAGCGGACACGGCGGATGCTGAGCATCTGGCCGCGTTCGACGCCGCGGTGGCGGCCGACGACCGGATCGAGCCGCGGGACTGGATGCCCGAGGCGTACCGGGCCTCCCTGGTCCGCCAGATGGCTCAGCACGCCCACTCCGAGATCATCGGCATGCAGCCCGAAGCCAACTGGATCTCGCGGGCTCCCTCGCTGCGCCGCAAGGCCATCCTGATGGCGAAGGTGCAGGACGAGGCAGGGCACGGCCTCTATCTGTACAGCGCGGCCGAGACGCTCGGGACCAGCCGCGAGGAGCTGCTCGACAAGCTGCATGCCGGTCGGCAGCGCTATTCCTCGATCTTCAACTACCCCACGCTGACCTGGGCGGACGTCGGTGCCATCGGATGGCTGGTGGACGGTGCCGCGATCACCAACCAGGTCCCGCTCTGCCGCTGCTCCTACGGCCCGTACGCCCGCGCGATGATCCGGATCTGCAAGGAGGAGTCCTTCCACCAGCGCCAGGGGTACGAGTTGCTGCTCGCCCTCAGCCGGGGGACCTCCGCCCAGCACGAGATGGCGCAGGACGCGGTGAACCGCTGGTGGTGGCCCTCTCTGATGATGTTCGGTCCGCCCGACGACTCCTCGGCGCACTCGGCACAGTCGATGGCCTGGAAGATCAAGCGGCATTCCAACGACGAGCTGCGTCGGCGCTTCGTGGACATCTGCGTCCCGCAGGCGCAGGCACTGGGGCTCACCCTCCCCGACCCCGACATCCGCTGGAACGAGGACCTCGGCCGGCACGACTACGGAGCGGTCGACTGGACGGAGTTCCAGGAGGTCCTCAAGGGCAACGGTCCCTGCAACGAACAACGGCTCAACCAGCGGCGCACGGCCCATGAAGAGGGCGCCTGGGTCCGCGACGCGGCGGCAGCCTACGCAGACAAGCACGCGGCACGTCCCGGTACAGCCGGAGCGGCCGCCCAGCCCGTGGAGGCGACCGCATGACCAGCTCGACCGACTGGCCGCTGTGGGAAGTGTTCGTGCGCTCCCGGCGCGGGCTGTCCCACACGCACGCGGGCAGCCTGCACGCACCGGACGCCGAGATGGCCCTGCGTAACGCCCGGGACCTGTACACACGCCGATCGGAAGGAGTCTCCCTCTGGGTGGTTCCCTCGACGGCGATCACCGCCTCCTCGCCCGACGAGAAGGACTCGTTCTTCGAACCCGCGGGGGACAAGCCCTACCGTCACCCCACGTTCTACGAGATCCCGGACGGGGTGAAGCACCTGTGACCGCGGCCCTCGCCCTCGGCGACGACGCGCTGGTGCTCTCGCACCGGCTGGGGGAGTGGGCGGGCCACGCCCCCGTGCTGGAGGAGGAGGTGGCCCTGGCCAACATCGCGCTCGACCTGCTGGGGCAGGCCAGGATGCTGCTCTCGTTCGTCGGGGACGAGGACCAGCTGGCCTACCTCCGCGAGGAGCGGGCCTTCCGCAACGTCCAGCTGGTGGAGCAGCCCAACGGCGACTTCGCCCACACCATCGCCCGCCAGCTCTACTTCTCCGTCTACCAGCACCTGCTGTACGGGGAGCTGGCGGCGGGCGAGGGCGAGTTCGCCGACCTCGCGGCCAAGGCTGTCAAGGAGGTCGCCTACCACCGGGACCACGCGGAACAGTGGGTTCTGCGACTGGGCGACGGCACCGCGGAAAGTCATGAACGCATGCAGCGCGCGCTCGACGCCCTGTGGCGGTTCACCGGCGAGCTGTTCGAGCCCGTCGAGGGAGTCGACGTCGACCGGCACGCCCTGCGCGACGGCTGGCTGGCCGCCGTCACCTCCGTGGTGGAGCGGGCCACCCTGGCCCTCCCGTCGGGGCCGCAGTCCGGGGCCTGGGCGGCCGGAGCCGGACGGCAGGGCCTGCACACCGAGCCGTTCGGGCGGATGCTCGCCGAGATGCAGCATCTGCACCGCAGCCACCCGGGAGCGTCATGGTGACCACGGAGACCCCACTGGAGGCGGAGCTCCACCGACTGGCGGGCTCCGTCCCCGACCCCGAGTTGCCTATCCTCACCCTGGACGAGCTCGGCGTGCTGCGCGAGGTCCGGGTGGACGGAGCTGACAAGGTCACCGTGCGCCTCACCCCGACGTATACCGGCTGCCCGGCCATAGAGGCCATGTCAGCCGACATCGAGCGCGTGCTGCACGACCACGGCGTCCCGGAGGTCTCCGTGGTGACGGTCCTCGCACCGGCATGGTCGACGGACGACATCAGCGACGAAGGGCGCCGCAAGCTCGCCGAGTTCGGCATAGCTCCGCCACGTCCGGGCAGCGAGCCGGGCGGGCCGGTTCCGCTGACACTCGCGGTGCGCTGCCCGAACTGCGGTTCCACGGAGACGGAGCTGCTGAGCCGGTTCTCCTCCACGGCGTGCAAAGCGTTGCGTCGCTGCGTGACATGCCGCGAACCGTTCGATCACTTCAAGGAGTTGTAGATGTTCCATCCGCTCCGGGTCAGCGCGATCGAACGGATCACGGACGACGCGGTGGCCGTCACCCTGTCGGTGCCGCCCGAACTGCGCGAGACCTTTCGCCACACGCCGGGCCAGCACCTGAACGTGCGCTACCGCGTCGACGGCGAGGAGATCCGGCGCTCGTACTCGATCTGCGCACCCGCCGCCGAAAAGCCGGACGACCCCGTGCTGCGAGTGGGCATCCGTATGGTCGACGGCGGCACGTTCTCGACGTACGCCCTCAAGGAACTGGCTGTCGGGGATCCGGTGGAGGCGATGGCACCCACGGGTCGTTTCGTCCTGGATCCGCGCCCCGGCCATTACGCCGCGATCGTCGGCGGCAGTGGCATCACACCGGTGCTGTCGATGGCGGCAACGCTACTGGCACGCGAACCCCTGGCACGCTTCTGCCTGATCCGCAGCGACCGGACGGCTGCGTCGACGATGTTCCTCGACGAGGTGGCTGACCTCAAGGACCGCCATCCGGACCGCTTCCAGCTGGTGACCGCGCTCTCCCGCGAGGAACAGGCAGCCGGCCTTCCCTCGGGCCGCCTGGACCGCGAGCGGCTCACCGAACTGCTGCCCGCGCTGTTGTCGGTACCCGATGTGGACGGCTGGTTCCTGTGCGGGCCACTCGGCCTGGTCAGGGGGGCCGAAAGCGCTCTGCGCGCACTCGGCGCGAACCGGGCGCGCATCCACCAGGAGATCTTCCACGTGGCCGACGAGGGGGCAGATCCGGCTACGGCGTCCAGGGTGACCTCACCGTCGGAGAGCAGGCTGACGGCGACGCTCGACGGTCGTTCGGGAAGCTGGCCGGTGGAAAACGGCGAATCGCTGCTGGACACGATGCTGCGAAGCCGCTCGGACGCCCCGTACGCCTGCAAGGGAGGTGTGTGCGGGACCTGCAGGGCCTTCCTGGTCTCCGGCGAAGTGGAGATGGACCGCAACTTCGCCCTGGAGCCGGAGGAGACCGGTGCCGGTTTTGTGCTGGCCTGCCAGTCGCGCCCCGTCACGCCGGAGGTCGAGCTCGACTTCGACCGCTGAGGGCCGGCGGGGAGGCCTTCCCCCCGCCCCAGCCCCCCAGCCCCAGTCCCCAGCGTGCGGGCACCCACCGGTGCCCGCACGTGCCGGCCGCGCCGGCGTCTCCCGTCGGGCGCCGACAGGGCAGGCCTCGGGGAGCGGCGAAGGCTCGTACCGACACCCCTCAGAAGCCATGAGCCCTGAGAAGCCGGCAGTCTGAAGAATCTGAAGAAACCGGGGGCCGAGGGCGGCAGCCGTCAGAGGACGAAAGCCGAGTTCCCGGTGTCCGTGACCATCGGGCGCCCGGCGCCGTCCCAGGCCAGCATGCCGCCATCGATGTTCACCGCGTCGATGCCCTGTTGCATCAGATACTGGGTGACCTGGGCGGACCGCCCTCCGACGCGGCACATCACATGCACACGCCGGCCATCGTCGGCCGCCTCGGTCAGCTCCCCGAAACGGGCCACGAAGTCACTCATGGGAATGTGCAGCGCACCCTCGACGTGCCCTGCTGCCCACTCGTCGTTCTCCCGGACGTCCAGCACGAAGCCGTCCGACGGAACCGCCGCGACGTCCACCGATGGCAGCGGAGCGAAATTCATTGGTGTGCCTTCTCTCGTACGTGCGCGCCAGATTCATCCGGAACGCTACTGCACCAGCCCCGCCAGCTCGCTCTCCCGCTGGGCGACCTCCGCCAGGAGCTTCTCCCCGATGTCGTCCAGCAACACGTCGGGGTCGTCCGGAGCCATCCGCAGCATCGAGCCGATAGCGCTCTCCTCCAGCTCCTGGGCAAGAACCGTGAGCAGCTCCTTACGACGGCTCAGCCACTCCAGCCGCGCGTAGAGCTCCTCGCTCTCACTCAGGCGCAGCTCGGGCGCCACCGGTCCCGCCGCCCACTCGGCGGCCAGCTCCTTCAGCAACGCCACGTCGCCACGTCCGTAGGCCGCGTTCACACGCGCGATGAACTCATCCCGCCGTGTCCGCTCCTTCTCGTCCGGTGCCAGATCCGGGTGTGCCTGACGGGCCAGCTCGCGATAGAGCTTGCGGGCCTCCTCGCCCGGCCTGACCCGCTTCGGCGGTCGGACGGGCTGCTCGGTGAGCATGGCCGATGCCTCGGGAGAGAGCCCGTCCGAGTCCATCCAGTCGTGGAAGAGCTCGTCGACACCAGGCATCGGCATGACGATGGCCCGCGCCTCCTGGGCCTTGCGCAGATCCTCGGGATCGCCGGACTTCGCCGCCCGCGCCTCCGCGATCTGCGCGTCCAGCTCGTCCAGGCGGGCGTACATCGGGCCGAGCTTCTGGTGATGCAGCCGGGAGAAGTTCTCCACCTCGACCCGGAAGGTCTCCACCGCGATCTCGAACTCGATCAGTGCCTGCTCGGCCACCCGGACCGCCTTGGCGAGCCGCTCCTCGGGCCGGGAAACACCGCTCTCGCCCGCCGCGGCGCCGCCCGTCTCGCCGCCCTCGCCGACGGTGGGATCACCGGCGTCCTCACCCGCGGCACCACCGGAGGCGGAGGCCGCCTGCTGCGCGCCGTCCGGATCCACCCGCAGGTCGTCACCCTGCGACGCGTCCTGCGCGTGCTGCGGGCCGTCCTGCCGGTCCTGGTTCTGCGGGTCTTCGTCGTTCCGGGAGGTCGGCACCCCGGCGGCTTCGTGGGTCACCCGTCCAGCGTATGGCCACGACAGGCGCCACGAACACACACGGTTGGCCGCAGGGCCGCTCATATGCCGAGCTCGGCCCCTATTCGTCCGGCTCGCACGGCCCGGACGAGCTCGGCGTGGTCCGCTTCCGTCCGGTCCGCGTACGTCACGGCGAAATCAGCCACCGCCGCGTCCAGCTCGTTGTTCTTCCCGCAGTAGCCCGCGAGCAGTCGGGGATCGGCGCTGTGCGCGTGGGCCCTGGCCAGCAGCGCTCCGGTCATACGCCCGTAGTCGTCCACCTGGTCGGCCGCGAGCGCGGCCGGATCCACGCTGCCCTTGCGATTCCTGAACTGGCGAACCTGGTACGGCCTCCCGTCGACCTCGGCCCAACCGAGCAGTATGTCGCTGACGACCTGCATCCGCTTCTGCCCGAGCACCACCCGGCGCCCCTCGTGCGCGACCTCCGGCACCTCGAAACCGACCTGCGGGAGATGAGGAGAGAGCGCGGAGGGGCGGGCCTCCTTCACCTGCAGCACCAACGGCTCACCACGGTGGTCCAGCAACAGCACCACGTACGACCGGGTCCCCACGCTCCCCGTGCCGACCACCCTGAACGCGACGTCATGGATCGCATAGCGGGCAAGCAGCGGAACTCTGTCCTCCGAAACGGTCCCGAGGTAACCCTCGAGCCCCTTTGCGACAGCGGCGGCCTCCGCGTCGGGCACGCGCCGCAGGACGGGGGGCGCGTCGACGAACCGGCGACCACCGTCCTCGCATTCCTCTGTGGACCGCGCTGCGAAGCGGGCACTCGTGTTGTTGCGCGCTTTGGCGGAGACTCGCTCCAGCGTCCCCAGCAGATCCCGCGCGTCGGTGTGGGAGACGAGTTCCTCGTCGGCGATGGCGTTCCAGGCGTCGAGTGCGGGAAGCCCGGCCAGCAGGCGCATCGTGCGCCGGTACGCGCCCACCGTGTCGTACGCGCCCTGCCGACACGTGTCCTCGTCCGCCCCCGCCTCCCGCCCCGCGAGCACCAGAGAGGTGGCGAGCCGCTTGAGGTCCCACTCCCACGGGCCGAACACGGTCTCGTCGAAGTCGTTGAGATCGATGACCAGATTGCCGCGCGCATCGCCGTAAAGACCGAAATTGGCCGCGTGCGCGTCACCGCAGAGCTGGGCACCCACGCCTGTGACCGGCGTGCCCGTCAGATCATGTGCCATCAGGCCGGCCGAACCACGCAGAAAGGCGAAGGGCGTTGCTGCCATGCGCCCCACCCGTATGGGCGTCAGGCCAGGCACCCTGCCCTGGTTCGACTCCTCGACCGCCTGTACCGCGTCCGGCCTTCCAGGCGGCAGGACGAGGGAACTGTGACCCGAACGGGGCACCTTGAGCCTCAGCGCCTTGCCCGCCGCCTTCGGAGACACCGCTTTCGCGGACACCGCCCCGAGTCCGGACGATCTCACCCCGCCGGCCACACGTCGCGCGAAACCCCTGACAACCGGGATGCGCTCGTCCGCCGTCATCCGGTGCACCGTCGCTTCGACCTCGCCATGGAGCGCCGCCTCCCCCGCCCTTGTCCAGCAGCTCTGTCCGACCAACATCAGTTGCGGACGACGGTACAGCCGTGACGCGACAACCGCCTGCCCCTGTGGACAACTTGGGATCCCACCTGTGGAAAACCTCGCTTGCGGGCAGGAACTCCCCGGCACCGCGGGACGACAACCGGTCGAAAAGTACCGGCGCCCGGCACCACCCTGGCCACCGTCACACTCCGACGGCCTCCTCCATCTCCTCCTCGGCTGCGGCAGCCGTCCGCAGAGCAGCCCCCTGACGCCCCTTCTCCGCCGCCTGATGCACCTTCTCCGCCGCCTCACGGGCATTCTCCGCCGCCTGACGCACCTTCTCCGCGGCCTCGCGGCGCCGCGACTCGGCCAGACCCGCCACCGCCACGACGACAACCCCCGCCACGAACCACAGGGACAGCACCAGCAGGTGTCCGCCAAGGGCATGTCCGCCGAAGTACACATGGCTGCGCACGCCTTCGACGAAGCCCGCACCGTTCCAGAAGGAGTGCAGGGCACCGAAGAAGCCCGGCTGGAGTTCCGGCCGGAAGATGCCGCCCGAACTCGTGAAGTTGAGCATGACGAAGAGCAGCATCACGCCGAGCGTGGTCCATCGCTTGAGGAAGGTGTGCAGTCCCACCCCGATCAGCAGGATGCCCGCCGAATAGAGCCATGCCATCGCCCACAGACCGCCGAGCCCGTGGTCGACCAGGCCGAACACGGGCCCTGCGAAAGCGGCTCCGATCGCACTCACGACGAGCGAGGTACCGATCGCCAGTCCGGCCCTGATGCGCAGCGCCAGCACCGCACCCGCGCCGCCGATCACCGCGACCGACGCGTAGGAACCGATACTGACCGCCACCAGCAGGAAGAAGATCCCCTGTCCGGTCGGATCACCGTCAGCCGTGGGCTCGACATCCGTCACCTGGAGGGGGGCGCCCTGACCTGCGGCAACTTCGGTGAAGATCTTCTGGACGACCGTCGCGCTGGTGTCGGACGAGGCGGTGGCCACCATGAGTTCGGGCTTGCTGCCCGGCACGTAGGCGCCGTAACTCTGCTGGGTCCTCAGGTGGTTCGCCGCGATGTCGCGGTCCGCTACGGTACGCACACTCAATGCACCGTCACCCTTGTCCTGCAAGGTCTGCGCGAGCACCTGCGCGCTCGCTCCGGAGCCGACCACGTCCACCCGCAGGTCGTGCGGTGCCGGGGCGTGAAAGGCACCCAGATAGGCGAGCCCCATACCGACGCACATCAGCAGTGGCGTGACGAGATGACTGAGCACATGACGCAGCGCACCGGCGGTTGAGCCGGAGGCGGAGCTCGGACCTGTGGACATTCGACGACTCCTCCAATGGTTGGCTTTTACAACTCCTACATTCGTTGTAGCATACAACTATAATTTCGAGAAGGTGATTCACGTGGCGGACACCCCCCGGGACCGCGAGGAGTCGCTGGATGTGATCCAGCGCGAACTGACGGCTTTCGCACGCCGCGCACGTTCGACCGCGGCACGGCTCCACCCAGATCTGCCACTGGTCTCGTACACGCTGCTCGCGCACATCGATCACCGGCACGGCTGCCGCGCGACCGATCTGGCCGCGCACTACATGCTGGACAAGTCGACAGTCAGCCGACAGGTCGCGACGCTGGAGAAGCTCGGACTGGTGGAGCGCCATCCCGACCCGGACGACCAGCGCATCCAGGTACTGCACCCCACCGCCGCCGGCACCGAGGCACTCGCCTCGACCCAGGCCAGCCGTCGAGCCGCGTACAGGGAACGCCTCGGAGCGTGGACCCCGGAGGACCTCGAGCGGTTCGCGCAGTATCTGCTTCGCTACAACTCGACAGGGGAAGCCCCGTCACCCCGGTAGGCCCCCACTCGGGCGCCGGCGGCCGTTCAACAGCTCCCAGAGCCACCCAGATAGGCATCCGCCCACTGCCCGAGCTCCTTGAGCGCGGGCTCCATGGCGGCACCGGCCTCCGTCAGCCGGTACGCCACCCTCAGCGGCGGCCCTTCGTCGACCTCTCGCACCACGAGGCCGGCAGCCCCCAGTTCGGACAACCGGTCCGAAAGCATCCGCTCGCTGATGCCCGGAATCGCCCGCCGCAGATCCGCGAAGTGCACGGGCTGCTGCATCAGCACCGAGACGATCGGGCCCGTCCAGCGCTTCCCGAACAGCTCGAAGACGCGAGTGATGCTCGCGTCCACCCGCCGACAGGCCTGCTCGCTGTGATCTGCCATGACCCCAGGGTACTGCGCCGACGTGCGGGGCTTATTAAAAGTAAGCTCCTGTGTTATACATAGCGACATACGAAAAAGAAGGCTCACATTCGCGGTCCCAGGGCAGCCTCCGGGAGCCGGCGTCGAGCCACCCCTTCAGCTTCTACGGAGATCCCCATGGCCACGCTCCTGCACCTCGACTCCGCCGTCTTCCCTCAGGGCTCGACATCGCGTGAGGTAACCGCCGCCTTCGTCGCGGAATGGCGCGAGCAGCACCCCGACGGCCAGGTCGTGTACCGCGACCTCGCAGCCAATCCCCTGCCCCACCTGGACGCCTCGGCTGCGGCCGCCGGCTCCGAGGACGCGCTGCGCGGGGAGCTCGTCGCCGAACTGGTCGGCGCGGATGCCGTACTCATCGGCGCACCGATGTACAACTTCTCCATCCCGTCCACCTTGAAGGCATGGCTGGACCAGGTGATCATCGTCGGCCACACCGCAGGCCCGGAGGGCTCTGTCGCCGGCACCCCGATCACCGTCGTGGCCAGCCGCGGTGGTTCGTACGCCCCGGGCACCCCGCGCGAGAGCTTCGAGTTCGTCCAGAACTACCTGGAGAAGGTGCTGACCGGCATGCTCGGGGCCGAAGTCGATTTCATCGTGCCGGAGTTGACCCTGGCGCACTCGAATCCCGAGATGGCCGAGCTCATCCCGCTCGCCGACGCCTCCCGCACCCAGGCGTTCGCAGACGCCGCGGCGAAGGCCAAGACCCTGGCAGCACGCTTCGCCGCCTGAGGCCGCCTGAAGCCGCCTGGCGCCATCGGAAATCACCCGAAGCCCCCTGCAGTCACCCGGAGCCGACTAACCGACATACCGACCACACATACAGACCACTCGGGATCCGCACCAAACACCTCTTTGGTGCGGATCTGACGTTTCACGTGAAACAGCAGCCTGCGCAGCCCGCCCCTCCACCCCAGGTGCGGGCTTCATCACAGGACCCCTCACACGCATCCGATCCATGCCCGCACCATCAGGTATTCGAGGCGCCTCGGGGGCGCCACCGAGGCAGCGAACTGCATCACCCTCCGCAGGGGGCACAGCCGACTTCGACCGCGCGGGGCGACGGCCGGAAAGATCCACCGAGAGGCATCCGAGCGGACCGTACACAGAGCGAGACACACAACGAAGAACCCCCGCACCGGATAGATCCGGTGCGGGGGTTCTGTCGAACCAACCTGGCTGCCGCAAGCGACTGCCTGTTGTGCGCGAGGGGGGATTTGAACCCCCACGTCCCTAAGGACACTGGCACCTGAAGCCAGCGCGTCTGCCGTTCCGCCACTCGCGCAAGAGTGGTGTTTTCAGACTCTCCCACTGTGTGGTGCGAGCGCCTGGCGACAACCGAAGATTAGCACGCTGGACTGGGTGGATTCACATCCGTTGTTTCGCCGGACTCGCGAGGGGAACCGGGAACGCGGAAAGCCTGGCCCCACTCCTCCTGAGTGCACCCGGAGTGCGGGACACTGTCAGGAGGGCACCTCTACGATCCGTGTGAGGGGTGACACTCATCCACTGTGCAGACAAGGGGAACCAGCCGATTTCCCGACGCGTGGATACGATCAGCAAGCAGTACAGCGAAGACGACACAGGAGGAGGTGCCCCATGGGAGTCATGAAGCGTTTCGAGCAGCGTCTCGAAGGTCTGGTCAACGGCACCTTCGCCAAGGTCTTCAAGTCCGAGGTGCAGCCGGTCGAGATCGCAGGAGCCCTCCAGCGCGAGTGCGACAACAACGCCACGATCTGGAACCGCGAGCGGACCGTCGTGCCCAACGACTTCATCGTCGAGCTCAGCACCCCGGACTTCGAGCGGCTCAGCCCGTACTCCGGCCAGCTCGGCGACGAGCTGTCGGGCCTCGTACGTGACTACGCCAAGCAGCAGCGGTACACCTTCATGGGACCGATCAAGGTCCACCTGGAGAAGGCGGACGACCTCGACACGGGTCTCTACCGTGTACGCAGCCGGACCCTGGCGTCGAGTTCGTCACAGGACCAGCACGGCGGCCCCGCTCCCCAGGGCCAGCCGAACCGGCCCTCACCGCAAGGACAGGGCGGTTACGGTTACCCGCCGGCTTCCGCCCCGCCCATGCCCCCGGCCCCGCCGCAGGGCGCCGGGCGTCCGGGTGGCACTCCCAACGACCGGCGCCCGCCGACCGGATCCGGCCCCGTGCCGGACGCCCAGGTGCGACGCTGGATCGAGATCAACGGCACCCGCCATCAGATCTCCCGCCCGACGTTGGTGATGGGACGAAGCACCGACGCCGACGTGCGGATCGACGACCCCGGCGTATCGCGCCGGCACTGTGAGATCCGGACCGGAACGCCCTCGACGATCCAGGATCTCGGGTCTACCAACGGCATCGTGGTAGACGGGCAGCACACCACCCGCGCTACGCTCCGCGACGGCTCGCGGATCGTCGTGGGCAGCACCACCATCGTTTACCGGCAAGCCGAAGGGTGAAGCGGGGGCAATGTCAGAGCTGACCCTGACGGTCATGCGGCTAGGTTTCCTGGCTGTTCTGTGGCTATTCGTAATCGTGGCCGTCCAGGTCATTCGCAGCGACCTGTTCGGTACGCGTGTCACGCAGCGCGGTTCACGCCGCACTGCCGCTGACACCCGCCCTCAACAGGGGCGCCAACAACAACAAGCAGCGCCGCCTCAGCAGCGCCAGCAGTCCGGGCGCCAGCGCCGCGGAGCACCCACCAAGCTGGTCGTCTCCGAAGGCACGCTCACGGGCACCACCGTGGCGCTCCAGGGCCAGACCATCACCCTGGGCCGCGCGCACGACTCAACGATCGTGCTGGATGACGACTACGCGTCCAGCAGGCATGCCAGGATCTACCCGGACCGTGACGGCCAGTGGATCGTCGAGGATCTCGGGTCCACCAATGGCACCTATCTCGACCGGACCCGGCTCACCACCCCGACACCTGTTCCGCTGGGCGCGCCGATCCGCATCGGCAAGACCGTCATCGAGCTGCGGAAGTAGTACGACAATGAGCGAGCGGAGCGAGCGAGCCGCGGCGGTCCTGACAACGGACCCGACCCGGCTCCCGACCGGAGGGTGGGCAGTGTGGCTCGAGACCGGCTGTACCCCGAACCGACGGGCGAGGTGCGCATGAGCTTGTCCCTGCGCTTCGCCGCCGGATCGCACAAGGGCATGATCCGGGAAGGCAACGAGGACTCCGGCTACGCCGGGCCCCGTCTTCTCGCCATCGCCGACGGCATGGGCGGCCAGGCGGCCGGCGAGGTCGCCAGCTCCGAGGTGATCTCCACACTCGTCCAGCTCGACGACGACGTCCCGGGATCCGACATCCTCACCTCGCTCGGCACGGCGGTCCAGCGGGCCAACGACCAGCTGCGCGTCATGGTCGAGGAGGACCCTCAGCTGGAGGGCATGGGCACGACGCTCACCGCCCTGCTCTGGACCGGCCAGCGCCTCGGCCTCGTGCACGTCGGCGACTCCCGTGCCTACCTCCTGCGTGACGGCGTCCTGACCCAGATCACCCAGGACCACACGTGGGTGCAGCGTCTCGTCGACGAGGGCAGGATCACGGAGGAGGAGGCCACCACCCACCCGCAGCGCTCCCTGCTGATGCGGGCCCTGGGCAGCGGCGACCACGTGGAGCCCGATCTCTCGATCCGTGAGGTCCGCGCCGGTGACCGCTACCTGATCTGCTCGGACGGCCTCTCCGGCGTCGTCTCCCACCAGACGATGGAAGAGACCCTGGCCAGCTACCAGGGCCCGCAGGAGACCATCCAGGACCTCATCCAGCTCGCCCTGCGGGGCGGCGGTCCCGACAACATCACCTGCATCGTCGCCGACGTCCTGGACGTCGACAGCAACGACACCTTGGCCGGGCAGCTCAACGACACCCCGGTCGTCGTCGGCGCGGTCGCCGAGAACCAGGCCGCCCAGGCGAACGACGGCCGGGCCATGGAGACACCGGCGGGACGCGCGGCAGGCCTCGGCCTGCCCGTTCAGCCGCCGGCCGGAGGCTTCGGCCCTCCCGGCAGCGGTGACGACATGGGCTACGGATCCGGTCCGGACGACGCCTTCAACTCGTACACCGACGAAGACTTCGTGAAGCCCCGTGGCCGTCGCAGGTGGCTGAAGCGGTCGTTCTACATCGTGCTCGCCCTCGCCGTCGTCGGCGGCGGCGTGTACGGCGGATACCGCTGGACCCAGACCCAGTTCTACGTGGGCACGAAGGACGACAACGTCGCGCTGTACCGCGGAATCAGCCAGGACCTGGCCTGGGTGTCCCTCTCGAAGGTCGAGGAGAACACCGAGATCGAGCTGAAGTACCTGCCGCCGTACTGGCGCAAGCAGGTCGAGTCGACCATCTCCCAGGGCAACCTCTCCGACGCCCGCAAGAAGATCAGCGAGCTCGACGCACAGGCCTCCGCCTGCAAGAAGGACGCACAGCGCCGCGCGGCCGAGGCGGACGCCAACGCCGCCAAGGACCAGGACAAGGCCGGCGACGCCTCCGACAGCACTTCCGCCACGTCCCCCGCCAAGGGGACCAAGACCGCGACTCCCACTCCCGGCCCCAGCCTCTCGGAGGAAGAGAAGAAGCTGGCCCTGCAGTGCGGTAAGCAGTAAGCCGTAGGGGGCCTTCAGCACATGAGCGTTGTCACCAACACCACGACCATCGGCGCGATCGACGCGCCGAGCCGCCGTAACACCGAGCTGGCGCTGGTCGCCTTCGCCGTTCTGATCTCGGTGTTCGCGTACGCCAACGTGGGCCTCGCCCTCAACGGCGAACTGCCCGCGGGCATGCTCGGGTACGGCCTGGGCCTCGCACTGCTCGGCGGTGTGGCACATCTCGCGGTGCGGAGATTCGCTCCGTACGCGGACCCGCTGCTGCTGCCGCTGGCGACCCTGCTGAACGGACTGGGGCTGGCCCTCATCTGGCGGCTGGACCAGTCGGAACGGTTCCAGGCCATCAAGACGTTCGCCCCTGCCGCCTCGAAGCAGCTGATGTTCTCGGCGGTCGGCGTGGCCTTCCTGGTCCTCGTCCTGGTCGTCCTCAAGGACCACCGCATCCTGCAGCGCTACACCTACATCTCGATGCTGGTCGCGCTGGTCCTGCTGATCCTTCCCATGTTCTTCCCCGCCGTGAACGGCGCCAAGATCTGGATCAAGATTCCTGGCGTCGGAACGATCCAGCCGGGAGAGTTCGCGAAGATCATCATCGCGGTGTTCTTCGCCGGGTACCTGATGGTCAAACGCGACGCACTGGCCCTCGCCAGCCGCCGCTTCATGGGCCTCTACCTCCCCCGCGGCCGTGACCTCGGCCCGATCCTGATGGTCTGGGCGTTCTCGATCCTCATCCTGGTCTTCGAGACCGACCTGGGGTCCTCGCTTCTGTTCTTCGGCATGTTCGTCGTCATGCTGTACGTCGCCACCGAACGCACCAGCTGGATCGTCTTCGGTCTGTTGATGTCCGGTGCCGGCGCCGTCGGCGTCGCGACGTTCGAGCCGCACGTGCAGGACCGTGTCACCGCCTGGCTCGACCCCTTCGCGGGCTGGGGCAAGGAGGCGGCCAGCGAGCAGATGGCCAAGTCGCTCATGGCCTTCGGCTCCGGAGGAACCCTCGGCACCGGGCTCGGGCAGGGCAACTCCGACCTGATCGGCTTCGCCGCCAACTCCGACTTCATCCTCGCCACCGTCGGCGAGGAACTCGGGCTGGCCGGCATGATGGCCGTCCTGCTCGTCTACGGCCTGATCGTCGAGCGCGGCGTCCGTACGGCGCTCGCCGCCCGGGATCCCTTCGGCAAGCTCCTCGCGATCGGCCTCTCCGGCTCCTTCGCCATCCAGGTCTTCGTGGTGGCCGGCGGTGTCATGGGGCTCATCCCGCTGACGGGTATGACCATGCCGTTCATGGCGGCCGGTGGTTCGTCCGTCATCGCCAACTGGGCACTGATCGGCATCCTGATCAGAATCAGTGACACGGCCCGACGTCCCGCCCCGGCCCCCGCACCGTCCCCGGACGCCGAGATGACCCAGGTGGTCCGACCGTGAACAAGCCGCTGCGCAGGATCGCGCTCTTCTGCGGGATCCTCGTCCTGGCCCTGCTCGTCCGCACCAACTACATCCAGTACGTGCGCGCCGACGAGCTCAACGCGAACGAGCACAACCGCCGCGTCCAGATCGAGCGCTACGCCCACGAACGCGGAAACATCATCGTCGACGGCGAGCCCGTGACGGGCTCCGTCGAGACGACGGACAGTGACTTCCAGTACAAGCGCGTCTGGAAGAACGGCCCCATGTGGGCGCCCGTCACCGGCTACTCCTCGCAGGCCTTCGACTCCTCGCAGCTGGAGAGCATCGAGGACGGCATCCTCACCGGCAACAGCGACCAGCTGTTCTTCGACCGCACCCTGTCGATGTTCACCGGCGAGAAGAAGACCGGCGGGAACATCGTCACCACCCTCAACGGTGCCGCCCAGAAGGCGGCCTTCAAGGGGCTGGGAGCCAAGAAGGGCGCCGTCGCCGCGCTCGACCCGCAGACCGGCGCCGTCCTCGCGCTGGCCAGCACCCCCTCGTACGACCCCTCGGTCTTCGCGGGCAACTCCATGGAGGACTCCGACGCCCGGCAGAAGCTCCTGCAGGACAAGGACAAGCCGATGCTGAACCGGGCCCTGCGGGAGACCTACCCGCCCGGCTCGACGTTCAAGGTCGTCACGGCCGCGGCGGCGCTGGAGAACGGCCTCTACACCGACATCGACGAGGAGACGGACTCCCCGCTCCCCTGGCGACTGCCCCTGTCGACCAACCTGCTGCAGAACGAGGGGGACATCCCCTGCGAGAACGCCTCGCTCCGTGAGGCCCTGCGCTGGTCCTGCAACACCGTCTTCGGCAAGATGAGCAACGACCTCGGCAACGCGAAGATGATCGAGCAGGCCGACAAGTTCGGCTTCAACAAAGAGGTCTTCACTCCGGTCCGCGCCGACGCGAGCGTCTATCCGAAGGACAACCAGCCGCAGAACGCCATGGCGGGCATCGGCCAGGCGTCCAACCGCGCCACGCCCCTGCAGATGGCCATGGTCGCGTCCGCGATCGCCAACGACGGCAAGCTCATGCAGCCGTACATGGTCGCCCAGCGCCAGGCGCCCAACCTCGACGTCATCTACACGCACGAGAAGGAGCAGCTCAGCCGGCCGCTCTCGGCGGAGAACGCCCAGAAGGTGCAGCAGATGATGGAGACCGTGGTCGCGGACGGCACGGGAACCAACGCGCAGATCGACGGCGTCACTGTCGGTGGCAAGACCGGTACCGCCCAGCACGGCCTCAACAACAGCGAGAAGCCGTACGCCTGGTTCATCTCGTACGCCAAGACCGACAGCGGCTCCCCGGTCGCCGTCGCCGTGGTGGTCGAGGACGGCAACGCCAACCGGGACGACATCTCCGGTGGCGGCCTGGCCGCACCGATCGCCAAGAGCGTGATGAAGGCGGTACTCGACGGAAAGTAGTGACACCCGTCACAACTTCTGTCCACACCAGCACATTGGGATACCGGTCGGATATCAGCTGACGGGTGCGGGCCGATCAAGCAGTGCGTGCCCGGTAGCGTATGCCGCGAACAGCGCACCGCCGGACCACACACGGGTGCGGTCGGGACTGACGGAGAGGGCTGGATCAGTTATGGAAGAGCCGCGTCGCCTCGGCGGCCGGTACGAGCTGGGCTCGGTGCTCGGCCGTGGTGGCATGGCCGAGGTCTACCTCGCGCACGACACCCGGCTCGGTCGCACCGTCGCTGTGAAGACGCTGCGGGCCGATCTCGCCCGCGACCCGTCCTTCCAGGCACGGTTCCGCCGTGAGGCCCAGTCGGCCGCCTCGCTCAACCACCCCGCGATCGTCGCCGTGTACGACACCGGCGAGGACTACGTCGACGGCGTGTCCATCCCGTACATCGTGATGGAGTACGTCGACGGGTCGACCCTCAGAGAGCTTCTCCACTCCGGCCGCAAGCTGCTGCCGGAGCGGACCCTCGAGATGACGGTCGGGATCCTCCAGGCACTGGAGTACTCGCACCGCGCCCAGATCGTGCACCGGGACATCAAGCCGGCGAACGTCATGCTGACGCGCACCGGCCAGGTGAAGGTCATGGACTTCGGCATCGCCCGCGCCATGGGCGACTCCGGGATGACCATGACCCAGACCGCCGCGGTGATCGGGACGGCCCAGTACCTCTCCCCGGAGCAGGCCAAGGGCGAGCAGGTCGACGCACGCTCCGACCTGTACTCCACCGGCTGCCTGCTCTACGAACTGCTGGCGGTCCGGCCCCCGTTCGTGGGTGACTCGCCGGTCGCCGTCGCGTACCAGCACGTGCGTGAGGAACCGCAGCCCCCGAGCAACTTCGACTCCGAGATCACGCCTGAGATGGACGCCATCGTCCTGAAGGCCCTGACCAAGGACCCCGACTACCGCTACCAGTCGGCGGACGAGATGCGCGCCGACATCGAGGCCTGCCTCGACGGCCAGCCGGTCGCCGCGACCGCGGCCATGGGAGCGGCGGGCTACGGCGGGTACGACGGCTACGGCAACGACCAGCCCACCCAGGCGCTGCGGGCGACGGACCAGGGCGGCGCGCAGACGTCCATGCTGCCCCCGGTCAATCCGGACGACGGCGGCTACGGCTACGACGACCGACCGGGCCGGCGGCGCCAGAAGAAGAGCAACACCTCGACGATCCTGCTGGTCGTCGCCGGCGTCCTGGTGCTCATCGGCGCGATCCTCATCGGCATGACGGTCTTCAGCGACAACGGCAACAGCGGTGACGAGAAGATCGACGTGCCGAACATGGTCGGCTCCACGGTCGACCAGGCGCAGAAACTCGCGGACAACTCCGAGATCGTCCTGAAGGTCGGTTCCAAGGAGCCGTGCGAGGCCCAGGAGAAGGGCAAGATCTGCAGCCAGTCCCCGGGATCGCACGAGCAGATCGCGACCGGCGAGACGGTCACGGTCGTCGTCTCCACCGGCGCCCCCAAGGTCGAGGTCCCGGACGTCCTGGAGAAGTCCGAGGACAACGCCCGCAAGGCCCTGGAGGACAAGGGCTTCACGGTGAACGTGCAGACGGCGGAGTCCGAGAAGACGACCGACACGGTCATCTCGCAGAAGCCTGAGGGCGGTTCGAAGGTCGAGAAGGACTCCGAGGTCACGATCACGGTGGCCAAGGAGGCGACCGAGCCGATGCCCGACGTGCGTACCCGCCCCTACGACGCGGCCGTGCAACAGCTGAACGGCCTCGGGTTCACGAACGTGTCGAGGCAGGACGTCGACTCGGAGGAAGCAGCGGGGACGGTCATCGACCAGAGCCCGGCAGGCCCGAGCAAGCAGTCCAAGGACGTCCAGATCGTCCTCAAGGTGTCCAAGGGCCCGGCCGAACCCGAGCAGGTCACCGTCCCGGGCGACATCGTCGGAAAGCGGTTCCAGGACGCGAAGTCCGCGCTCGAAGGCCTCGGTCTGGTGGTCGCGCTCGCGCCCAACTCGTCCGACAAGCCCAACGCGCTGGTGATGCAGGCCGACCCGGGGGCCAACTCCCAGGTCGCCAAGGGTTCCACGGTCACCCTCACCACCATCGGTGGCGACGGGGGCGGCAACCTCTTCGGCGGCCGGGACGGCTAGTCGGGCCGACCCGCACAGCACGCGGGAACGACAGGGCCCCGGTCACCTCACGGTGACCGGGGCCCTTCCGCTCCGCACCGGTGCTAGCGCAGCTCCGCCGGCTTCGTGCGGTCCCTGTCCACCTTCTCGGTCCGCACCAGCTCACCCCACACGATGTAGCGGTACTTCGACGTGTAGACGGGAGTGCAGGTGGTCAGCGTGATGTAGCGGCCGGCCTTCGTCGCGCCGGACTCCTTGGGCACCGGGGCGATCGTGTCGACGTTGAACTTCGACGTCTCCGGAAGCTCCGCGAAGACCTTGTAGACGTACCAGGTGTCCTTGGTCTCGAAGACGACCGCGTCGCCCTTCTTCACCTTGTCGATGTTGTGGAACTTGGCGCCGTGCCCGTCACGGTGCGCGGCGAGCGAGAAGTTGCCCTGCGCGTCCTCCGGGAGGGCCGACTTCACGGGCTCCGTGTAGTACCCGGCGATGCCGTTGTTGAGCGTCTCGGTGTCGGTCCCCTTCTTGACCAGCACCTCGCCGTTCTTCATGGCGGGGACGTGGAGGAAGCCGATGCCGTCCCTGGTGTCCAGGGCTCCGGGGCCGCCCGCCCAGCGATCTCGGACGGTGTCGCCCTGCTTGTGCGCCTCACGGTCGGCCAGCACGTTGGTCCACCACAGCGAGTAGACGACGAACAGGCCCAGCACCAGCCCCGCGGTGATCAGCAGTTCGCCGAAGAGGCTCACAGCCGTGGCTACGGGATGGCGGCTCCTGCGCCGTACCGGGGCCGCCGGCTCGTCGGTGCGCTCTTCGTGCTCGGTCCTCGCTGCCACCGCACCCGTCCCTGTCGTGATGTCGTCCAGCCCGCGTCAGCCGACGAGCGCGTCGGGCTTCCCCTTGCTGCGCGGCCGTTCGTCGACCATTTTGCCCCACACGATCATTCGGTACGTACTCGTGAATTCCGGCGTGCACGTCGTCAGCGTGATGTACCTGCCCGGCTCGGTGAAGCCGGAGCCCGGAGGCACTTCGTCGATCACGGCCACGTTGGACGGCGACGTCTGCGGAAGGATGCTGGTCATCTCGTACGTGTAGTAGGCATCCTGCGTCTCGACCACGATCGGATCGCCCGGCTTCAGCTTGTTGACGTAGCGGAAGGGCTCGCCGTGGGTGTTCCGGTGGCCCGCCACCGCGAAGTTCCCCTGCTCCGCCGAAGGCATGGCGGTCTTCAGCTTGCCCTCGCCGTAGTGACCGATCATGCCGCGGTCGAGGACCTTCTCCTTGTCGATGCCCTCGGCGATGGGTGCCACCACGTCCAGCTTGGGGATGTGCATGATGGCGAATCCCTTGCCGGGCTCGAAGACGCCCGGACTCCGCTCGCCGCTCGCCCAGTCGTCCTGGATCTTGTTCGTCTCGCGGCCGGCGATCTGGTCGGCGCGGACGTTGGTCCACCACAGCTGGTAGGTGACGAACAGGAGCATCAGCACGCCGAAGGTGATGAACACCTCGCCGACGACCCTGCTGGCGACGACGGCGGGGCTGTCCTTTGCGGCACGGGCCGCGCGCCGGGCCTCCAGCCGGGACATCGGGGCCGCGGGCTCCGCCGTCCCTGCCCCCGCCTCAGGAGTAGGCCGGGGCTCGGCACGCCGTCGCCCGCGTCCCTTGGCCGCACGTCTGCGCTCGGCCCGGCCTCCTGTCGGCAGCGGGTCCAGGTCCGGACCGGACCCGCCGGGTCCTGCGGGCTGCGACGCGCGCCGCGTATCGGCGGTCCGCAGCGCGACGGTCTCGTCGTTCCGGACCGGACCGGCCTCGCCGGCGGGCGGCACGGGGTCCGGGCCGGGTGTGGTCGGCACCGGGGCGGGCTCGGGCACCGTCGGCACCGGGGTGTGCGTCCCCGCGAGGGGATCGGATATCACCGCGGTCCCCTGGACGGTGACGGACGCGGGAGCGGCTGCCGGGCCCTGCTGCCCGTACCAGTCCCTCTGGAACCCCTCCGGGTCGTACCACTCACCCGTGGGCTCCGCAGGCTCCTGAGCCGCCTTCTGGGGCATCTGGCGCGCCTCTTCCACGGACGGGGCCGCCTCGGCCCGGCGCCAGGAGGTGTGCTGCCCGGGCAGGGGGTCGTTCAGCGGGTCCGCGAGCTGCTCCACCGCCGCCTCGAACGTGCCGTCGGGCTCGTACGCTCCCTGCGCGTACGGGCCCTCGTGTCCGGGGTCGGGGCGGAGTGAGGTCACGCGGCGGCCTTGCCCACCACCGGGGCGAGCCCCGCCGATCTGGCGACGGCGCCCTTGTCACCACACCGCTCCAGCCAGTTGGCGAGCATGAGGTGGCCGTGCTCCGTGAGCACCGACTCGGGGTGGAACTGCACACCCTCCACCGCGTGTTCCCGGTGGCGCAGCCCCATGATGATGCCGTCGGCGGTGCGCGCGGTGACTTCGAGCACGGGCGGGACCGTCGCAGGCTCCGCGGCGAGCGAGTGGTAGCGCGTCGCCGTGAAGGGGGACGGCAGACCGGCGAACACCCCCTTGCCCTCGTGCAGTACGGGGGAGGTCTTGCCGTGCAGCAGCTCGGGGGCCCTGTCCACCACGCCTCCGTACGCGACGGCCATCGACTGCATGCCCAGGCAGACGCCGAAGACCGGAACCCCGCCGCGCGCGCAGTGGTGCACCATCTCCATGCAGACGCCCGCCTGCTCGGGTGTGCCGGGACCGGGTGACAGAAGGACCCCGTCGAAGCCGTCGTCCGCGTGCGCGGTGGTCACCGCGTCGTTCCGCACCACTTCGCACTCGGCACCGAGTTGGTAGAGGTACTGGACGATGTTGAAGACGAAGCTGTCGTAGTTGTCGACGACGAGAATGCGTGCGCTCATTGGCCGGCCCCGCTCCGCCGGCGCCCTCGCCGTCCACCGTCACGTCACCGAACGGGAGCAGCGGCTCCGCCCAGGGGAAGACGTACTGGAAGAGCGCGTAGACAACGGCCAGGGCCAGCACGAGCGAGATGAAGCCCCGCACCCATACGTTGCCCGGCAGGTGCCGCCAGATCCAGCCGTACATGCTGTCGCCTCCATTCGGTACGGCACCAGACTAAACGGCCGGGGCACGGGCGTGGGTCAGCTGTGGAAAGCCGCCCTCGGGGGAGTCCCCCACAGAGATGCGCGCACCTCGCAGGACCCGGCGGGCCGGGCCCCCTCGGGCTACTGCACAGGCTGTGCGTAATGGAGATCAACGGTGCCCGAATAGCCGGGAAGCGTCAGCTTGTCGTCCTCTTCGACCTTCCATCCCAGTCCGTACGCCTTCACGTAGAGCTGGTAGTTCTGGATCGCCGTGGAGTCGTTGAGCGCCTGCCTGAGCTTCCCCCGGTCACCGACGGCGGTGACCTTGTACGGAGGCGAGTAGACCCGCCCCTGCAGGATCAGCGTGTTCCCGACGCAGCGCACCGCGCTGGTGGAGATCAGCCGCTGGTCCATCACCCGGATCCCGCGGGCGCCGCCTTCCCACAGGGCGTTGACGACGGCCTGCAGGTCCTGCTGGTGGATAACCAGGTCGTTGGGCTGCGGCTCGGGGTACCCGGGATTGGCGGTGGCGTTCGGCGGGGCGTCGTTCAGCGTGACGGAGAGCGCCTCACCGGTGACCTCCGTGGTGCCGGCCGCCTTCTCCAGCGCATCGAGTTTCGCGTCCTCGGCGCGGGTGCTCCCGTCGTCGCGCCGGGCGAGGGTGTCGATGTCCGCGCGCACGGAAGCGGTGGATTCGTCCAGTTCCGCGTTCTTCTCGCTGCGCTGCTGAATGAGGTCGGAGAGCTTCAGCAGGGAGGAGTCCGTACGGATATCGGTCCCCTTGGCCGTATTGGCGCTGGTGACGAAGATCAACCCGGCCAGCGCGAAAACGGCAGCGGTGAGGGCCTGGACCGGCCGACGGGACATGCGCCGGGCCGGGCCTCGAGGGGAGTCGGCAGAATTGCTCAACGTACCCTTATCTCCTTAGGCGCCACGGAAGCACTACGCTAACGGACGCCCCGGGGAGGCAGCATTCCCCCTCGCGCCCCGGCGCCAGCCACAGATCCCTGCGCGGTCACGCAGCGCATCGACAGGAGAGTCCCTCGTGCCGAAGTCACGTATCCGCAAGAAGGCAGACTTCACGGCTCCGCCGACGAAGCAGTCGACGAACATAAAGCTGTCCAACCGCAGTTGGGTGGCGCCGGTGATGCTGGCGCTCTTCCTGATCGGTCTGGCCTGGATCGTGGTCTTCTACGTCACCGAGGGCGACCTGCCGATCGACGCTCTCGGCAACTGGAACATCGTCGTGGGCTTCGGCTTCATCGCAGGCGGCTTCGGCGTCTCCACTCAGTGGAAGTAGCTCTGCCCTGAAGTTACCCACAGAGTTATCCACAGGCGGGGGAAAAGGTCAGACGATCTGTGGATAACTTCCCTCGATGTTGACGCCGGTGTGACTACACACTTACGCATCGCGGGACGGTACGCCCCTTGTCCGGACTGGAAAAACCCAGTTCAGCGACAAGGGGCACACCTGTTCCCCACGTCATGCACAAGATCCGGCACGCTCTGTGGACAACCGCACCCCTGGAGCAACGGATTCCGCTCAGGTGAGCACTGCGGTCCTGACGAGGACGACCGCCACGGCCGCGACGAGAACCAGGGCACAGGCGCCGTACTGCACGAGATTCCGGCGCTCCCGCGGTGCGTGGACCATGGCTACGGCGATCAGCGCTCCGGCGATCAGCCCGCCGACGTGCGCCTGCCAGGCGATACCGCCCCACGGGTTGAAGGTGAAGATCAGATTCACCACGAGCAGCGCGATCACCGGACGCATGTCGTAGTTCATCCGGCGCATCAGTACGGCCGTGGCACCCAGCAGGCCGAAGACGGAGCCCGAAGCTCCGAGCGTGCCCTGCGTGGGGGCGGCGATCAGATAGGTAAGAGCGCTGCCGGCGAGCCCCGAGAGCAGATAGAGCGCGAGGTAGCGCGCGCGGCCGAGAGCGGCCTCCAGAGGCCCTCCGAGCCACCACAGTCCCAGCATGTTGAAGGCGATGTGCCAGATCTCCTGGTGCAGGAACGTCGACGTCAGCAGGCGGTACCACTGCCCCTCCGCGACTCCCTCGTAGCCGGCCGAGCCCTCGTCGACGTAGGCGCGGCCGAACAGCAGAAGATCGTCGCGAAGGGCCGGATGGGCCAGGACGCCCACGAAGACGGCGAGATTGATGCCGATGAGGATCTTGGTGATCAGTCTGGGGTCGGCCGCGACGCTGCCGCCGGCCACAGTCCGCGGCCGGCTCGCCGCCGGGTGATGGCCCGTACCCGTCCCTTCGCGGACACAGTCCGGGCACTGGAACCCCACCGAGGCCGGGATCATGCAGTCCGTGCAGATCGGCCGCTCGCACCGCGTGCAGCGAATTCCCGTCTCCCTGCCCGGGTGCCGATAACACGTCGGCGGACCGTCCGCGGCCGCGGACCCGTCCTGGTCTTCCGGCGGCTGCTGATCCATCGGTCACGGCCCCTTCGGTCCTCGTCCGCGGAGGAGGCACACATGCGATCGCCCCACTCGCCCGTTATGTAGCAGTACGGACAAGCAGGGCGGTTGGTTCCCCACGGGACGGCGGCCGTCAGGCCGATGGCCCGGAGGCCGGCCACTCGTCCGGTCAGCGGGTCTCGATGACGACCGACTCGATCACCACGTCCTGGAGCGGACGATCGGTGCGGGGGTTGGTCGGTGCCGCGGCGATGGCATCCACGACCTTCCTGCCCGCCTCGTCGGCGACCTCGCCGAAGATCGTGTGCTTGCCGGTCAGCCAGGCGGTGGGCGACACGGTCACGAAGAACTGCGAACCGTTGGTTCCCGGACCGGCATTGGCCATGGCCAGGAGATACGGCTTGGTGAACGCCAGGTCGGGGTGGAACTCGTCGCGGAACTCGTACCCGGGACCACCCGTACCGTTGCCCAGCGGGTCACCGCCCTGGATCATGAAACCGCTGATGACGCGGTGGAAGACAGTGCCGTCGTACAACTTGTCGGTGGACTTCCCGCCGGTCTCCGGGTTGGTCCACTCACGCTCGCCCTGGGCGAGCTCGACGAAGTTCTTGACCGTCTTGGGGGCGTGGTTCGGCAGCAGCCGGATCGCGATGTCGCCCTGATTGGTCTTCAAAGTGGCGTAAAGCTGCTCGGCCACGGTCTGCCTTCCCTAAGTCTTCGCTGATGACCACCGATCCTCGCACGGGGCACCCGCTCCGCAGTCCGGCCATGGCCCGGGGCGAGCCGCACTCACCTTGTTGCCCTCTTTCCTGCACCTTTCCCACACTTCCGGCGGGATATATGCGACCAGGCGCCCGATGGCACGGAGCACCCCGACACGAACCGTGGCATCGTCGGCGACACACCCCCCTTGCACTGCTTTGATCGAGAATGTCGCTCGTGACCCGGATGCCCGTCCCGCATGGCGCTCAAGGCACCAGCGGGCATGATTTCGAAATGGGTGGATAGGCGGAGTACCTACCCGCCACCAAGGAGGAGGATCCCGTGACCCGCATCGACAGCGTGCGCGCCGCAACCTACTCGGCGAAGGACAGCGCGCAGCACGCCGCGGAAGTGGTGGCGCCCTACGCCGACACGGCCAAGGAACAGGCCGCGCACTACGCGCAAGAGGCTCGTGCACGGCTCGCGCCCAAGGTGTCGAAGGCAGCCGCGCAGGCCCGCGTCCAGTACGGCGCGCATCTCGCACCACGCATCGAACAGGCACTGACACATGTGCCGCCCAAGGTCGACGAGGCTGCGCACAAGGCCGCCGTACGGACGCGCAGCGCCGCCCGCACCGCCGCGGACTACACCGTGCCGCGCGTGGAGTACGCGGTGGCGGCGAGCCGGCCTGTCGCCGAGGAAGCCACCGCCCGAAGCACGGCCGCGCTGGCCGCCCTCCGCGGCCAGGTGACGGCCAAGGAGATCCAGAAGCTCGTCAGGAAGCACGAACGCCGAGCGAAGGCAGGTCGTGCCGCCAAGGGCGTCCTCGTGCTGGGTGTCCTGGCCGGTGGAGCCTTCGCCGCCTGGAAGTGGTGGGACAAGCAGGCCAACCCGGACTGGCTGGTCGAGCCGCCCGCCCCCACCGAGGTGGACGACGGCCGCGCTCCTCTGACCTCGGTCGACGGCAGTGGCCAGACCGTGCTGGACCCGGAAGTCCGCGCCAAGCAGGACGAGGCCGAGTCCGGATCGGACCCGACGGACGGCACCGACCACCGCTGAACCCGCCCGCCCGGTGACGACACCAGCGAGGGGCGCCGGAGACCATGAGGTCTCCGGCGCCCCTCGCTGTGTTTCACGTGAAACGAAGAACCGCAGGTGCCGAGGGACCACATGCCGAGGGACCGCAGTCCCGTCGTGAACGAAAAATCCCCTCCGACTCTGCGATCCGCAGGTCGGAGGGGATTTGTCTGTGGAGCCTAGGAGATTCGAACTCCTGACATCTGCCTTGCAAAGGCAGCGCTCTACCAACTGAGCTAAGGCCCCGAAAACCAGACATCACTGGACACATCCATGCTGCGACGTCCGACCCAGAACAGAGTACCGGGTGACCCCCCGAATCCTGCAAAAGGATTGGGACTCCCGGCCCGCAACGGCTCTCCGTAAGATGCACGACGAGGTTCGCAGCAGCGAAGCCGCAGCGAAGGGGAGACGCAATGGACGCAGCGCAGCAAGAGGCCACGGCTAGAGCCAGAGAGCTCCAGCGCAGCTGGTACGGAGAGCCACTGGGGGCGCTCTTCCGCAGGCTGATCGACGACCTCGGCCTCAATCAGGCACGCCTCGCGGCTGTTCTCGGGCTGTCCGCACCCATGCTCTCCCAGCTGATGAGCGGGCAGCGGGCCAAGATCGGCAACCCCGCGGTCGTCCAGAGGGTCCAAGCACTTCAGGAGCTCGCCGGCCAGGTGGCGGACGGCAGCGTCAGCGCGGGAGAGGCCACGGACCGGATGGAAGAGATCAAGAAGTCGCAGGGCGGCTCGGTCCTGACCAACACCGGCCAGACCTCCACCACCGGTGGAGCCCCCACCGTGCGGCGTGTGGTCCGTGAGATCCAATCACTGCTGCGCTCGGTCGCGGCGGCCGGCGACATCATCGATGCGGCCAACTCCCTCGCCCCGGAACACCCGGAACTGGCAGAGTTCCTCAGGGTGTACGGAGCGGGGCGCACCGCGGACGCGATCGCGCACTACGAGGGACACCAGAGCTAGGCCGGACCCAGGGCCCGGGGACCGCCCCGGGCCGAAGGATCCGTGGCAGTATCCCGGCAGCCGGGGCACGAACCTCAACGGGAACGGGAGCGGGCGCAGCGCAATGGGTGAGGTCTTCGCTGGTCGGTACGAGCTGGTCGATCCGATCGGACGAGGTGGGGTCGGCGCGGTCTGGCGCGCGTGGGACCACCGACGCCGCCGGTACGTGGCGGCCAAGGTCCTGCAGCAGAGCGATGCGCACACGTTGCTGCGCTTCGTCCGCGAGCAGGCACTGCGCATCGAGCACCCGCATGTTCTCGCGCCGGCCAGCTGGGCCGCGGACGACGACAAGGTCCTGTTCACCATGGACCTGGTCAGCGGCGGTTCGCTGGCCCATGTCATCGGGGACTACGGCCCGCTGCCCCCTCGCTTCGTCTGTCTTCTGCTCGACCAACTGCTGTCCGGACTGTCCACGGTGCACGCCGAGGGGGTCGTGCACCGCGACATCAAACCGGCCAACATCCTGATGGAGGCCACCGGTACGGGACGTCCGCATCTGCGGCTCTCGGACTTCGGCATCTCGATGCGCAAGGGTGAGCCGCGGCTGACAGAGACCAACTACGTGGTGGGAACTCCTGGTTACTTCGCACCCGAGCAGATGATGGGCGCGGAGCCCGACTTCCCGGCGGACCTGTTCGCCGTGGGTCTCGTCGCGCTCTACCTTCTCCAGGGCCAGAAGCCGGACGCCAAGGCGCTGATCGAGTACTTCGCCGCGCACGGGACCCCTGGAGCACCCCAGGGTGTACCGGAGCCCTTGTGGCAGGTCCTCGCCGGTCTGCTGCAGCCGGACCCGCACGCCCGTTTCCGTACCGCCACGGGCGCGCGCAAGGCGCTGACCGCGGCAGTCGAGATGCTGCCGGATGCCGGCCCGGACGACGAGCAGGTGGAGGTGTTCGACCAGATCGGCCCCCTGCCCGCCGGGTTCGGCCCCGACGGCCCCGAAACGCCCGCCGACGGGCCGCAGACGTCCGCACAGGACGTCGGTGGCACGCCACCCTCGCCACAGCCGTCACAGACGCCGTACGCGCCACAGGGACCCGGACAGCAGCCGTACGCGCCACAGGGAGCGCGGGGTCAACAGCCTTACGGACCAACCCCGTCGATGTCGGAGACGGGCAGCTTCCACCTCGCACCGCCCCCGTCGCACCCCGCTCAGCTTCCGCACCCGGCAGAGACGCAGGTGCCCGGCCCCATTCCGGCTCACGCGGCACCCACCTACACTGCCGACACCTCCCAGGATCTCGCCCATGCCTCCACGGCCGCCGTGCCGTACGGAGCACCGTCCACCCGCGCCTACACCGCCGCGCACCTGCAGGATCCCCGGAACGCGGTGCCTCAGCCGTCACCCGCGAAGCGGCCGGGACCGTCCCCGAAGGTGGCGGTCCCGGTGCTCGTGGTGGCGCTGATCTGCTTCGCGGTGGGCATCTGGGCGCTCACCCAGGCCTGAGCCGCCCTACCGGGCCTGCGGGGGGCCACCGAGAGGCGGCCGGTCGCCGGCACCGGGTGGAGCCAGGACAGGCGCGGCCCGGCGCCTGGCCAGCAGCGTCCACGCCCCCAGCCCGAGCACCAGGACGGAGCCCGCACCGATGCCCGCGGCTGCCACCAGCTTCATCGTGCCGCTCTCGCCTGCCTCGGGCGCGCTCAGACCGCTCTTGGCCATGTCCCTGTCGTCTTCCGAGACACCGAAGATTCCAGCGCCCCCCCGGTAGGGCGACGGCTTACGGTCGTTGACGACCTTGACCCTGAGCGTCAGCCCGATGGGGTCGTTCCCGTAGTGCTCTGCGACCTTCGGCGAGAGCGTCACCGAGAGGTAGTACCAGCCGGCGAACCTCATGGCGCTGACGTCCGCTCCCGCGTCGTAACGGTTCTCGTACGCCACCGGGGGCAGCGGGTCCAGAGCCACGGAGTTGGGCGCGCCGGAGTACGAGAGCGTCGCGTCGTCCACATGTCCGTGTGCCGGGTTGTCCAGTGCCAGGGCCAGCGCGTTGCCCAGATACTCGGTCGACTTGCCGCTGTTGCTCAGCGCGGCCGTGGCGAAGATCTGCTGACCCCAGTCCACAGGCACCCGGTAGAAGCGGGTCTGCCCGGGCGCGACGGAGTCCGCCCATTCACCGGACTCCAGGCTGGTTGCGTCGTAGTAGCCGCTGCCACCGGTCCGCTCCTGCCTGCCGACGGGCGGAACGGGAGAGGCGGAGGGCCAGCCCTCCGGAGCCTCGGTCGGCAGCGACCCGCCGTCCTCCAGCCCCGGCTCCCTCTCGTGGCGCAGCTCCAGTTCCCATGGCTCGGGGGACGAAGTCGCCTTGCTCTGCCGCTCGATCAGGACGTTGTAGGTGCCGCTCGCCGCACACGTGGTGCTGTCCTTCTCCACGGTCCGGTGCGCGTATGCGGCGATCGGGCGCGGGAACTCCGCCGACTCGAAGGCCGCGTCCTCGGAGCTGCACCGGGTGTCGTCGAGGTCTCTGACGCTGATCGTGATGCCGTCTCCGTACGCGACCTTCCCGCCCGCCTTCGGCACGGCCACGGCGGAGACGTACGCATCGGTCGTGTCGTCGAGTTCCAGGCGGTAGTAGAGCTTCTGCCCTTGCCCGATCGAACTCCTGTAGACCGAACCGGCCTCCAGCTCCACCGCGTCGGCGTTCGTCTCCGCACCCTGGACCGCTACCGCCGCGGGGTCGAAGGTGTACGCCGTGGGGCCGTCGGCCGCGTGTCCCTGACCCGGCATCGCCGCCACCGCGCACACCGCGGCGATCATCGCGAGCGTTACCCGGCCCCTGTTGCGCTGCCTGTTCACGCGCTCCCCCTCGTCGTATGCGTGCTGCCCCGCGCCACCGGCGTATCAGCGGGAACCCGGCGATCAGGACGATCACGGCGCCCGCTCCGGCAGCGGCCGCGATGCCCGTCCATCCTGCCCCGCCCGCACCACCGCTGTCTGTGGCCCCCGCCCTGCCGCCGTCGCCCCGCCCCCGTGCGGCCCGGCTCGTCCACCGGTTGCGGAGTCCAGGACATGGGCCGTCGGCCCGCCATCGATTCACTTACGCAACCAAACGATTCGCGTTAGTGAATCAAGGGACAGGGGTGACGCCACTGGCGCCCGGGCAGCAGAAAGCCCCGGCCGCTCGGCGGCCGGGGCTTCTAGCAGACTGTTCCGTCTCACACACCTGAACCTGCGGGCACGGAGTCGGTCGCCTCCGTCCACAGATCCTGCTCGGCGCGATCCGCCTGGATCTGGCGGTACACGAGGAGCCCGCCGATGGCGGCCAGTGCGACCAGGAGAAGCTTCTTCACCGCGCGACCTCGTCTTTCCTTGACGTAAGGGACTTCTGCCGCCCGACTATACACACCGGCCGATACCGATCGGTGACCTCCCCGGAACCCGGCCGCCACCCGCTCCGAGCCCCCGCCGGAGCCTCACACCACACCACTGAGCAGCTTTTCGAACCGGTTGAACCATACGAGTGGTGTTCATCAGAAGATCGGCGAACCGGGGGCGTCGGTCCCGGTTTCCGTCGGCCGGATCCACATCATCGGAAAGGTAAGCAAACCGGACCACCTGAAAGCGAGGGGCCATGAGCGCCTTCAAGGTCAAGAGCATCTGGACCGCCTTCGTCACCGCCTTCTTCGCGATTCTCGCGTCGCTGGGTCTCGCCACCGCCCAGGCCACGGCCGCGGAGCCCACGGTCACGAGCCACGAGCACACGGCCGCGAACCCGGCAACCGCGACGACGCCGACGGTGCGGTGGACCCTTCCGCGTGACAGGGCGCTGCCACCCACGATGAAGCAGCGCATCCGGGCCGAGGCTCACGGCTCCTCACCCGCCACCCGCCAGCTGTCGGCCGACTCCACGGACGCCACGCACGCGACGGACAACACCCGCTCCGCCCACAGCGCCTCACCCGCCGGGGACTCGGCCCCGCTGCCGCCCTGAGGACACCGAGAACGCCACCCAGGCCCCTGGTCCGGTTCACACCGGCGGGGGCCTTTTCCATGCCCCCGCACGGACAGCTGCCGAAACGCGGCCCCGAGGGCATGCGGTACACCCGGAACAGGGCCGGCAATTCGCACCTCGCACGGCAGGCGGCCGGTGGACGACCGGCAGCCGACAGCGGTCGGACAAGGAAAGCCGTGGCGACCCACATGCCGGCCCGCGCCGTCAGTGCCAAGTCCCGCTCGCGGCCGCATACGCAGAAGGCCCCCACCGTCTCCGGTGGGGGCCTTCTCGCTGGTGGGGCTAACAGGATTTGAACCTGTGGCCTCATCCTTATCAGGGATGCGCTCTAACCAACTGAGCTATAGCCCCGCCGCGCTGCTGCGCTGACTTCTGAAGATTAGCGCACGTCGGGGCCAGTCCCAAAATCGATACCCGGCGTCCTACTCGTCCTCGGCCAGCGTGAGCTCCACGCCACCCACGAAGCCGGCCGACAAGTTGTAGATGAAGGCGCCCAGCGTCGCCAGCGCGGTGGCCAGCACCACATCGATCACCGCGATGACCGAGGTGAAGATGAGCACGCGCGGCAGCGACAGGAACGACTGCAGATCGAAGCCGTTGCTCTCGTTCGAGCCGGTGGCCTCGCTGATCGTGCCGCCCACGGTGGAGAAGACGCCCATCGCGTCCATCACCATCCACAGGACCGCGGCCGCGACCACCGTGCAGATGCCGAGGGCGATGGAGAGCAGGAAGCTCACCTTCATCACCGACCACGGATCGGCCTTGGCGACCCGCAGACGCGCCTTACGGGTACGCGGAGTGGTCCGCGCCCCTGTGCGGGGCAGCCGGGTCGCCTGCCCGCCGCCTGTGGCGCCCTGTGTACCGCCCTGCGTGCCTCCGCCCTGCGTACCGCCCGCAGGGGACGAGTACGCCTGGGGCGGGTGGTAGGGCCCCGCCTGACCCGAAGCGGGCTCACGCTCACCGGGCAGAGGCCCGGTCGCGTACCCCTCGTACTGAGGTCCCCGAGTGTCCGTCACAGTTCCCCCTTGGGAGTCCGTGGCAGGGCCACGGGCGCCGTTCGCGCCTGCTCCGGAAGCGGCCGAACCTGCGCCCGTGGCTCCACTCACGCTCTACTCCTCGTGCTCCCCGGCCGAAGGCGCCGTGCCCTCGACTGTGCCCTCGACCACGGTCTCGGCATGAGCCTCGCCCGTGGCGCCTTCGGCCTCATCGGTCCCGTCGACCTCTTCGGCCTCACGACCGGCCTCGGCGTTGCGCGCGATGCCGACGACGGCATCCCGCTTGCCCAGATTGATCAGTTGGACGCCCATGGTGTCACGGCCCGTCTCCCTGACTTCATTGACTCGCGTACGAATCACACCGCCACCGAGCGTGATGGCGAGGATCTCGTCCGCCTCCTCCACCACCAGCGCACCGACGAGGGAACCGCGGTCCTCGACGATCTTGGCGGCCTTGATGCCGAGACCACCACGACCCTGGACGCGGTATTCGTCGACCGCGGTCCGCTTCGCGTAACCACCGTCGGTGGCAGTGAACACGAACGTACCGGGCCGGACAACATTCATCGAGAGCAGTTCATCGCCCTCGCGGAAACTCATGCCCTTCACGCCCGAGGTGGCACGGCCCATCGGGCGCAGCGCCTCGTCGGTCGCGGTGAACCTGATCGACTGGGCCTTCCTGCTGATGAGCAGCAGATCGTCCTCGGCCGACACCAGTTCCGCACCGATCAGCTCGTCGTCCGCGCCGCTCTCCGTCTCCCGGAGGTTGATCGCGATGACGCCGCCGGAGCGGGGTGAGTCGTAGTCCTTCAGCGAGGTCTTCTTCACCAGACCGCCCTTGGTCGCCAGGACCAGGTAGGGCGCGGCGTCGTAGTCGCGGATCGCCAGGATCTGCGCGATCTGCTCGTCCGGCTGGAACGCCAGGAGGTTCGCGACGTGCTGGCCACGCGCGTCCCGGCCGGCGTCCGGCAGCTCGTAGGCCTTGGCCCGGTAGACCCGGCCCTTGTTCGTGAAGAACAGCAGCCAGTGGTGCGTCGTCGACACGAAGAAGTGGTCGACGATGTCGTCTTCCCTGAGCTTCGTGCCACGCACGCCCTTGCCGCCGCGCTTCTGCGAACGGTAGTCGTCCGTCTTGGTGCGCTTGACGTAACCGCCGCGGGAGATCGTGACGACGATGTCCTCCTCGGCGATGAGGTCCTCGATGGACATGTCGCCGTCGAAGGGCACCAGCTTGGAGCGCCGGTCGTCGCCGAACTTGTCGACGATCGCGGCCAGTTCCTCGCTGACGATCTGACGCTGCTTCGCGGGGGAGGCCAGGATCTCGTTGTACTCGTTGATCTTCGCCTGGAGTTCGTCGTGCTCGGCGGTGATCTTCTGGTGCTCCAGCGCGGCCAGGCGGCGCAGCTGCATCTCCAGGATCGCGTTCGCCTGGATCTCGTCGATCTCGAGCAGGCCCATCAGGCCCTCACGCGCGATCTCCACGGTGTTGCTGCGGCGGATGAGCGCGATGACCTCTTCGATCGCGTTCAGCGCCTTGAGCAGGCCTCGCAGGATGTGCGCCCGCTCCTCGGCCTTGCGCAACCGGAACCGCGTGCGCCGGACGATGACCTCGATCTGGTGCGTCACCCAGTGGCGGATGAACGCGTCGATCGACAGCGTGCGCGGCACCCCGTCGACGAGCGCCAGCATGTTCGCGCCGAAGTTCGACTGAAGATCGGTGTGCTTGTAGAGGTTGTTCAGCACGACCTTGGCGACCGCGTCGCGCTTCAGCACGACGACCAGGCGCTGCCCCGTGCGCGAGGACGTCTCGTCCCGGACGTCCGCGATCCCGCCGACCTTGCCGTCCTTGACCAGGTCGGCGATCTTCTGCGCGAGGTTGTCGGGGTTGGTCTGGAACGGCAGCTCGGTGACGACCAGGCACTGGCGGCCCTGGATCTCCTCGACCGCGACGACCGCACGCATCGTGATGGAGCCGCGCCCTGTGCGGTACGCCTCCTCGATGCCCTTGCGGCCCACGACCAGCGCGCCGGTGGGGAAGTCGGGGCCCTTGATGCGCTCGATCAGCGCGTCCAGCAGCTCCTCGTGCGAGGCCTCGGGGTTCTCCAGGTACCACTGGGCGCCGGCGGCGACCTCGCGCAGGTTGTGCGGCGGGATGTTGGTCGCCATACCGACGGCGATGCCTGCGGAGCCGTTGACCAGGAGGTTCGGGAAGCGCGCCGGCAGGACCGTCGGCTCCTGGTTGCGGCCGTCGTAGTTGTCCTGGAAGTCGACGGTCTCCTCGTCGATGTCCCGGACCATCTCCATGGACAGCGGCATCATCTTGCACTCGGTGTACCGCATGGCGGCGGCCGGGTCGTTGCCCGGGGAACCGAAGTTGCCGTTGGAGTCCACCAGCGGCATCCGCAGCGACCACGGCTGCGCGAGGCGCACCAGGGCGTCGTAGATGGAGGAGTCGCCGTGCGGGTGGTACGTACCCATGACGTCACCGACGACGCGGGCGCACTTGTAGAACCCCTTCTCGGGGCGGTAGCCGCCGTCGTACATCGCGTACAGCACCCGGCGGTGGACGGGCTTCAGGCCGTCCCGTACGTCGGGCAGCGCACGCGACACGATGACGGACATCGCGTAGTCGAGGTAGGAGCGCTGCATCTCCGTCTCGAGCCCCACGGGCTCGACACGCATGCCCACGCCCGGGACGGTGGGCTCCTCTTCGGGCATCACAGGGGTGTTCTCGTCGGCCATTGCTGGTCAAAGTCCTTTCGCACTGCGGCTTGCTTGTACGGCCGACTCAGATGTCGAGGAAGCGGACGTCCTTGGCGTTGCGCTGGATGAAGGAGCGGCGCGCCTCGACGTCCTCGCCCATCAGCACCGAGAACAGGTCGTCGGCCTGCGCCGCGTCGTCCAGCGTGACCTGGCCGAGCACACGGTGGTCGATGTCCATCGTGGTGACGCGCAGCTCCTCGGCGTTCATCTCGCCGAGCCCCTTGAAGCGCTGGATCGAGTCTTCCTTGATCCGCTTGCCGTTCTGCTTGCCGAGCGCCACGAGCGCGTCGCGCTCACGGTCCGAGTACGCGTACTCGAAGTCGTCCCGGCCCCACTTGATCTTGTAGAGCGGCGGGCGCGAGAGGTAGACGTTGCCCTGCTCCACCAGCGGCCGCATGAAGCGGAAGAGGAAGGTGAGCAGCAGAGTGTTGATGTGCTGACCGTCGACGTCGGCGTCCGCCATCAGAATGATCTTGTGATAGCGGAGCTTCTCGATGTCGAAGTCCTCGTGGACCCCGGTACCGAAGGCCGAGATCAGCGCCTGGACCTCGGTGTTCTGCAGGATCTTGTCGATCCGGGCCTTCTCGACGTTCAGGATCTTGCCGCGGATGGGCAGGATCGCCTGGTACATCGGGTTGCGGCCGGACTTCGCCGAACCGCCGGCGGAGTCACCCTCGACGATGAAGATCTCGCACTTCGTCGGGTCGTTGGACTGGCAGTCGCTCAGCTTGCCGGGCAGCGAGGCGCTCTCGAGGAGCCCCTTGCGCCGGGTGAGGTCACGCGCCTTGCGGGCCGCGACACGAGCCGTCGAGGCCGCGATGCCCTTGCGGATGATGTCGGCGGCCTCGTTCGGGTTCCGGTCGAACCAGTCCGTCAGCTGCTCGTGGACGACCTTCTGGACGAAGGTCTTCGCCTCGGTGTTGCCCAGCTTGGTCTTCGTCTGACCCTCGAACTGCGGCTCGCCCAGCTTCACCGAGATGATCGCCGTCAGGCCCTCGCGGACGTCCTCACCGGTGAGGTTGTCGTCCTTCTCGCGCAGCAGCTTCTTGTCGCGCGCGTAGCGGTTGACCAGCGAGGTCAGCGCCGCACGGAAGCCTTCCTCGTGCGTACCGCCCTCATGCGTGTGGATCGCGTTGGCGAAGGAGTAGACCCCCTCGGTGTACTGCGTGTTCCACTGCATGGCGATCTCGGCCGAGAGGAGCCGGTCCTTGTCCTCGGCCTCGATGTCGATCACCGACTGGTGAATGAGCTCTCCCTTGCGGGAGTTGAGGTACTTGACGAAGTCGACGATGCCGTTCTCGTAGTGGTACGTGACCGTGCGGGTCGACTCCTCGTCGGGGACGTCGACCACCTCGGCGCTGTCCGCGCCCGCCGTGGCCTTCGCCTCCTCGCGCTCGTCGGTGAGCTTGAGGGTGAGTCCCTTGTTGAGGAACGCCATCTCCTGGAAGCGCCGCGAGAGCGTCTCGAAGGAGTAGTCGGTGGTCTCGAAGACGTCGCCGTCCGCCCAGAAGGTGACGCTGGTACCCGTCTCCTCCGTGGCCTCGTGACGGGCCAGCGGAGCGGTCGGCACACCGAGCTTGTAGTCCTGGGTCCAGCGGTAGCCGTCCGTCTTGACCTCGACGGAGACTCGCGTGGACAGGGCGTTGACGACGGACACGCCGACGCCGTGCAGACCGCCGGAGACGGCGTAGCCGCCGCCGCCGAACTTGCCGCCTGCGTGCAGGACGGTGAGCACGACCTCCACGGCCGGCTTGCCCTCGGACGGCACGATGCCGACCGGGATGCCGCGGCCGTTGTCGACCACACGCACCCCGCCGTCGGCGAAGATCGTGACGTCGATGGTGTCCGCGTGCCCGGCCATCGCCTCGTCGACCGAGTTGTCGACAACCTCTTGCACGAGGTGGTGGAGACCGCGCTCACCGGTCGACCCGATGTACATGCCGGGTCGCTTGCGGACCGCGTCCAGGCCTTCGAGCACGGTGATCGCGCTGGCGTCGTACGAGGCGGTGACCTCGCCGGGCTCACCGGCTGTGGACGGGATGTTCTCGTTGGGGTTGCCGGAATCGGCCACGAAGCGCCCTTTCTGGCACAGCACAGGCCGTTCTCCGGCAGGCGGGAGCGGCTGCGTCGTTCGGCTTGTATCGACGACTCCCGCGAGGAAGCGGGATTGTCCACCAGTCTACCGGTAGCGCTGACATGAATGGGGGTTTGCCGGTGCCTGAGTACGCATGTGCCGCCCTGAATGAGCGGCTGACGACTCCCCATATTCAGACAGGGCCCCCGGAGGGCTCACGAGGGCTTTGTGCGCTTCGGGCTGTCAACCTCCCACTACGGTGAGGGACGCTTCACTTTTCATGCACATCACAAAGCGGGGCATAGCCGCACAGACCAGAAACACCGGGTGGTCGGCGAATCAGGACAGAAGCGGGTGAGCCGTCTTCCGTCCGCCCCGGCCCCGCGCGGGCCACGAGCGCCACGGATCCAGGAAAGCCCTGCTCAGCCGTAGGTGTCGCCGGGTCCTCTGCTCCCCGGAGTACGGAGAGGGCCGAATCTGCGCTGCGGACCGCCCGGACCGAGAACCTTGATCATCCGCACGGTGCCGTGCCCCAGATCCGTGTTCAGCCGGGCCACCAGTTGCGGCGCGAGCAGCCGGAGCTGCGTCGCCCAGGCCGTCGAATCGCATTGCACGGTCAGAACCCGCTCGGCCGGATCCTCGTCGTACCGCACGGGCACGCAGTGATTGGCCAGGTCGTCACCGACGATCTGCGGCCATCTGCCCATCACACCGCCGACGGCCGCCGGGGTCTCCCAGCCCCGCTCGGTGATCAGCCGGTTGATGGCCGAGCCCAGGGCCAGCGGATCGCGGCCGTCGGACCGGGCACCCGATCGCAGACCGCCCCCGCGTCTGGCCTGGTTCTTCTGCTGCGCTGCCGCGCCCCGGGCACGGGCCTGCTCCTTGGCGGCACGCAATGCCACACGCGCCAGATCCACACCCGAGACCTCCGGCTGCTTCGCCGGGCCCTGCTGAGCGCCGTCCTCACCGCTCACAGCCGCTCCACCTCCCCGGCGGAGACCGCGTACCGCGCTCCGGCGAGCACACCCGGGACGTCGTCGTCCACAGCCGCCGTCACCAGCACCTGCTCGCCAGGGGCAACCAACTCCGCCAGCCGCTCGCGCCGGCGCGCGTCCAGCTCGGCGAACACGTCGTCGAGCACCAGAACGGGCTCGTTGCCCTCCGTGCGGAGCAGATCGTACGAGGCCAGCCTCAGCGCCAGGGCGTACGACCAGGACTCGCCGTGGCTCGCGTAGCCCTTCGCCGGCATCCCGCGCAGCCCCAGCACCAGGTCGTCACGATGCGGTCCGACCAGGGTCACCCCTCGCTCGATCTCCTGCTTACGCGCCTGGACGAGAGCAGCCATCACCTGCTCGTACAGCTCCTCGCGGGTGCGCGCCGGCTCCACGTCGGAACCGACCGAGCTGCGGTACTCCAATGTCACGGGCCCGCCGCCCGGGGCGACGTCCGCGTACGCCTTGTCCGCCAGCGGCTGCAAGGTCGCGATGAGATCCAGCCGCTGCGCCAGCAGCTCCGCCCCCACCCGGCCCAGATGCTGGTCCCAGACGTCGAGCGTGGACAGGTCCATCGACCGGCCGCCGTGTCTGCGGGCCATGGCGGCGGACTTCAGCAGGGTGTTGCGCTGCTTCAGCACCCGCTCGTAGTCGGAGCGGACCCCGGCCATCCGGGGGGAACGCGCGGTGATCAGCTCGTCGAGAAAGCGCCGCCGCTCGCCCGGATCCCCCTTCACCAGGGCCAGGTCCTCCGGGGCGAAGAGCACCGTCCGTACTATCCCCAGGACATCACGCGGCCTGACCTGCGACGACCTGTTGATACGGGCCCGATTCGCGCGGCCCGGGTTGAGCTCGAGCTCGATCAGCTGTGACCGCTCGCCCTGGGTGACCGCGGCTCTTACGACAGCGCGCTCAGCGCCCATCCGCACCAGGGGGGCGTCGGACGACACCCGGTGGCTGCCGAGAGTGGCGAGATAGCCGACCGCCTCCACGAGGTTGGTCTTCCCCTGGCCGTTGGCCCCCACGAACGCGGTGACGCCCGGGTCGAGAGGGACCTCGACCCGGGCGTACGAACGGAAGTCGGCCAGCGAGAGATGCGTGACGTGCATGGTCGCCGACCCTTCCGACTGCTTGCTCTGCTGTGTTCAGCTGTGCCGCGGGCGGGCTGCTGCCCGCGGCCCCGCTCCCGTGCGGTCCTACTTCTTGTTCTCGACCGCGTGACCGCCGAACTGGTTGCGCAGCGCGGCGATCATCTTCATCTGCGGCGAGTCGTCCTGCCGCGACGCGAAGCGCGCGAACAGGGACGCGGTGATCGCGGGCAGCGGCACGGCGTTGTCGATGGCGGCCTCGACCGTCCACCGGCCCTCGCCGGAGTCCGCGGCGAAGCCACGGAGCTGGTCGAGGTGCTCGTCGTCGTCCAGCGCGTTGACCGCCAGGTCGAGCAGCCAGGAACGGATGACCGTGCCCTCCTGCCAGGAACGGAAGACCTCGCGCACGTCGGTGACCGAGTCGACCTTCTCCAGGAGCTCCCAGCCCTCGGCGTAGGCCTGCATCATCGCGTACTCGATGCCGTTGTGAACCATCTTGGCGAAGTGGCCGGCGCCGACCTTGCCCGCGTGGACGGAACCGAAGTCGCCCTCGGGCTTGAGGGCGTCGAAGATCGGCTGGACCTTGGCGACGTTCTCCTCGGTGCCGCCGTACATCAGGGCGTAGCCGTTCTCGAGGCCCCAGACACCGCCGGAGACACCGCAGTCGACGAAGCCGATGTCCTTGATGCCCAGCTCGACCGCGTGCTTCTCGTCGTCGGTCCAGCGGGAGTTGCCGCCGTCCACGACGACGTCGCCCGGGGACAGCAGATCGGCCAGCTCGTCGATGGTCGACTGCGTCGCGGCGCCCGCCGGGACCATGACCCACACGACGCGCGGACCCTTGAGCTTGCCCACAAGCTCTTCGAGGCTGTGGACATCGGCGACGTCCGGGTTGCGGTCGTAACCGATGACCGTGTGCCCTGCGCGGCGGATGCGCTCGCGCATGTTGCCGCCCATCTTGCCGAGGCCGACGAGACCGAGCTCCATCAGAGATTCCTTAAGCGTTGTGCCGATTCGTACCCAGGCCCGAGCCTACGCCCGGGCCGGGCAGCACGGCGGGGTGCAGCACGGTGAGCCCACTCGGCGCTGAGCCTGCCCGCCGGAAACTGCCATGACAGCAAGCACGCCGGATCAGCCGGAGAGGCGGACCGGCATGATCAGGTACTTGTACGCGTCGTCCGCCTCGGCGTCGACGGCAGGCCGGCCGCTGAGCAGCGCGGGCTTGGTCGACGTCGTGAAGGAGAGCTGAGCGACCGGGGAGTCGATCGCGCTGAGCCCGTCCAGCAGGAAGGTCGGGTTGAAGGCGATCGAGATGTCGTCGCCGTCGAGCACGGCGTCGACACGCTCCACAGCCTGTGCGTCGTCGCTGGATCCGGCCTCGAGGATCAGCACACCCTGCTCGAAGCTGAGCCGCACCGGGGTGTTGCGCTCGGCGACGAGGGCCACGCGCTTGACGGCCTCGACGAACGGGGCGGTCTCGATGACCGCGACCGAGTTGAACTCGGTCGGGAAGAGCGTCCGGTACTTCGGGAGGTCACCCTCGAGCAGCCGCGTGGTCGTCCGGCGGCCGGCGCCCTCGAAACCGATGAGCCCCTCGCCCGCACCTGAGCCGGACAGCGCCAGCGTCACAGTGTCGCCGCTGGTCAGGGCCTTGGCCGTGTCCAGAAGGGTCTTGGCGGGCACCAGAGCGACGGCCGAGGCGTCGGGGTTCTCCGGCTTCCACAGGAACTCACGGACGGCGAAGCGGTAGCGGTCGGTCGACGCGAGGGTGACGGTGTCGCCCTCGATCTCGATCCGGACACCGGTCAGGACGGGCAGGGTGTCGTCGCGGCCGGCCGCGATGGCGACCTGCGCCGCCGCGGAGGCGAAGACCTCACCGGGGACGGTGCCCGTGGCCGTCGGCATCTGGGGAAGCGCCGGGTACTCCTCCACAGGCAGTGTGTGGAGTGTGAACCGGGAGGAGCCACAGACCACCGTGGCCCGTACACCGTCCGTGGAAATCTCCACCGGCCGGTTCGGCAGGGCGCGGCAGATGTCGGCGAGCAGGCGGCCGGAGACGAGGACCGTCCCGTCCTCCTCGATCTCGGCGTCCACCGAGACCTTGGCCGAGACCTCGTAGTCGAAGCTCGAGAAGCTGAGGGCTCCGTCCTCAGCCTTCAGGAGAAGGCCCGCGAGAACGGGCGCCGGCGGACGGGCCGGGAGGCTACGGGCCACCCAGGCCACCGCCTCCGCGAGTACATCGCGCTCCACCCGGATCTTCACCGGAACCGCCTCCTGCTGTTGCTCGCTCGCCCTGCTGGCCTTCGTCGTCTGAACGGGGCTCCCTGCCGAGAGGCTGGGGGAGACCGCCGGGGTCCAGTCTGACGTACGGCACCGACACTCGTTGCTGCTCGGGGTCAAGTCGTGCCAAGAGGCGTGCCGAGGTCGCCGCTCGAGTTGTGCACAGGCCCTGCTTCGAAGCTGATTCCTGGCTAACTCTGAGTGGTAGTAGTAGTAGGCCCTGTGGAAACCGTGGATAACGTCATCTGCGCAGGTCAGCAGCGGTTTTTTGTCCACCGCCCCTGTGGGTGACACCGGTGGACAACCATGCGTTTCTGTGGACACGCGAAAGTTCTGCACACCCGATGCACAGGGCGGGGTGACTTCTCCCCAGGGCTGTCCCCAGCTTTACCCCCGTTCCCCACAGCTCAATCCGACCTCCTGGTGTGACGCCTTTCACTCGCGGCAGTGAAAGCGGGTGTTGGGTTGCCGAACAGTGGACAGGGGTGTGGAGAAGCTGGGGACAACGACGGCATGCCTGTGGGTCGCCGGTGGACAACATCGTCGAGCGCCTGTGGACGAAAATTCTGTCCACAGGCTGTGGATCATCGTTGGCCACAAATCCCCAGGCATGTGACCTGGCCTGATGGAGTATCGACAGCAGGCCCTGTGGACGCAATCTGGACAACTTCACAGTCCCCAGGCTGTGGACGCCAGATTCTGGCTTCTTCTGTGGAGAAGCGCTCGTCAGGGGCCTGTATTCGAACACTCCACATGGATCGAGCGGTCTCGCGGGCCGTCGCCCAACGCGGCAAAGTGCTGCGCGGAGGGCCTCGGAGGCCGTCGGAGGCTGCCGTGGGAGCACGTCCGGGCGGGCTCAGGAGCGTTCCAGGACAAGGCTCCGGGGACGCCCGGGGCCGGTGCGCCGCTGCGGGAGAGCTCACCGCTGAGGGATGTCCGCGGGCGGCCCCGGGCGCCGGTTCCGTGGGCTGCACGCGAAGAAGGGCGCCTCACGAGGACGTCGTACGGTCCTCGTGAGGCGCCCTGGGCGCGGCGTGCTGCTGATCCGGAGCTTCAGCCGTTCTTGATTCGGTTGGTGAGCTCGGTGACCTGGTTGTAGATGGAGCGCCTCTCCGCCATCAGCGCGCGGATCTTCCGGTCGGCGTGCATCACCGTGGTGTGGTCGCGCCCGCCGAACTGGGCACCGATCTTGGGCAGGGAGAGATCCGTCAGCTCGCGGCAGAGATACATGGCGATCTGGCGCGCGGTCACCAGGACGCGGCTGCGGGAGGATCCGCAGAGATCTTCCACTGTCAGCCCGAAGTAGTCCGCGGTCGCCGCCATGATGGCCGGCGCGGTGATCTCGGGAGCCGAGTCCTCGCCGCCCGGGATCAGGTCCTTGAGCACGATCTCGGTCAGACCGAGGTCCACGGGCTGCCGGTTCAGGCTCGCGAAGGCCGTCACACGGATGAGAGCGCCCTCCAGCTCACGGATGTTGCGCGAGATCCGCGAGGCGATGAACTCGAGCACCTCCGGCGGGGCGTTGAGCTGTTCCTGCACGGCCTTCTTGCGGAGGATCGCGATACGGGTCTCCAGCTCGGGCGGCTGGACGTCCGTGGTGAGGCCCCACTCGAACCGGTTGCGCAGCCGGTCCTCGAGCGTCACCAGCTGCTTGGGCGGACGGTCCGAGGACAGGACGATCTGCTTGTTGGCGTTGTGGAGCGTGTTGAAGGTGTGGAAGAACTCCTCCTGCGTCGACTCCTTGCTCGCCAGGAACTGGATGTCGTCGACCAGGAGGATGTCCACGTCGCGGTACCGCTTGCGGAAGGTGTCTCCCTTTCCGTCGCGGATCGAGTTGATGAACTCGTTGGTGAACTCCTCGGAGCTCACGTACCGCACCCGGGTGCCGGGGTAGAGGCTCCGCGCGTAGTGCCCGATGGCGTGCAGGAGGTGGGTCTTGCCCAGTCCCGACTCCCCGTAGATGAAGAGGGGGTTGTACGCCTTCGCGGGAGCCTCGGCGACGGCGACGGCCGCCGCGTGCGCGAAGCGGTTGGAGGCGCCGATGACGAAGGTGTCGAAGAGGTACTTCGGGTTCAGTCGGGCGTGCGGTTCCCCGGTTCCGGGCGGTGGCGCGGACTGGGTGCCCATGGGGCCTCCGCCGGCCCTCCCGGTGCCGGGAGGGCCCTGGCGGTGTTGGGGCTGCTGGTCCTGCAGATCGTGACGGTCCCGGCTGTCCCGCTGCGGCTCGTAGCCCTGGTGTTCGGGCGGCTGCGGACGGTAGTCGTGCTGCGGCTGCTGCGGGCGCGCGTAGGGATCACGTTCCTGATACCCGCCGTGCCGGGGCTGCCAGGAGAGGTCCTCCTGAGCTCGGGGCCAGGCGCCGGGCTCAGGGCGGTGCTGCTGGTAGTCGGGGTAGGCGGGGCGGGCCGTGGGCATGCCGTCGTCGGAGGGCCGGGGGCCGTAGCTGTCGTACCCGTCGTTGCGCGGGGGCTCGTCGTGCCGCGGTCCTTGGTAGCGGTGCGACTGCTGCCCCTGGGGGGGCTGGTGCATCGGGGGCGCCGGCGGGGCGGGAGGCTCGCCCGCCGAATCGTCGACGGTGATTGCGATCCTGATCGGGCGCCCGCACTCACGGGTGAGGGTCTCGCTGATCAGCGGTGCGAGCCGGCCCTCCAGGACACGCTTGCCCCACTCGTTGGGTACGGCCAGCAGCGCGGTGTCGGCGACGAGTGCCAGCGGCTGGCAGCGCTCGATCCACTGCTTGTCCTTCGGCTCGATGCCCTGCTGGCCCTCCCCGAGGAGTTGCTCCAGCACTCGCGGCCACACTGCGGCAAGATCGGCAGGTACATCAGCCACAAGGCACGCTCTCTCGCATGTCCCACGAATGTGTGCTTCTCGGGACGGGATGGGTCGGGTCGGGTGAGGCCCGGCAGGCAGGAAGGAAAAGAACCGGAGTTCAGCCACGGTAGTCAGGCCGACCCGCGCGGTTCAAGTTGTTGTCCACAGGCTGTGTACAGCAGGGGGTGCTGCGGAGCCGGTTTGACCGGATGGCGTAGCCGCGCGTACCGTGACCAGGTCGAGTTGTCGATGGCTGCTGCCGCCTGCCTCCGATGGGCAAACATCACGATCTGTGATTGTGAAGCGGTGCACTAAGGCGTTTACGCGAGTTCCTCGTGGGCGCACGGTGACAGCCAGGCGATGTCCCGCCAACACACGAATCATTTCTGGAGCCCCCGAGTGAGCAAGCGCACCTTCCAGCCGAACAATCGTCGTCGCGCCAAGACCCATGGCTTCCGACTGCGTATGCGTACCCGTGCCGGCCGCGCGATTCTCGCGAACCGCCGTGGCAAGGGTCGCGCAAACCTGTCCGCCTGATCGCGGTCAGGTCATGACGTGCTGCCTACCGAGAATCGGCTGAGGCGGCGCGAGGACTTCGCGGTCGCTGTACGCCGGGGACGTCGGGCCGGACGCCCGCTTCTCGTCGTGCATCTACGCAGCGGTGCTACGGACCCGCACGTGACAGGGGAGAGTGCTCCCCCGCCGCGTGCGGGTTTCGTTGTCAGCAAAGCAGTGGGTGGAGCAGTCGTGCGCACGGCGGTGAAGCGGAAGCTTCGTCACCTTGTCCGCGATCGGCTTGCCCAGCTGCCCCCCGGTAGCCTTGTTGTCGTACGAGCGCTACCCGGATCGGGTGACGCCGACCATGCACAGCTGGCCCAAGACCTGGACGCCGCCCTTAAGCGGCTGCTGGGAGGGGGCGCGCGATGAAGTACCCGCTGCTGGCTCTCATCAAGCTGTATCAGTGGACGATCAGCCCGCTTCTAGGGCCTGTCTGCCGTTACTACCCGTCGTGTTCCCACTATGGATATACGGCGATCGACCGGCACGGTGCGATCAAGGGAACAGCGCTGACCGCATGGCGCATCCTGCGTTGCAATCCGTGGTCACCCGGCGGCGTGGACTATGTAGCGCCACGCAAACGTCCGCGTTGGCACGAACTGCTGCGCACCTGGGTGCGTGGCGGCAAGGGCGGGGACTCCGCCGCCGATGTGCCTTCCGGGGGGTCGGTCTCCGAACCCCTGAGCCCGGCCACAGAGACCTCGCCCAAAGCTCAAGGAGCCTGATTAGTGGACACGATTGCCAGTCTGTTCAGCTTTATCACCACGCCTGTTTCATGGGTCATCGTCCAGTTCCACAAGCTGTACGGAGCGCTCTTCGGCGATGACACGGGGTGGGCCTGGGGCCTGTCCATCGTGTCCCTGGTGATTCTGATCCGTATCTGTCTGATCCCGCTGTTCGTCAAGCAGATCAAGTCGACGCGGAACATGCAGGTGCTCCAGCCGAAGATGAAGGCGATCCAGGAGCGCTACAAGAACGACAAGCAGCGTCAGTCCGAAGAGATGATGAAGCTGTACAAGGAGACGGGTACCAACCCGCTCTCCTCGTGCCTTCCCATCCTGGCGCAGTCCCCGTTCTTCTTCGCCCTGTATCACGTGCTCTCGGCCATCGCCTCGGGCAAGACGATCGGCGTCATCGACCAGCCGCTGCTGGACAGCGCCCGTCAGGCACACATCTTCGGCGCGCCGCTGGCCGCGAAGTTCATGGACAGCGAAGAGAAGGTCTCGGCCCTCGGCGCCTCCCTGACCGATGTCCGTGTCGTCACCGCGATCATGATCGTGATGATGTCCGCGTCGCAGTTCTTCACACAGCGACAGCTGATGACGAAGAACGTCGACCTCACGGTGAAGACCCCGTACATGCAGCAGCAGAAGATGCTGATGTACATCTTCCCGGTGATCTTCGCGGTCATGGGCATCAACTTCCCCGTCGGTGTCCTCGTCTACTGGCTGACCACGAACGTCTGGACCATGGGTCAGCAGATGTACGTGATCAACCAGAACCCGACTCCGGGCAGCAAGGCGCAGGACCAGTACCTGAACCGCGTGCTGAAGAGTGTGACCTCGCACGGTGAGGTACGTGGCCGGACCCGGCGTAACACGGTCAAGCGGATCGTCGCCAAGGGCCCCGACCGCAACGACATCGAGCGCAAGTTCATCACCGGTCTGGGCAAGCTCGGCCTCGCCGCCCAGGAGGACGGGACGGTGACGAAGAGCGAAGCAGCCGTTCTGGAGGCCGAGGGCGGTGCTGCGCCCAAGCGCCAGCAGCCCAAGCGTCAGACCAAGGCGAAGCGCCACACTGCTGCCACGCCTCCCGGTACGGCGAAGAGCTCCGGCTCCACGGACTCGGAAGCCAAGACGTCTCTGGAGAAGCAGGACGCCTCGCAGGACGACAAGCCGAAGTCGGCGGACAAGCCCGCCGCGTCCGGCTCCTCACGCCAAGCCAAGTCCGGACAGCGCAAGGGCCCGCAGCGGCCCAAGCACCCGTCCAAGAAGTAAGAAGGAGTCCATCCGTGACGGAAGGCACCACCACCACGGCCGCTGAGGGCAGCGACACTCTGACCCGCCTCGAACAGGAGGGGGAGATCGCGGCTGACTACCTCGAAGGCCTGCTCGACATCGCCGACCTCGACGGCGACATCGACATGGACGTGGAGGCGGACCGGGCCGCGGTCTCGATCATCAGCGAATCGGCGCGCGACCTGCAGAAGCTCGTGGGCCGAGACGGTGAGGTGCTGGAGGCGCTTCAGGAGCTGACGCGTCTGGCCGTTCACCGCGAGACCGGTGACCGCAGCCGCCTGATGCTGGACATCGGCGGCTTCCGTGCCAAGAAGCGTGAGGTTCTGGCGGCGCTGGGTGCCAAGGCCGCGGATGAGGTCAAGAGCTCGGGCGAGTCTGTGAAGCTCGAGCCGATGACGCCGTTCGAGCGCAAGGTCGTGCACGACGCGGTCGCGGCAGCGGGTCTGCGCAGCGAGTCCGAGGGCGAGGAGCCGCAGCGCTTCGTCGTCGTTCTCCCGGCCTGACCGGATCCTTGTACTGTCGGCCCCGTCTGTTCGCAGGCGGGGCCGATCTTTGTCAGCCTGATAGTCAGCGTGCTAGTGCGGTACGGAAGGACGGTCCCCGTGACGGAGGAAGCAGAGCTCCCTCAGGCGCCCAAGGAGGCGCAGGCGGTATTCGGTGAGTTCCTCCCAGAAGCTGTCAGGTACGCGGAGCTGCTCGCTGACGCGGGCGTCAAGCGTGGGCTGATCGGTCCTCGCGAGGTGCCGCGGCTCTGGGAACGCCACCTGCTGAACTGTGCGGTGCTCTCAGAGGTGGTTCCCGAGGGCGTCACGGTGTGCGACGTGGGTTCGGGCGCCGGCCTTCCCGGCATTCCGCTGGCATTGGTACGTCCCGACCTGAAGATCACGCTGCTCGAGCCGTTGCTGCGGCGTACGAACTTTCTCCAGGAGGTCGTCGAGCTCCTGGGGCTTGATCACGTGACGGTCGTTCGTGGCCGGGCTGAAGAGGTGCTGGGGACGCTGCAGCCCGTTCATGTGGTGACGGCCCGCGCCGTCGCTCCCCTCGACCGGTTGGCCGGCTGGGGTGTCCCCCTGCTTCGTCCGTATGGCGAGATGCTGGCTCTCAAGGGGGGCACAGCCGAAGAGGAGATCCAGGGGGCTCGCGCGGCGCTGAGCAAGCTCGGAGTGGTGGACACCGAGGTGCTGCACGTCGGCGAGGGTCTCGTCGATCCCACGTCCACCGTCGTTCGTGTGGTGGTCGGCGAGAGCCCCGGCGGTGTGAGGTTCGCCGCAAAGCGGGCCAAGGCTGCGAGGGTAGGCCGTACGCGGCGACGCCGTTGAGGGGAGCCGTTCAAGGGCTCGGCCTGGCGCTCCTTATGGGTTCTTGGTGCCATTGATGGGTTTTTACGTTGATGCTCCATGCATGCAGCGATATGTGCGGCCTGCGGAGTGTCGGTGGCCTGCTGTTGGACTGCAGAGGCATCGTGTTTCACGTGAAACGTCGCTCTCTGCTGCAGGGAATCATCGGCCGTGGTCGTGCGGCTGCCGCGCCGCGCGACCGCAAGCCCGTGCGGGTTACTGAGTTGTCCACAGAACCGGTTTCATCCACAGAACAGTCAGCCTCGCTGGTTCACGACCCCGAAAGCATGGCAGGCTCTGTTCATTGCGAGCCTGAAGTCGAGGAGAGTGAATCCTTGCGGTCCGACGCCAACATCGCGGGACCGATGACCGATCCGGTCCCCGGTCCCCGTACCGAGTCCCTGGGGGGCGGTGTTTCACGTGAAACACCGCCGCCTATGGACGACACACCTATTGGGCGTGCGGCTCAGCTGGCGGTTGAGGCCCTTGGCCGCGCCGGTGAAGGGCTGCCACGGCCAGACCGGACGCGCGTCATGGTCGTCGCCAACCAGAAGGGTGGTGTGGGTAAGACGACCTCGACGGTCAATCTCGCCGCTTCGCTCGCGCTGCACGGTGCCCGCGTCCTGGTGGTGGACCTCGATCCGCAGGGCAACGCGTCCACGGCTCTGGGGATCGACCACCACGCGGAAGTCCCCTCCATCTACGACGTTCTGGTGGAGAGCATGCCGCTCTCCGAGGTCGTGCAGCCCGTCCCGGATGTCGAAGGCCTCTTCTGCGCTCCGGCAACCATCGATCTCGCCGGTGCGGAGATCGAGCTGGTGTCGCTGGTCGCGCGGGAAAGCCGACTGCAGCGGGCGATCCAGGCGTATGACCAGCCGCTGGATTACATCCTCATCGACTGCCCGCCTTCGCTCGGTCTGCTGACGGTCAATGCGCTCGTGGCCGGAGCAGAGGTACTCATCCCGATCCAGTGCGAGTACTACGCACTGGAAGGTCTCGGTCAGCTTCTGCGCAACGTCGACCTGGTTCGGGGGCATCTGAACCCCGACCTTCACGTATCGACGATCCTGCTCACCATGTACGACGGCCGGACCCGGCTTGCCTCGCAGGTCGCGGAGGAGGTGCGCACCCACTTCGGCAAGGAAGTGCTGCGGACCAGCATTCCGCGTTCGGTACGGATCTCTGAGGCTCCGAGCTACGGGCAGACCGTCCTGACGTACGATCCGGGCTCCAGCGGGTCTCTGTCCTACCTCGAGGCGGCCCGTGAGATCGCGCTGAGAGGCGTCGGGATTCACTACGAGGCTCAGCATGCTCCGGTGGGCGATCCTGCCCACACGGGCGTCCAGAACAGTCAGCAGAGTCATTCGGAGGGCATGCAGTGAGCGAGCGTCGTAGAGGGCTGGGGCGTGGACTCGGTGCGCTGATCCCCGCGGCTCCCCAGGAGAAGCAGGTCGCCAGCCCCGCGTCCGGTACGGCCGCGGGGGCTGCGGGGCCCACGATGACGGCAGAGCGTGGGGTGGCCGTCGCGAAACTGACGGCGCTCCCGTCCGGTCCTTTGGTGCCGGAACCGAGTTCCCCTGTCGGGGAGAGGGGGCCTGCGGCCGAACAGAACGAAGTCGCCGGTGCGTATTTCGCGGAGGTTCCCCTCACCTCGATCTCGCCGAACCCGAAGCAGCCGCGCGAGGTCTTCGACGAAGATGCTCTCGCGGAACTGGTCACCTCCATCAAGGAGGTCGGTCTCCTCCAGCCCGTCATCGTGCGCCAGGTCGACGACGACCGCTACGAGCTCATCATGGGCGAGCGCCGTTGGAGGGCGTGTGGCGAAGCCGGCCTGGAACGCATCCCGGCCATCGTCCGTGCGACGGATGACGAGAAGCTGCTTCTCGACGCCCTCCTCGAGAACCTGCACCGGGCGCAGCTGAACCCTCTGGAAGAGGCGGCAGCGTACGACCAGCTGTTGAAGGACTTCAAGTGCACCCATGATCAGCTGGCGGACCGCATCGGGAGGTCCCGTCCTCAGGTGTCGAACACACTGCGCCTGCTGAGGCTCTCACCGCCGGTGCAGCGCAGGGTCGCGGCTGGTGTCCTTTCGGCCGGTCATGCAAGGGCCTTGCTTTCGGTGGATGATTCCGACGAGCAAGATCGGCTGGCTCACCGCATCGTGGCTGAGGGACTGTCGGTGCGCGCGGTTGAGGAGATCGTGAATCTCCTCGGTTCGGAACCGACGAGTTCCGCGAAGCCTCGGGGGCCCAGGGCCGGCGGCCGGGTCTCACCAGCTCTGACTGATCTTGCATCGCGTCTCTCTGATCGTTTCGAGACACGGGTGAAGGTCGATCTCGGGCAGAAGAAGGGAAAGATCGTCGTCGAGTTCGCCTCGATGGAGGATCTGGACCGCATCCTCGGGAGCCTCGCTCCGGGCGAGGGACGGGTGCTGGAACGGAGTACCGAGGAAGAGCAGGCTGAAGCCGACGAGACCTGATTCTGCTGGGCAGTGAAGGGCGGGCCTAGATCCGGGAAGTCGTCCGGATCTAGGCCCGCCCTTTGCCGTCTCTCGGTATCCCCATCACCTCTGGGTGGATACGATGCGTTCTGGTATGGCGTATCCACCACCGTGATCCACCTCAGAGGAGGCGGGGGCCGTGCGATCAGTGCATCGCAGCCACCTGGTGACAGTCGGGTTGGGACTAGGCGCTGTCGGGGGGTTCGTCGGCAGCCTGTTCCGAGAACGGAGTGCGCTGGCCGCCGCACGTGATGCGGCGGCCGAAGGAAGTGAGGATTCGCCTACATGGGGCGTCGGCTCGTACCGCTCACACTGGACAACCTTCCGGATCTCCCCAGGCGCTGCCGCTCGTGTGTCTTCTGGGAACTTGATCAGGTCAGCGGGGAAGCCGCGATAAAGGCCGGCAGACCCGAGCTCGAGAAGGAAGCCTGGATCTCCGCTGTACTGCTGGAGTGGGGCTCCTGCGGGAGGGTCGTCTACGTGGATGATGTCGCGGTCGGCTTTGTTCTCTACGCACCGCCTGCGTACGTTCCCCGTTCCACCGCGTTTCCCACCAGCCCTGTTTCTCCGGACGCCGTACAACTGATGACTGCGTTGATCGTGCCCGGATTCCAGGGCCAGGGGCTGGGCAGAGTGATTGTCCAGACGGTCGCCAAGGACTTGCTGCGACGTGGCTTCAAAGCGATTGAGGCATTCGGTGACGCACGTTGGAAGGAGCCAGCATGTGTGCTGCCCGCAGATCACCTGCTGGCGGTCGGCTTCAAGACGGTTCGCCCGCACCCCGTACATCCCCGTCTGAGGCTTGAGCTTCGTACAACGCTTTCCTGGAAGGAAGACGTGGAGCTGGCATTGGACCGGCTGTTGGGCGTCGTGCAGAAGGAGCCGGCACTGCGGCCCCTCTGATCGAGGCTGCCGATCGTGCCGGAAAATGCGAAACGGGCCCATCCCCAGGGGAGGGCCCGTTTCACGTGAAACATTCAGCCGCTACTTCTGGCCGATGAAGTTCTCGAGATCGCGGAGAATCGCGGCCTTCGGCTTGGCACCGACGATGGTCTTGGCGACCTCGCCACCCTGGTACACGTTCAGCGTCGGAATCGACATCACGCCGTACTTTGCCGCGGTAGCCGGGTTCTCGTCGATGTTGAGCTTGACGATCTCGATCTCGTCACCGTGCTCAGCCGCAATGGCCTCCAGCGAAGGCGCGATCTGGCGGCACGGGCCGCACCAGGCGGCCCAGAAGTCCACCAGTACGGGCTTGTCGTTCTTCAGGACATCCTCATCGAAGGAGTCGTCGGTCACGTTCTTCAGGGCGCCGGCCACGGCGGCCTCCTTAACTTCGGGGGTTGGTTCGGGGGGAGGTGGTCAGACCGCCGGGGTCTTCTCCGGCTCGGCGGGCTTCTCGTCGGAGAGCGCGGCCAGGAAGCGCTCTGCGTCAAGAGCTGCCGAGCAACCGGTTCCGGCGGCTGTGATGGCCTGTCGGTAGGTGTGGTCGACGACGTCGCCGGCGCCGAAGACACCCTTCAGGTTGGTGCGCGTCGATGGGGCTTCGACCTTGAGGTATCCCTCGTCGTCGAGGTCGAGCTGGCCCTTGAAGAGCTCCGTGCGGGGGTCGTGGCCGACAGCGATGAACAGCCCCGTCACCGGAAGCTCGGAGGTCTCACCGGTCTTGGTATTGCGCAGGGTGAGGCTGGAGAGCTTCTGATCCCCGTGGACTGTTGCTACCTCGCTGTCCCATGCGAACTTGATCTTCGGGTCGGCGAAGGCGCGCTCCTGCATTGCCTTGGAGGCTCGCAGGGAGTCGCGGCGGTGGACGATCGTGACGGACTTGGCGAACCGGGAGAGGAAGGTTGCCTCCTCCATCGCGGTGTCGCCGCCGCCGATCACAGCGATGTCCTGGTCCTTGAAGAAGAAGCCGTCGCAGGTGGCACACCAGGAGACACCCCGCCCGGAGAGCGCGTCCTCGTTGGGCAGGCCGAGCTTGCGGTGCTGAGATCCTGTGGTGACGATGACGGCCTTGGCGCGATGCACCGTGCCCGCAGTGTCCGTGACGGTCTTGATCTCTCCGGTGAGGTCGACGGAGACCACGTCGTCGGGGAGGAGTTCGGCGCCGAATCGCTCAGCCTGGGCGCGCATGTTGTCCATGAGCTCAGGGCCCATGATTCCGTCCTGGAAGCCCGGGAAGTTCTCCACGTCTGTGGTGTTCATCAGCGCACCGCCAGCGGTGACAGCTCCCTCGAACACCAGCGGATTCAGCGATGCGCGAGCGGTGTACAGGGCGGCGGTGTAACCAGCCGGCCCGGAGCCGATGATGATCACATTACGGACGTCGCTCACGGGTTCTTCCTCGTCTCTGCAGACTGCCTACTGCCTACTGGGGTCGGTTCCACGACTCTCACCCCACCCAACGGATCCTACGGGGCATGCATTCCCGAAAGAGCGGTCCGGCTCCGGGTAAGGGTCTAGGGGCGGGCGTAGGAATGGGTGAGCAGCAGTTTGCCCTGTGTCGCGGGCTTGGAGTCGACGCAGGCAGCGTCGACGACGTAGGCCTGCACGCGCGTTGAGTCAGTCGTATGCGGCAGAACGACCAGGAACGCAGCCGTTCCTTCGTAGCTGCCCTCTTCCAGTGCCAGGGCGGGGGTATCCCGGCCCGTTCCCTGTTGGACACAGGATGGAACGTTGACGATCGGAGCCAGCAGCCGAGTACCGGGGGTCGCGTCTCCGGGAGGCAGGTGCCCCGGGGACGACTTGGTGTCCATCGGCGATTCGGCCGGGTAGCCGCCCGGAGTCTCGGACGCCTTCGCCTCGTTCAGGAGGCTCTGGACGCGGCCTTGCAGCGTTCCTTCCGAGAACTCTTCCTGGCTCTTCTCCGCGGCGCTGACCCTGTGGTCGGCCATCGAACCTGCCGAGTCCTGGGACGACGGAAGAGACTGGAGCAGGAGGACGCTCATACCGACGGCCGCAGCCCCGAAAGCGGTACCAAGGATTACTGTGCGACGCCTACGGCGAGCCGGACTCCGGCCGGGGCCGGTGGCGCCGCGAGGACGGCCGGCCGGCCGAGGCGCGGCCTCCGTCGGCAGATCAAATGTTTCACGTGAAACAGGGGAAGCCGAGACCGGTGTCGTGGCAGCCGCCACTGCCTCCCGTGCCAGAGCCGTGTCGATGCGGCGGGCGACCTCCTCGGGCATGTGCTCGGAAGGAGGTTCTGCCGCACCCAGCAGCGAGCGGACCTCCTCGAGCGAGGCGTGGATGTCACCGCACTCATCGCAGGAGTCGATGTGGCGGCGGACTGCTGCCTCGCGTGAAGGCGGAAGGAGGCCTTCGGCGAGGTCGGCGATTTCCGAGACGTCAGGGTGCTGAGTCATATCGGCTGCGGACGTCATGCGAGCCCACCTCCACCCTTTACGCCGGCAGGATCTCCGTCACCTGCATCTCTTGGTCCTGACGCCGGTGGGACGGATGGCCTCTGTGTCCGGTTCCTTTCCACACGGCTGTCCTTACGGTCCCCTCTGCTGCTGCGTAGGTGAGTCAGCAGGGGAAGCAGTCTGGCCCGGCCTCGTGCGCAACGGCTCTTCACGGTGCCGGTCGGTACGTCGAGGATGCGAGCTGCCTCGGCGACCGGGTAGGCCTGCATGTCCACGAGGACAAGCGCGGCGCGCTGTTCGGCCGGCAGCGTGGCGAGTGCGGCCAGGAGTTCGCGGTGCAGATCCTGCCGCTCCGCGGGAGCCTCGGCGGACTCGTGAGGCTCCATGAGCTGATCGAGCCTCTCGGTGTCGTCGACCGGCGAGGTTCTCCGGGAGGCCGTCTTGCGAGCACGGTCCAGGCAGGCGTTGACGGTGATCCTGTGCAGCCATGTGGTGACGGCGGACTGGCCACGGAAGGTGTGAGCGGCGCGGAAGGCAGACACAAGAGCGTCCTGCACGGCGTCGGCAGCCTCCTCGCGGTCGCCGAGCGTACGCAGGGCCACCGCCCAGAGACGGTCACGATGCCGCCGCACGAGCTCACCGAAGGCATCCGGTTCGCCTGCGACGTGCTGGGTCAGGAGATCCTGGTCGCTGATGTCGGCGAATCTGGCGTCGTCCAACGGTGAGCCCCCTCCCCTGGTGCTGCCGTCAGCTGGTGACCTTGATGTCCGAGATCTTGCCTCTGTAGTTTCCGTCGTCACTCAGAGGAAGTTCGGTCAGCCAGACCAGAAGGTACCTTGCCTGCACCGGCTTGACGGGCTTGAGGGACACCTTTGTTCCGGAACCGCTCGCGGCCTTGGTGAAGCCCCCCGGCAGCTGAGGGAAGGACGAGTCCTCGGTGGTTCTCAGCTCGACGGAGGTATTGCCGCCGAGGAAGGACACCTCGACGTTTCCTACCTGCTGAACCTTGCCGAGGTCGAGAACGACTCCGACGCCCTCCTTGAGCCGTCCGAAGTCTGCGCTGTAATAGCCGTCCGTGGTCCAGAAGGAGCTTGTGTCGCCGTCGTAGACGTTCTTCGTCGAACCGGGCTTCTCGGAACCGTCGCCGAGCGGATCGTAGTCCTGGGCTCCGACGATCGTGACCGGCTTGCTGGGTTCGGAGGCCTTGTTGTCGACGCCCCCGTTGTCGGTGGTCTGCGTCGGGGTCGGCTCCCCCGAGTCCTTCTCCCGGTTCAGGACGGTTTCCGCGAGCTGCCAGCTGCCCAGGCCCAGAGCCGCGATGAGCAGCGCGGACACGGCCCACTTGAGTGCTTTGCCCGTGCGGCTCTGGAGAGGGGGCGGCGGGACGATGACGGGCTGTGTAGCCGAGGCGGGGCGTGCGGAGGGGCGTCCGTAGGTGCCCTGCTGGTAGGTCGTGCGCTGGTACTCCGGCGGTGCTGTGAACGTGGGCTCCGGGGGGAGGATGCGCGGCATGGCCGCGACGGCCTTCGCCAGCTCGTCCGGGGTGGTGCACGGCTGTTCCTGCCGTGACGCGGTAGCGCCGTCGTTGGCGAGCGCGCGCATGGCGAGCTCGGACAGGCCCCGGTGGACGCCCGCCCGCACCTGGTCGGGAGGAATGAGACCGAGGTCCTTGGGGAGCCCGGAAAGGCCGTAGGCGTCGCTCTCGTAGGGCCAGCGCCGGGTCAGGGCGGCGTAGAGGAGGGCACCGATCGCCTCGGTGTCCGCCCGGAGGGGCTGATCGGCGGTGATACCGCGGAGCGCGGCGTTCACGGCCAGACCACGGATCCTGTACTGGCCCGTCGAGCTGCGCAGCACGGCGCCCGGAGTGAGTCGCAGATGTGCGAGCCCCTCGCGGTGTGCGGCAGCCATGGCCTGGGAGATCTGGCTCACGAGCTGGTAGGCGTCGTGCGCATCCAGAGGTCCGGCCGCCAGCAGCGCTGTGAGCTCGGTGGCGTCGGGGAGCCATTCGTGGACGACGTAGACGAGGTCGCCCTCCTCCACGGCGTCCAGGACCTGCACGAAGCGCGGGTCCCCGAGCAGTGCGGAGGAGCGGGCCGCCGCCAGCACGGAGCGGGCGCGCGGATGGTCGGCGGTCAGCAGATGAACACCCACCGCGCGCCTGAGCTTCTCGTCGACGGCACGCCAGCTGCTGAATCCGTCCAGCCGGGTGACGCACTCCTCGAGCCGATAGCGTTTGGCCAGTTTGTGACCGCTGTGCAGATCAGGGGACGCCGGCACGGCGTCAGAGCCGTCCTGCCCGCTCTGCGCGTCCTTCGAGCTTGCGCCCTCTGCGTCCTCGGCTTGTGCCGTCCCGTCGGTCGTGGCCGCGTCCGCCTTGGCGGTCAGCGGCTCGTCGCCGCTGTTGTCGGCCACGTCGACAGCAGCCGTGCTACGTTCCGCCACCGTCGTTCCCTGCCTCCCCATCCGTTGCGCGATGCCAGCCAGCTCTGCACAGTCACGCCAATTGTGCCCACACTCCGGCGCTATGCACGACACGCGGTGTCCAGCGATGGTTGTGCGGCTCGGCGCGTGTATCAGCGTCCGAGGCGCCCTCGGACCATGCCGACCATTCCGTTGAGTTCTTCGATACGCATCTTCTTCGCCGCGACGAAGAAGACACCCATCAGGACGACGCTGCCACAGACCAGTGCCACCACAGACCCGCCGGCTCCGTCACCGAGGGCCTTCAGGAGAGCGAAGCCCACGCCGCCGCCGACCACGGCCGCGGGGATCGCGGCCAGGCAGAGACGGGCGTAGGTGCGCACCACACGGGCACCGTCGAGGTCACCGCCGAGCCGGCTGCTCAGCCGTCGCCATGCGATGCCGACGCCCACCGCGTACGCCAGCCCGTAGGCCCCTGCCATTCCCACGACTGCCCACTGGGCCGGAAGAATCACGTAGCAGAGGGCGGAGACCGCCGCGTTGACCGCTGCGACGATGACCGTGTTGTAGAAGGGGGTACGGGTGTCCTCGTACGCGTAGAAGCCACGCAGCACGACGTACTGCACGGAGTACGGGATGAGGCCGAGGCCGAACGCCATCAGGATGAAGCCCATCGACCGTGCCGCCTCGGTGCCGCTGGAGGCGTAGAGCAGGGTGCACATCGGCAACCCGAGCGCGAGGAAGGTGAAGGCCACCGGGACGATGGCCACCGCCGAGTTGCGCAGACCTTGCGAGATGTCGTCCCGGACCGCTCCGGGGTCGTTGTCATGGGCGGCGCGGGAGATGCGAGGAAGCAGGGCAGCCATCACCGAGACGGTGATGATGGCCTGAGGCATACCCCAGATCAGCTGGGCATTGGAGTAGGCGAGGAAGCCTGTGCCGTCCTTGCCCGACAGCTTGCCGGCCGCGGTCGCCAGCTGCGTGACGACGATGACGCCCGCCTGGTTGGCCAGGACGAAGAGCACCGTCCACTTGGCGAGCCTGACCGTCTTGCCGAGCCCGTGCCCCTTCCAGTCGAAGCGGGGACGGAATCGGAACCCTGCTTCCCGGAGGTACGGGATCATGGCCAGGGCCTGGACCACCAGGCCGAGCAGCGTACCGATGCCGAGCAGGCGGACACCTTCGGCCGGGATCGTCTCCACGCCCATCCGGGATTCGGCCGACGAGCCGTAGACCCAGATGAACAGGCCGAACGTGACGATCATGACGATGTTGTTGAGGACCGGGGTCCACATCATCGCGCCGAATTTCCCGCGGGCGTTGAGGATCTGCCCCATGACCACGTGCACGCCCATGAAGAAGATGGTCGGCAGGCAGTAGCGGGCGAAGGTGACGGCCACGCTGTTGGCCGCGACGTCGTTCGCGATGGTCGGCGACATCATGTGGATGAGCCACGGAGCAGCGAAGACCGCGATCCCGACGATCACGCCCAGGGTGACCATGACCAGGGTCAGCAGCCGGTTGGCGTATGCCTCGCCCCCGTCCTCGTCGTCCTTCATGGACCGGACGAGCTGAGGAACGAAGACGGAGTTGAGCCCGCCGCCCACCGTCAGGATGTAGATCATCGTCGGCAGGGTGTACGCGATGGTGAAGCTGTCACCGAGCAGCGCCGCGCCAAGTGCCGCTGTGATGACAAGGCTGCGGACGAAGCCGGTCAGCCGCGACACCAAGGTGCCCGCGGCCATCAGCGCGCTGGACTTCAGTATTCCGGCGGCCCGTCCACCGGACTTCGGCGGTACGGGTGCCGGGGCTGCCTCGGGTTCGGCAGGAGGTCCCGGCGGACGGCCGGACCCTTCCTGGTCACGGAAGAGGTGGGCGAAGGCGTCCTGCTCCTCGCGGTCGCCGGAAGCCTGCGTGACCAGGTCGTCCACTCCTACGTACTGAGTGGTCGCGGCGTTGTCGCCGTAGGGAAGGTGCCTGGAGGGGCCTGCGGGCTCCGGTGGCGGAGTCTGGGCCCAGAGGCGGGGGTCAGGGGCGTGCTGGGCTGCCTGAGGCTGCTGGTAGAGAGCCTGCGGCTCCTGGTAGGTGCCCGGAGGCGGTGGGGGATGAGCGGCGCGGTCGTAGAGCGCCTCGGCCACCGGATCCTGCGCGGCGAGATCCCGGGCACGGTACGGATCGTGGTCGTACGCGTGCTGCAGGTAGGGATCGGGTTCCTCGCCTCCCTGTCCTGCGCCCGGCGGCACCGGCGGACCGCTGGAAGACCCAGCTCCGCCCGCGCTCTGGCCGCGGTCACCGTCGTACGGCGCGTTCATCGAAACCCCACCTCATTGTCCCCGGCCGACAGGCCCCGACAGACATCGCTCAACGGTCCACTTTCTCACTTGGGCCCGATGGGTCGCCGCTTTCCGGACCGGTGTCCGACTCCGGGTCACTCGGCTGCTCGGGTTCCCCGCCGTCGCCCTCCGACGCGCCGCCCGCCACGGTGCGCTTGCGGTGGGTGTACATCCTGATGCCCGCCAGGACCAGCAGCAGGAGACCCCCCGCGATCACCAGGAGGACCGTCGGTGTGACCTCGGAGACCTTCACCGTGAAGGTCATCGCCTCGCCGTACGGCGCACCGTCCGTGGTGAAGAGACGCGCCGTGACCTGCGCCTGTCCGTTCGCGTTGGCAGCAGCGTCGAATTTCACGGACTGGCTGTGCCCACCCGCGATCTCGACCGGCTTGTCGGCGACCGCTCCGCCGTCGTTGAGGTTCAGCCGCGTGGCATTGCCCGACGTCAGACGGAGTACGAGGTGATCGACGCCCTGCACCAGTTTGTTCTGCACGGTCACCGGGATCGTGGCGCTGCGCCCTGACAGGGTCACGTCCGACTTCGCGATCAGCTGGACCTCGTTGGTGAGCCCCTGCAGATACGTACGGACCGAGTCGCGGTACCGCTGTGCTTCCAGCGGACTGCCGCGCCACGATGTCGACACGGAACGGTTGATCGCGTTCCCGAAGGGGGTCACCACCCGGTCGGGCTGCGTGAGGATGACCTGGAAGCTGTCGAGCGAGTTCTGCGTCGTCCTGATGTCCTGGAACGCCTGGGTGGGCAGTTCCTGGCTCCGCAGTTTCTTGGGGTACTGGGATGCCCTGGGTACCTGCGTCGTGGCCTGCGCGTCTGGCTTCCGCTCAGCGGCCTCCGCCAGGTCGAGAGGCTCTGTCCAGTGTTCGGCCGTGAGGGCCTGCAGAGCGCGTGCCATGGTCTGTGCCTGAGCGGCGGTGGGCGTCCGCTGCGGGGCGACGACGATGCTGCGCTGTTTGTCAGGAGCCTGCTCCGTCACCGCCAACGTCTGGGCCAGGAATTTCTGGACCGCGAGTGTCGAAGCGCCGGCCTTTGCCATGTCGCCGGTGAAAGCGGTGGAGAGCCGGTAGTCCGAGACGACAGCAGTCGTGCCACCACCGATCGGCCGGGCCGCAGTCGGGGTGTAGAGCAGACCGCCGGTCTCCTCGAGGCTGTCGCTTCGGGCGATCACCTTGTGTGCGCCGGCCGAGGTGGCGACATCGACGACCGCGGGGTCGATCGCACCGTCCACCGGCCATGCGAAGTCGGTGGACGGCTTCACGTGAAGCACGGTCTCGACCGTCGTGCTCGCGACCTCGGTGGCCGTCTGCAGATGGCTGAGAGCGCCGGAGACGTTCTTGCCACGGTGTGCGATGGAAGCCAGATCGGGGTCGGCGAAGGGCAGAGCGACCACCTTGCCGTCCTTCACGGCCGCCTGCAGATCCGTCAGCCACTTCTTCGCGATGGTCTGGTTCGTCCCTGCGACCGTGGTGTCTCCGGACTTGACGCGGTAGTTCTTCGTCATCGCGTCGACCGAGGCCAGGAGGTCCGGGTCGATCACCCATGTCACGGGGAGCTGGCGGCCCAGCGAGACCAACTGTTCCAGCCGTCCCCCCGGTGCGAGCTCGAGGGCCAGATCGTCGTTGGCGAACACGGGAGTCTGCTGCTCGTCGGAGCCTGTTTCGGCGGTGACGTGCGCTGATGCGATGAGCGGCCAGAGGAAGGTGAGCTCGGTCTTCTTCTTGGTGTCTTCGGGCTGCCACGGCAGGAAGGTCCGCTGGATGCCGAGGACCTGGTCGTAGGCGTAGTCGGAGGTTCGGCCCGTGAGGGACACTCCGAGCTGGTAGACGCCCTCGGCGTCCAGGTCCAGCTTGTCCACCGGGACGGCAAGGGCGAAGTCCTGGCTGACCCCGGATGCCAGCTTGGGGACCTTCAGCGTGTACGAGCCGCCCAGCTTGGCCGGATCACTGCCGGGCAGGTATCCGGTGCGCTTGGCTGCTTGGTCGATCTCTCCTCTGCCGGACAGCCTCGGCCCGACGCGCAGGTCGACCTCGGCGTCCGTGATCGTCTTCTTCCCCTTGTTGGTCAAGGTGCCGGAGACGGTGAGGGTGTCGCCCTCGACGGGTGCGCTGGGGGCGAGCGTGTCCAGAGACACATCGACGGTGCGCGAGCCGGTCGGGGCCTTCGTCGGCCCCTTGGCATGGGCGGAAGGCGCTGCGGGACCGGCCAGGAGGCCGGCGATCAGCGGCGCCCCGACGATCAAGGAGGCTGTGCGCCGGAGCCACCGGCGGGCAGGGGAGGGATTCATCCCCTGAAAGTCTGCCGCCTCGGCCACGCGTATCCGTCCCTCGTCGTCGTCAGCTGGTGCTGGTCCTGCCGGTCTCTGCGTCCCCGCATGGTAACGATGTGCCCGACGCCTGAGTGCCGGGGACCGTGTCACATGATCGGGAGAGTCTCGCAGGGTCACCGGAAACGATGACGCCCGGGCCGGTCGGGGCACGTACCCTTTTCTGTTGTGCCGAACGCCAACGAAGACAGCCCCCGTGCACTGAGTCAGGTGCAGCACCGCGCAGTGAGCGAACTGCTGCGGGTGTCCCCCGTCGCCGACGACCTCGCCCTGCGATTCCAGGAGGCCGGATTCAGCCTCGCCCTGGTCGGCGGGTCGGTCCGCGACGCGTTGCTCGGCAGGCTCGGAAACGATTTGGACTTCACGACCGACGCCCGTCCCGAGGATGTCCTCAAGATCGTCCGCCCTTGGGCCGACTCGGTCTGGGAGGTCGGAATCGCTTTCGGCACCGTCGGCGTGCAGAAGGACGGCTATCAGATCGAGGTCACGACCTACCGGTCGGAGGCGTACGACAGGACCTCGCGCAAGCCCGAGGTCTCTTACGGCGACTCGATCGAGGACGACCTCGTGCGCCGTGACTTCACGGTCAACGCCATGGCTGTCGCGCTCCCGCAGAAGGAGTTCATCGACCCGCACGGCGGCTTGGACGACTTGGCGCAGCGCGTCCTGCGTACTCCGGGCACTCCTGAGGCGTCGTTCTCCGACGATCCATTGCGCATGCTGCGTGCCGCACGCTTCGCCGCTCAGCTGGACTTCGAGGTGGCCCCTGACGTCGTCAAGGCCATGACGGACATGGCGGGACGCATCGAGATCGTCTCGGCCGAGAGGGTCCGTGAGGAGTTGAACAAACTGCTGCTCTCCGGACACCCCCGCAAGGGGCTGGGGCTGCTCGTGGACACAGGCCTGGCCGACCAGGTACTGCCCGAGCTTCCCGCGCTCCGTCTGGAAAGTGACGAGCATCACCGTCACAAGGACGTCTACGAGCACTCCTTGACGGTCCTGGAGCAGGCCATCGATCTCGAGGAGGACGGCCCCGATCTCGTTCTGCGTCTTGCTGCGCTTCTCCATGACGTCGGCAAGCCGAGGACGCGTCGCTTCGAGAAGGACGGACGCGTCTCTTTCCACCACCACGAAGTGGTGGGGGCCAAGATGACCAAGAAGCGGATGACCGAGCTGAAGTACTCCAACGACATGGTCAAGGACGTATCGAAGCTGGTTGAACTGCACCTGCGCTTCCACGGATACGGGGACGGGGAATGGACCGATTCCGCTGTGCGCAGGTACGTGCGGGACGCGGGTCCGCTGCTGGACAGGCTGCACAAGCTGACCCGCTCCGACTGCACGACGCGTAACAAGCGCAAGGCGAATGCTCTGTCGCGCACGTACGACGGGCTGGAAGAGCGCATCGCGCAGCTGCAGGAGCAGGAGGAGCTGGAAGCGATCCGGCCCGCTCTGGACGGCAACGAGATCATGCGGGTCCTCGATGTGGGACCGGGGCCTGTGATCGGTAAGGCCTACGCATTCTTGTTGGAGCTTCGCTTGGAGAACGGCCCGATGGAACGCGAGGACGCTGTGGCCGCGCTCAAGGAGTGGTGGGCCGCGCAGGAGGGCTGACGCCTGCTACGGCAGGGCAGGTGAAGAGGTAAGCCCTCGGTCCTTGTGTTTCACGTGAAACACGACTGATCTCCCGAGGGCGTCCCGGGATGGTTCATGAGGGGCGTTGTTTCACGTGAAACAACGCCCCTCATTCCTCGATGCGGGTGTGTTGGAGTGCCAAGCTCGTGCGGCGTCGGCACAGCATGGACACCGAGACGATGGCGTAGAGCACGGCCACGGTGAGCACCACGACGACGGACCGCCCGTCAGGGGGCAGTACGAGGGCGGACATCGCTGCGGCAGCGACGAAGGCGACATTGAACAGCACGTCGTAGAGCGAAAAGATCCGTCCGCGGTAGGCGTCGTCCACGGAGGTCTGTACCTCGGTATCCGTGGCAATCTTCGTTCCCTGGGTCACGAGCCCGAGGATGAAAGCTGCCGCCAGCATCGGAGCAGGGGCAAAGGGAAGCCCCAATGCAGGTTCGAGGAGGGCGGCACCTCCGGCGCAGCCGGCCAGCCAGCCGTACCGTCCGAAGCGTCCGACCGCCCACGGGGACATCAAGGCAGCCACGAAGTACCCTGCGGCGGACGCGCCCAGTGCGAGGCCGAGAAGGGCCAGGCCGTCGGACTCGCCGTCGGACCAGGCGTAGCGGCACAGCATCAGCACCATCACGGTCAGCGCTCCGTAACAGAAGCGGATCACCGTTATTGCGGCCAGCGCGTGCGCCGCGTTCCTCCGCTCGGCCAGATGGCGCAACCCGTCGACGAGCCCTCGTGCGGTGGTGGTGAAGGCCTGCCGCAAGGGCACGTGGTGCAGGTCCCGGTCCGGCCCGAGAAGTGTGCGGGGCAGAGTCACGGCGACCAATGCCGAGAGTAGGTAGAGGGCTGCTCCCAGGAGGACTGCAGCGGCGTCTGAGCCGTCTGTCACGAGCCGGATGGCCAGCGCGAGACCGCCGCCGGCGGTAGCAGCCAGCGTGCCGGCTGTCGGGGACAGGGAGTTGGCGATGACGAGCCGCTCGGTGTCGACGACACGCGGGAGGGCTGCCGACAGTCCGGCAAGCACGAAACGGTTGACGGCAGTGACACAGAGCGCGGAAGCGTAGAACAGCCAGTCCGGGACGGAACTGAGGAGCAGCAGGGCCGTGCAGCAAGCCAGCGTGGCTCGAAGCAGGTTTCCGTACAGGAAGACCTGTCGGCGGGGCCAGCGGTCGAGCAACACTCCCGCGAACGGCCCGATGAGCGAGTACGGCAGCAGCAGCACCGCCATGGCGGAGGCGATGGCGCCGGGCGTTGTCTCGTTCTCGGGTGAGAAGACCACGTAGGTGGCGAGCGCGACCTGGTAGACACCGTCCGCCGACTGGGAGAGAAGCCGTACGCCGAGTAGGCGACGGAAGTTCCGAAGGCGCAGGAGTACGACCAGATCACGCACGACAGGCATGTGCGCAAGCGTCACACATGTGGGGGGCCTCCGGGCGGATTGCCCGGGGACCCCCCAGATGGAGAAGCGGTGTCACCGAAGTGGCGACGGGCCGGATCAGCGCTCGACGTCGCCGCTGATGAACTTCTCGACGTTCTCGCGGGCCTCGTCGTCGAAGTACTGGACCGGCGGCGACTTCATGAAGTACGAAGAGGCCGAGAGGATCGGGCCGCCGATACCGCGGTCCTTGGCGATCTTCGCAGCACGCACGGCGTCGATGATGACACCGGCGGAGTTCGGAGAGTCCCAGACCTCGAGCTTGTACTCCAGGTTCAGCGGAACGTCACCGAAGGCACGGCCCTCGAGGCGCACATACGCCCACTTGCGGTCGTCCAGCCAGGCCACGTAGTCCGAGGGGCCGATGTGGACATTGTCCGCACCGAGTTCGCGGTCACGGATCTGCGAGGTGACGGCCTGCGTCTTCGAGATCTTCTTCGACTCCAGGCGCTCACGCTCGAGCATGTTCTTGAAGTCCATGTTGCCGCCGACGTTCAGCTGCATCGTGCGGTCCAGGATGACACCCCGGTCCTCGAACAGCTTCGCCATCACACGGTGCGTGATGGTGGCGCCGACCTGGGACTTGATGTCGTCGCCGACGATCGGGACACCGGCCTCGGTGAACTTGTCCGCCCACTCCTTGGTGCCGGCGATGAACACCGGAAGAGCGTTGACGAACGCGACCTTCGCGTCGATGGCGCACTGCGCGTAGAACTTGGCAGCAACCTCGGAGCCGACGGGCAGGTAGCAGACGAGGACGTCGACCTGCTTGTCCTTGAGGATCTGGACGATGTCGACCGGGGCGTCGGCGGACTCCTCGATCGTCTCGCGGTAGTACTTGCCCAGACCGTCGTGGGTGTGGCCGCGCTGAACGGTCACGCCGGTGTTCGGCACATCGGCGATCTTGATGGTGTTGTTCTCGCTGGCGCCGATGGCGTCCGCGAGGTCGAGGCCGACCTTCTTCGCGTCGACGTCGAAGGCAGCGACGAACTCGACGTCGCTCACGTGGTAGTCGCCGAACTGGACGTGCATCAGACCGGGCACCTTGCCGGCCGGATCGGCGTCCTTGTAGTACTCGACGCCCTGCACCAGTGAGGCGGCGCAGTTGCCCACGCCGACGATGGCTACGCGAACCGAACCCATGCCGATTGCTCCCTGTGTGTTCTCGGTGTTCCCCGATGACGCCTTGCGGGCCCGCGGGGGTGTCACTTCGTGTCGTCGGACGGATCCGGCCGGGAGGTGTCCCGGTGCCGGGGCAGGCCGCCCGTCTCTCCTGATGAGTCGTGCTGAGTGGAGTCTTCGGGTGAGGATCGTCGCTGATCCCGTCCCGACCGCTCGCTCTCGATGAGCTCGTTCAGCCAGCGCACTTCGCGCTCCACGGACTCCATGCCGTGTCGCTGCAGCTCAAGCGTGTAGTCGTCGAGTCGTTCCCGGGTGCGGGCGAGAGAGGCACGCATCTTCTCGAGGCGTTCCTCCAGCCTGCTGCGGCGACCTTCGAGGACGCGCATCCGCACCTCGCGCTCCGTCTGCCCGAAGAAGGCGAAACGAGCCGCGAAGTGCTCGTCCTCCCAGGAGTCCGGACCGGTGTGCGAGAGCAGCTCCTCGAAGTGCTCCTTACCTTCCGCCGTCAACCGGTAGACGATCTTGGCGCGACGCCCGGCCAGCGAGGACGCCGGAGCGACCCCACGGCCTGTTTCGGGTGGCAGAGCCGGAACACTTCCCGGTTCCTCGATCAACCAGCCGTTCGCGACCAGCGTCTTGAGGCAGGGGTAGAGGGTGCCGTAGCTGAAGGCGCGAAAGATGCCCAACGAGGTGTTGAGGCGCTTGCGCAGCTCGTACCCGTGCATGGGGGACTCACGGAGCAGGCCGAGTACGGCGAATTCGAGGATGCCTGAGCGTCTGCTCACCTTCGCCTCCTCTTCCGCCTGGTCTCCACGGGCTGCTGGAACCACCTTATGCCGAGCTGATGTATCGACTCGATACATCAGCACGATAGATCGACTCGTGATGTTCGACAAGAGGATGCTTCGTGACCGGCGTCACATCCTCGATTCATAGGGAGTGACTTGCGTAATTTGGGGTGAAGTTCGGTCCACGGAGGTTTTTGACCGTGCGTAGTCTGTGCGGCATGCAGACCACCGGGAACCGCGAGGAGCCGTCGTGCGTCCGTTATCGCGGACTGCCGGAAGTACTGCGGGTGAGCCTTCCGCAGGGCTTGTCCGTATTTCGGGGGGACCGGAACTCAACTGCCGCTTCCAGGCGCTCTCGCCTGCCCGAGGAGTAGTCGTTCGATGAGCGAGCACCGTCGCAAAGCGCCGCAACCGCAAGGTGGCGGGCGCGCAGCGGCCAGACGAGCCGCCCAACAGCCTGCTGGACGCCGCACCGATGCGTCACGCAGAGCAACCGAGGAATCACCCTCCGTCGAGCACGGTGAGGAGTCGTCGTACGGCGGCCGCGCCGAGGCCCGCCGCGCCGCCCAGCGCGGCGGGGGCCGGCGGCGGGGAGGTGGCGACAGCACCGGCCACGAAGGCCGCGGCCGGGGCCGTGAGGACTCCGGCAAGAAGCGGATGATCGACTACCCGCGTGCGGGGAAGTACGGCTTCCGGCGCTGGGTCCCTTCGTGGAAGCTCGTCTCCGGGCTGTGCCTGGGCTTCCTGGGGCTCATGATGGGCGCGGCCGGTATCGCGTACGCGCTGGTGGTGCCGCCCGAGCCCAAGGACCTCGCCACCGCCCAGAACAACGTCTACTACTGGGCCGACGACACGCAGATGGTCGCCACGGGCGGTTCCGTCAACCGTCAGTCGCTCGAGTACGCCCAGATTCCCGCAGCGATGCGGAATGCCGTCATCTCGGCCGAGAACAAGTCGTTCGACGACGACAGGGGCATCGACCCCATGGGTATCGCCCGCGCCTTCTACAACATGGCCCGGGGAGGTGACACCCAGGGCGGTTCGACGATCACCCAGCAGTATGTGAAGAACTCCATGCTCAGCCAGGACCAGACCGTGAGCCGGAAGGTCAAGGAACTCTTCATCACGCTCAAGGTCGGCGAGACGGTCAAGAAGAACAAGGTCATGGAGGGCTACCTCAACGTCTCCTACTACGGCCGGGGCGCGTCGGGCCTCCAGGCCGCCGCACGTGCGTACTACGGCAAGGACGCCACGGACCTGAACCCGAGCGAGTGCGCCTTCCTCGCGACTCTGCTCAAGGGCGCGAGCTACTACGACCCCGCGGGTGCTCCCGAGGTCGACTCCGTGAAGGCCTCCGCCAAGGAGAACACCCGGCGTGCCAAGGCGCGGTGGGAGTGGATCCTCGACGAGCAGGTCAAGGACGGCCGGATGAGCGCGACGGAGCGTGCGAAGTACGACACGTTCCCCATGCCGGACAAGCCGAAGAAGGACGCCAAGCTGGGCGGCCAGACCGGCTACCTGGTCGATCTCGCCACGAAGTACTTCCTTGCGCACAACAAGGAGGGCGTCACCGAGAAGGAACTGTCCCGGGGCGGCTACGAGATCCACACGACCTTCGTGAAGAAGAAGGTCGACCAGCTCGAGAAGTCGATCAAGAAGGTGTACGAAGCCAAGATCGACCCGAAGAAGCGTCCCGACAAGGACACGCACGTCGAGTTCGGCGGCGCGTCGGTGGACACGAAGACGGGCGCCATCGTCGCCACGTACGGCGGCCAGAACGCGACGACGCACTACACCAACAATGCCGACGCGACCGGTGCGCAGGTCGGATCGACCTGGAAGCCGTTCGTGCTGGCGGCCGCCATGCAGTACGGCAAGCGCAATCCGGAACTCGGCCCTGACCAGAGCGCGTCGGAGCGCACGATCGTCTCGCCTAAGAGCACCTACAACGGCGACAACAAGCTGAGGATCAACGAATACAACGGCCAGGTCTGGGAGAACGACGACGGCGGAGAGTGGCTGCAGACCAACGACGGGGACCGCAGCTACGGCGACATGACTCTCAAGTACGCCATGCAGGAGTCCGCCAACTCGCCCTACGTCCAGCTCGGCATGGACGTCGGCACCGACAAGGTGAAGCAGGCCGCCCTCGACGCGGGGCTGCGTGACGACGACTACATGGCGAACTCGAACGTCCCCTCGTTCTCGATCGGTACGTCCTCGCCGAGTGCCATCCGCATGGCAGGTGCGTACGCCACCTTCGCCACCAGCGGCAAGCAGCGGGAGCCCTTCTCGGTCACCGAGGTCAAGCACAAGGGCGAGGTCATCTACAAACACGAGACCAAGACGAAGCCCGCGTTCTCGAACGTCATCGCGGATAACGTCACCGACGTGCTGAAGAACGTCGTCGAAAACGGAACGGGCACGCCCGCCCAGCTCCCCGGGCGTGACGTGGCCGGCAAGACGGGTACCACGGACGGCAACAAGTCCGCCTGGTTCGTCGGCTACACCCCGCAGTTGTCGACCGCCGTCAGCATGTTCCGGATGGATGACGACGAGACCCAGAAGAACCGCGAGTTCCTGGAGATGTACGGCACGGGCGGCGAGAAGTCGATCCACGGTGCCTCGTTCCCCGCGCAGATCTGGCACAACTACATGGCCGAAGCGGTGAAGGGGACGAAGGTCGTCAACTTCCCCAAGCCGGAGCCGTACGGTGACACGGTGTTCGGCGGCGGCGCGGTCAGCCCCAGCCCGACGCCGAGCCCGACGCCTTCGCCCTCGGAGACCACGGAAGAGCCCACTTCCCCGTCTCCCACCCCGACGACCCCGTCCCCCTCGCCGAGCGAGACGTGCCAGCCGCTCGACTGGGAGTGCAAGAACAACCAGAACGGTGGGACCAGCAACGGCAACAACAGCGGGGGAACCACGGACGGGTCCACCGACGGTGGGACGGACGCCGGGACGTCGGACGGCGGAACGGACACCGGAACGACCACAGGGACGACCGAAGGTACGACGGAGGGCGAGGAGACCAGCCGCGGCGGGATCTTCGGCGGCGGCGGGTAGCACCTGCCCGGGGCGGCGCCGATGAAGCGCCGCCCCGCGGGCCCCCAGGAGGACGCCCGGGTACGCGTATGAGGGCCGTCGACACCAGCCAGGTGTCGACGGCCCTTCCGTGTGTCCCGGACGCGGGCCACGCCCGCACACAGCGCCGTACGGCAGGATGTGCGGCATGCCAAGCGCAGAAGACACGAGCGTGCACCAGGAGCCGTCCGTCGTACCGCCCACGCGACAGGACGAGATCGCCGCAGCGGGCAGTGAACTGATCGGCGGGCCCGCGGGGCGCTGGGCACGGTTCGGATCGGGGCCGCTCACACCGCTGCGCGTCATCGCGCTCGTGGCGATCGGGATGTTCGCACTCGGCATGGTGCAGAAGATCCCCTGCTACGACTGGGCGTGGTTCCGCGGCACCAGTTCGCAGTACACGCACGCGTGCTACTCGGACATCCCGCACCTCTTCGTCGGACGCGGCTTCGCCGACGGCCTCGTGCCCTATTTCGACCGCCTCGGCGGCGACATGGCGTACCTCGAGTACCCCGTCCTGACAGGTCTCTTCATGCAGGTCGCCTCCTGGCTGACGCTGACACCGTCCTCGGATCCCGTACAGCAGCGCGAGCAGATGTACTGGATGGTCAACGCGGGGATGCTGATGGTCTGCGCCGTGATCGTCGCGCTGTGCGTCGCCCGTACGCACCGGCGCCGGCCCTGGGACGGACTTCTGGTCGCGCTCGCTCCGGCGCTCGCTCTCACCGCGACGATCAACTGGGATCTGCTTGCCGTCGCGCTGACGGCCGCGGCGATGCTCATGTGGTCCCGCGGCAGGAATCTCGCCTTCGGTGTCCTCATCGGCCTCGCCACCGCCGCCAAGCTCTATCCCGTGCTGCTCCTCGGGCCTCTGCTGGTCCTCTGCTGGCGGGCCGGGAAGTGGCGCGCGTACGGGGTGGCGCTGTTCGGTGCGGCGGCGGCCTGGCTGCTGGTGAACGTTCCGGTGATGGCGTACGCGCCGGAGGGGTGGAAGAAGTTCTACACGTTCAGCCAGGAGCGGCAGATCGACTACGGCTCGTTCTGGCTGATCATCACCCAGCGCACCGGACGGTCCATCGACGTGAGCACGGTGAACACGGCTTCCGTGCTGATGATGATCGTGCTGTGTGCAGGTATCGCCGGGCTGGCTCTGGCCGCCCGTCACCGGCCGCGCTTCGCCCAGCTCGCGTTCCTCGTGGTGGCGGCCTTCATCCTGACGAACAAGGTCTACTCACCGCAGTACGTGCTCTGGCTGATCCCTCTGGCCGCACTGGCCAGGCCCCGCTGGCGGGACTTCCTGGTCTGGCAGGCCTGCGAGGTCGTGTACTTCCTGGGGATCTGGTTCTACCTCGCCTACACGACGAGCGGGGACAAGCACCAGGGGCTGCCGCAGGAGGGGTACCAGGTCGCGATCATCCTGCATCTGCTGGGAACGCTGTACCTGTGCGCCGTGATCGTCAGGGACATCCTGAGGCCGGAGCGGGATCCCGTCCGGTACGACGGGTCCGACGATCCGTCGGGCGGGGTGCTCGACGGTGCGCCGGACCGCACGGCACTCCTGCAGGTGCGCCCGCATCCCTCACGGAACACAGCACCCGCGGTCGAGGGACCGCGGGTGGAGTGGGGCAGCGCCGGCAGAACGGCCTCCGGCTGAGGGAAGCCGGGGCCTACCGGTCCACGAGCCGGTCGAACTGGGTGGTGGTGTGGCGCAGGTGGGCCACCAGTTCGTCGCCGACCTTGGGCTCCTGGGCGTCCGAGGGCACGAACAGGATCGACACCTGCATGTGCGGCGGCTCGGCGAACCAGCGCTGCTTGCCCGCCCAGACGAACGGTGACAGGTTGCGGTTGACGGTGGCGAGCCCGGCGCGCGCCACGCCCTTGGCGCGCGGCATCACCCCGTGCAGGGCCTTGGGAGCCTCCAGGCCGACACCGTGGGAGGTCCCCCCGGCGACGACCACCAGCCAGCCGTCGGACGCCGCCTTCTGCTGGCGGTAGCCGAAACGGTCCCCCTTGACGACGCGGGTGACGTCGAGCACCGCGCCGCGGTACTCCGTCGCCTCGTGGTCGCCGAGCCAGAGCCGCGTGCCGATGCGTGCGCGGAAGCGGGTCTGAGGGAACTGCTGCTGCAGCCGCGCCAGCTCCTCGGCCCGCAGATGGCTGACGAACATCGTGTGCAGGGGCAGCCGGGCCGCACGCAGCCGGTCCATCCAGGCGATGACCTCCTCGACCGCGTCCGAGCCGTCCGTGCGGTCGAGCGGCAGGTGCAGGGCGAATCCTTCGAGGCGTACGTCCTCGATTGCTGCGTGCAGCTGGCCGAGCTCCTCCTCCTTCACCCCGTGGCGCTTCATCGAGCTCATGCACTCGATGACCACCCGCGCGCCCACGAGGGCGTGCACACCGTCGACGGACGAGACGGAGCGGATGACGCGGTCGGGCAGCGGGACCGGCTCCTCACCGCGGCGGAAGGGCGTGAGCACCAGCAGGTCGCCGCTGAACCAGTCCTTGATGCGCGCGGCCTCGTAGGTGGTCCCGACTGCCAGCGTGTCGGACCCGAAACGGATCGCCTCGTCGGCCAGCCGCTCGTGTCCGAAGCCGTATCCGTTGCCCTTGCAGACAGGGACGAGCCCGGGGAACTGGTCCAGCACGGACTTCTGGTGCGCCCGCCAGCGCGCGGTGTCGACGTAGAGGGAGAGCGCCATGGCCGGCCCGGAACCTTTCTGGTGGCTGCGGTGTAAGTGAGAGAGAAGAGAAGCTTGATGGACGGGGGTTCGCGGTGCGGTCAGCGACGGGACATGTACATATCCAGTGCCTTGTGCAGCAGCTTGTTGAGGGGGAAGTCCCATTCACCGACGTATTCGACGGCTTCGCCGCCGGTGCCGACCTTGAACTGGATCAGTCCGAAGAGATGGTCGGTCTCGTCCAGCGAGTCGCTGATGCCGCGCAGGTCGTAGACCGTCGCGCCCATCGCGTACGAGTCGCGGAGCATGCGCCACTGCATGGCGTTGGAGGGGCGGACCTCGCGCCCGATGTTGTCCGAGGCGCCGTAGGAATACCAGACGTGCCCACCGACGACGAGCATCGTGGCAGCCGACAGGTTCACCCCGTTGTGGCGCGCGAAGTACAGCCGCATCCGGTTGGGGTCCTCGGAGTTGAGCACCGACCACATACGCTGGAAGTACGAGAGCGGGCGCGGCCGGAAGTGGTCGCGCACGGCGGTGATCTCGTACAGCCGCTGCCATTCGGCGAGGTCCTCGTAACCGCCCTGGACCACCTCGACGCCGGCCTTGTCGGCCTTCTTGATGTTGCGCCGCCAGAGCTGGTTGAAGCCCTTGAGTACGTCCTCGAGAGAACGGTTGGCCAGCGGCACCTGGAAGACATAGCGGGGCTGTACGTCACCGAAGCCGGCGCCGCCGTCCTCGCCCTGCTGCCAGCCCATCTTCCTCAGCCGGTCCGAGACCTCGAAGGCGCGCGGCTCGATGTGGCTGGCTTCGACATCACGAAGCCGCTTCACGTCGGGATCCTGGATCCCCGACTTGATGGCGGTCGAGTCCCAGCGGCGGATCACCACGGGAGGGCCCATCTTCACCGAGAAGGCACCCTGCTGCTTCAGATGGGCGAGCATCGGCTGGAGCCACTCGTCCAGGTTGGGGGCGTACCAGTTGATGACCGGCCCCTCGGGGAGGTACGCGAGATAGCGCTTGATCTTGGGAAGCTGGCGGTAGAGGACCAGCCCGGCGCCCACCATCTCGCCGTTCTTGTCGAACCATCCCAGGTTCTCCGAGCGCCATTCAGTCTTCACGTCAGCCCACGCCGGGACCTGGCAGTGACTGGCCGAGGGCAGGCTCTGGATGTACGCCAGATGCTGTTCTCGGCTGATGGTCCTCAGGGTCAGGCTCATGCGGGGCGCTCCTCGGCAGGTGTGTCCCCATCGGTCAGGGGCTCCGGCTCTCGCGCCGAAGCCTACTGTGACCGAGGGGCGCCCGGTCTGGCCCATCGGGACCGGACCGGACGTCACCCGCGCGGGACCGCCTGCCGGTGCACTGCGCGAAGCGGTCGGCCTCGCCGACTGCGGCTGTGCCGGTCAGGTGACGACGCCGCCGAAGAGGCCACCGTGGGCCATACCCAGATAGAAGCCGACCGCGGACGCGCCGATCCCCATGATCAGACCGAACCGCTCCCAGGTTGTCCTGGAGATGTACTGCCCGTAGGCGCCGGTCAGGATGCCGATCAGCCCTGCCCACGAGCTGATCAGATGCAGGCTGTGGAACATCGCTGTCACGAACGCGAGGACGCCCAGGACCCCCGTCACCGCCATCAGTACTTCCTGGAGGGGGTGCGGCCTGCCGTCCGTGGCGAAGAGGGATCCCGTGGCCGGCCGGGCCTTGGACGTCGAGCGGGAAGCGGTTCGGCTTCCGGCAGGTCGGACTGTCTGTGCCATGGAGCACCTCCTGGCGCGAAGGGCGGTGCAATGTAGCGCCTGTCACACCGCATCTGTCTTGATTGTGCGCCCTGGACACCGGATTTCAACCGGAAGCCGGTCTGCGGGTACTCTGTACGGTCTGCACCGGTGTCTGCCTTGAGCCAGCACTGCGGCCCCCCTCGAATCTCGGAGACGGGCGCTGTCAGTGGCGGCTGTTTTACTCGGAGACACTGTTGCTTACGCATCACGACCCTCCTGCCACGGAACGACCGTGGCCGCTGAGTCCAAAGGAGGTGGGTTCCACATGCGTCACTACGAGGTGATGGTCATCCTCGACCCCGATCTCGAGGAGCGCGCAGTCTCCCCGTTGATCGAGAACTTCCTCTCCGTCGTCCGTGAGGGCGACGGAAAGGTTGAGAAGGTCGACACCTGGGGCCGTCGTCGTCTCTCTTACGAGATCAAGAAGAAGCCCGAGGGCATCTACTCGGTCATCGACCTGCAGGCCGAGCCTGCGGTCGTCAAGGAGCTCGACCGACAGATGAACCTGAACGAGTCGGTCCTCCGGACCAAGGTCCTCCGTCCCGAGACCCACTGAGCATCTAGCTCAGCGGTCATCGGGTTCGAGTAGCAAGCAGCCAGAAGCAATCCCCGCCGAGAGGTTCACCCATGGCAGGCGAGACCGTCATCACGGTCGTCGGCAATCTCGTCGACGACCCCGAGCTGCGCTTCACCCCGTCCGGTGCGGCGGTCGCGAAGTTCCGTGTCGCGTCCACTCCCCGCATCTTCGACCGGCAGACCAATGAGTGGAAGGACGGCGAAGGCCTGTTCCTCACCTGCTCGGTCTGGCGTCAGGCGGCGGAGAACGTCGCGGAGTCGCTCCAGCGAGGCATGCGCGTTGTCGTGCAGGGCCGGCTGAAGCAGCGGTCCTACGAGGACCGTGAGGGCGTCAAGCGCACGGTCTACGAGCTGGATGTCGAGGAAGTCGGCCCCAGCCTGAAGAACGCCACGGCCAAGGTCACCAAGACCACGGGTCGAGGTGGCCAGGGCGGCGGCCAGGGTGGATACGGCGGCGGCCAGCAGGGCGGCGGCAACTGGGGCGGCGGTCCCGGTGGCGGTGGCCAGCAGGGTGGCGGCGGTGCTCCCGCCGACGACCCCTGGGCCACCAACGCTCCGTCCGGCGGCCAGCAAGGCGGGGGCCAGCAGGGCGGCGGGGGCAGCTGGGGCGGAAGCTCCGGCGGCTCCGGCGGTTCCGGCGGCGGCTACTCGGACGAGCCGCCCTTCTAGGGCTGCTCGTACCCCCACTTCTTGATCACACAGGAGAAACACCATGGCGAAGCCGCCTGTGCGCAAGCCTAAGAAGAAGGTCTGCGCGTTCTGCAAGGACAAGACCCAGTACGTGGACTACAAGGACACGAACATGCTGCGGAAGTTCATTTCCGACCGCGGCAAGATCCGTGCCCGCCGCGTCACCGGCAACTGCACTCAGCACCAGCGTGACGTCGCCACGGCAGTCAAGAACAGCCGTGAGATGGCGCTGCTGCCCTACACGTCCACCGCGCGATAAGGGAAGGGTGACCGAATCATGAAGATCATCCTCACCCACGAGGTCACTGGCCTCGGTGCCGCCGGCGACGTCGTGGACGTCAAGGACGGGTACGCCCGCAACTACCTGGTTCCGCGTGGCTTCGCCATTCGCTGGACCAAGGGTGGCGAGAAGGACGTGGCGCAGATCCGCCGCGCCCGCAAGATCCACGAGATCGCGACGATCGAGCAGGCCAACGAGATCAAGGCCAAGCTCGAGGCCGTGAAGGTTCGTCTGGCTGTTCGCTCCGGCGACGCCGGCCGCCTCTTCGGCTCCGTCACCCCGGCCGACATCGCCTCGGCGATCAAGTCTGCTGGTGGTCCGGACGTCGACAAGCGTCGCGTCGAGCTCGGCTCGCCGATCAAGACGCTGGGCGGATACCAGGTGTCCGTCCGTCTGCACCCCGAGGTTGCCGCGAAGCTCGGTATCGAGGTCGTTGCTGCCTAAGGGCACAGCACAGCAGTGTTAGGTGAAGGGCCGCACCCACGGGTGCGGCCCTTCGTCGTTTCACGTGAAACGCGCAGTCGGCTGGTACTTCGCCAGAGGACTCAGCGCGTGGCTCCGGTGACGACCCAGCGGCCGGACCGGGTGCGCATCCACAGTGTCAGCAATCGAACGGTCATCATCAGCGTCATCGCTCCCCAGAGGGCGGTCAGCCCCCCACCCAGACTGGGGACGAGGAGAGCGACCGGGGCAAAAACCGCCAGGGTCAGAACCATGGCCCAGGCGAGATAGCGGCCGTCTCCAGCGCCCATCAGTACCCCGTCGAGAACGAAGACCACACCGGAGATCGGCTGGGAAAGCGCTACGACCAGGAGCGCGGGCAGGAGAGTGTCCTGCACGGATGCGTCGCTGGTGAACAGAGGAACGAAGAGCGGCCTGGCGAGCATGATCGCTGCACCGAGGACCACCCCGGAGGCGACTCCCCACTGAACCATCCGGCGGCACGCCTCTCGAGCACCCTTGGGGTCGTTCGCGCCCAGATAACGGCCGATGATGGCCTGCCCGGCGATAGCGATCGCGTCGAGCGCGAAGGCCGTGAGACTCCAGAGCGAGAGGATGATCTGATGCGCTGCGATGTCGGTGTCGCCGAGGCGGGCGGCGACGGCGGTGGCGATCATCAGGACCGCCCTCAGCGAAAGCGTGCGGATCAGCAGGGGTACGCCTGCCTGGGCGCATGCCCGGATCCCTGCAGCATCCGGACGCAGTGATGCCCCGTGCCGCCGGGCCCCACGAACCACGACGATCAGGTAGGCGATCGCCATACCCACTTGGGCGATGACGGTTCCCCACGCGGATCCTGCGATCCCCAGTCCGGCGCCGTAGACGAGCCCTGCGTTGAGAGCTCCGTTGGCTGCGAATCCACCGATCGCTACGTAAAGCGGCGTTCGGGTGTCTTGCAGCCCTCGGAGTACTCCCGTTGCCGCCAGCACCACGAGCATCGCGGGGATACCGAGGCTGGAGATGCGCAGATAGGTGGTGGCGTAGGGGGTCGCAGTGTCGGAAGCCCCGAAGATGTCGACCAGCCACGGTGCCAGTGGCAGAGCGACAGCGACGACAGCGGCACCGATCAGGAGGGCCAGCCAGATTCCGTCCATGCCCTGACGGATGGCGGAAGCCAGATCTCCGGCCCCGGCCTGGCGGGCGACTGCGGCTGTGGTGGCGTAGGCGAGGAAGACGAAGATGCTCACCGCGGTCGTCAGGAGTGCCGCTGCGACGGCCAGGCCGGCCAGTTGCGGTGTGCCCAGGTGACCGACGATGGCGCTGTCGACCATGACGAAGAGAGGCTCGGCAACCAGTGCGCCGAAGGCCGGCACGGCGAGAGCGATGATCTCGCGGTCGTGTCGGCGGCGGGAGGGAAGCTGGTCCGTCGGTGCCTGGGTCATGAGGGCCAATCTAATCTTCCACAGGTAAGAGATGCAATGCCCTTGAGATCCTTACGTTGCCCGCGTTTCCAGGTTCGGCGATGGGGTGATTCCGGTGATCTTGGTCTGAGGGTAAAAGTTTTTCTCCCCCACAGCCGGTGGATGAATAAAGGGCAGGTCAGCGGCATCTTCGGTAGACCCCTATGAGTTTGTCCACAGTGCTGTCCCCCGGTCCGTGCACAGGATCCGAGGGGTTCTCCACAGCATCTGCTCCGTCGTCCACATGCCCTGTGGATAACCAGATTGGCTGACGGTGCGGACCGGCCTACCGTGGAGCGGCGCCCGCACTCCGTTCCGGCTTGGAAGTCCGCAGAACTTGACGCGCCGGAACCGGAGTCGGGCGTCTTGTTTGTCGGTGCCGTGCCGTAAGAAAGAGTGGCACGGCTAGGTCCGCGAAGCGGACGGGAGGAGGTGGCCCGGTGAGCATTCCCGAGCCTTTGGACGACCCCTGGGCCGATGTCGGTCCCAGCGACCGTCTGCCTGTTTCCCGTCAGCGCCGCGGAGAGGGCAAGGGGCGCGAGGAGCAGCACGAGCGTGGCCGGGAGAGCGGCTGGGACGGCGGGTCGTCCGGCTTCGAGCGGGTGCCTCCGCAGGACCTGGATGCCGAGCAGTCGGTGCTCGGTGGAATGCTGCTCTCCAAGGACGCCATCGCGGACGTCGTCGAGATCATCAAGGGCCATGACTTCTATCGCCCCGCGCACGAGACCGTGTACACGGCGATCCTCGACCTCTACGCCAAGGGGGAGCCTGGCCGACCCGATCACGGTTGCGGCCGAGCTGGTCAAGCGCGGTGAGATCACCAAGGTCGGTGGAGCGCCGTATCTGCACACGCTGGTCCAGTCGGTGCCGACCGCCGCCAACGCTTCGTACTACGCGGAGATCGTTCACGAGCGCGCGGTGCTCCGGCGTCTCGTCGAGGCCGGTACGAAGATCACGCAGATGGGGTACGCGGCCGACGGCGACGTCGACGAGATCGTCAACTCGGCGCAGGCCGAGATCTACGCCGTCACGGAGCAGCGCACCAGCGAGGACTACCTGCCGCTCGGCGACATCATGGAGGGGGCTCTCGACGAGATCGAGGCCATCGGGTCCCGCAGTGGAGAGATGACCGGTGTACCGACCGGGTTCACCGACCTCGACGCCCTGACCAACGGCCTGCACCCCGGCCAGATGATCGTCATCGCGGCCCGACCTGCGATGGGTAAATCCACGCTGGCCCTGGACTTCGCCCGCGCGTGCTCGATCAAGAGCAATCTGCCCAGTGTGATCTTCTCCCTCGAAATGGGGCGGAACGAGATCGCGATGCGTCTTCTGTCGGCCGAGGCACGCGTGGCTCTCCACCACATGCGTTCCGGCACCATGACCGACGAGGACTGGACGCGGCTCGCCAGGCGGATGCCGGATGTGTCAGCTGCCCCGCTCTACATCGACGACTCGCCGAACCTGTCCATGATGGAGATCCGGGCGAAGTGCCGTCGTCTCAAACAGCGCAACGATCTCAAGCTCGTGGTCATCGACTACCTGCAGCTGATGCAGTCCGGCGGAGCCAAGCGGGCCGAGAGCCGTCAGCAGGAGGTCTCGGACATGTCCCGAAACCTCAAGCTCCTGGCCAAGGAGCTGGAGCTGCCGGTCATCGCGCTCTCCCAGCTGAACCGTGGACCCGAGCAGCGCACGGACAAGAAGCCGATGGTCTCCGACCTGCGTGAATCAGGCTCCATCGAGCAGGATGCCGACATGGTGATCCTGTTGCACCGTGAGGACGCGTACGAGAAGGAGTCACCGCGTGCGGGCGAGGCGGATCTGATCGTGGCCAAGCACCGTAACGGCCCGACAGCGACGATCACCGTTGCTTTCCAGGGCCACTACTCCCGCTTTGTCGACATGGCCCAGACCTGAGGCACTGTTGTAGGGTCTCAAATTTCGTGTCGGAATCTCATGGCCGATGTCGGATAGAAGTCGGATCCGACACTGACCTGAGATTTGCAGGTCGCTGCAGTACCTCATTCGGGTGAAGGCGTTGCTGGTGTGCTCCCGTCGGCGTGTTGGCGGGAGCATCGTGCTGCCGGGGGGGGGGGGCAACTCCAACTCGGGAGTGGGGATGGAAGCAACGGTCAGCTTTCGTGGGCACGGTGGCGAGGTTGAAGAGCGTTCCTGGGCGTCTGTGGCGCTGGCGGCGCTGCAGACGGCTCATCCGTGGCGGACGTTCCGCTGGTACAGGGACCAGAAGCACTACTCGGGTACCTACTGGTCGGCGACTACGCGCGACCACGTGATCTACGAGTCACGACTTGAGCTGTCGCGTCTGCTCTTCGCCGATTTTGATCCGTCCGTACGCGCCATCGTGGCCCAGCCCTTTTTGCTGCAGACGGTGCTGGAGGGGAAGGTGCGCCTGGCACATCCCGGACTATCTCCTGCTCACCAGGCAGGTGCCGGTGGTGGTCGACGTCAAGCCGCTGCAGCGGTTGTCCAAGCCGGAGGTGGCATTCACCTTCACCTGGACCCGTAGGGCGGTGGAAGCGCGGGGCTGGAAGTACGAGGTCTGGAGTGAGCCTCCGGCCGCAGAGCTGGAGAACATCCGGTTCCTCGCGGGCTACCGCAGGGATTGGCTGTTCAACCCCGAGATTTTGGACGCGCTGCGGGACGCTGATCTCGACGGGCTCCTTCTGGGACCGGCCACGGGGTGTCTGCCGGATCATCCAGAACCTCAAGTCCGTTCGGCTATCCACCATTTGCTCTGGACGCAGGATTTCGTAACCGATCTCGACCGGCCCCTCGGCCCTTCGCACATCCTGCGGAGGTCAGCGTGAGCAGGGCGGCGAATCGAGTCGGAGTTGGTACTCGCTTCCGCTACGACGGGGAATCCGTCGAGGTTGTGGAGATGGCCGCGACCACGGCGGGCAACGAAGTAGTTCTGAAGGATGGCCACGGGCGGCTTCTGCGGCTGTCGCTCAAGGAACTGCTGTTCTCTGACCGCGCAGCGATCAGTCCTGATGGCCCGGGACCGTCCGCGGATGACGAAGGCGAGGTCGCCTCCGTGGTCCTCGGTCAGCTCGATGCGGAGGAGAGACAGAAAGTCCTGGAGCGAGCTGGACACGTCCGCGAGGTGCTGACCGGTTATCGCTCCGGCAGCGGGGAGTTGGCGGCCGATGACGAGCTGAAAGCCGCCTATGCCACGGCCGTGCCGATGGAGGCGAGGAAGGCAGCGAAGGCGACAGAACTTGGCGTGACGATCCGGACCATTGAGCGCTGGGTCGCTGGGTTTCTCCAGCATGGCGAGGCCGGGCTTGCACCGAGGAGGTTGCGGTCGGAGCGTTCACAGACCTCGGTCGATGACCGGTGGGTGGAGACCGCGGTGGAGGTGATGGTCGAGCACGCCGACCAGTCGAAGCCGTCGCGGACGATGGTGATCGATCGAACCCGAGCTCGGGTGATCGCGCGGTTCGGCGAGGGGGCGGTGCCGCAACCGAGTCGGGCGACGGCGTTTCGGCTGCTGGAGGAGCTGGAGCAACGCCATCCACTGTTCCGGCTGAGTACGAAGCGCAATCGGGATATCGCCGGTCGGCCGGAGGGTCCGTACGGCAAGTTGCGGCCGACCCGGCCGGGCGAGTACCTGCTGATGGACTCCACCCGACTGGACGTCTTCGCGTTCGACCCGCTGACCCTGAAGTGGGTACAGGCCGAGTTGAGCATCGGGATGGACTGGTACACCCGCTGCATCACGGGGATCCGGCTCACTCCGGTCTCGACGAAGGCGGTGGATGTCAGCGCGGTGCTGTTCCAGTCGTTTCGGCCGAGGCCGGCGGGGCGGGACTGGCCGCGGCACGCGGTCTGGCCCGAGCACGGCATCCCCCGCACCGTCCTGGTCGATGTCGAAGGCGCCACCGGACCAGGGCTGGCCTCGCCGCCTCTAGTTCCCGAGACGCTGGTCGTCGACCACGGCAAGGTCTACGTCTCGGAGCATCTGACCAGCGTCTGCCGACGGATGGGCATCTCCATCCAGCCGGCCCGGCTCCGGACGGGCCGCGACAAGGGGCCGGTCGAGCGCTACTTCCGGACCCTGAGGGAGGGGCTGCTGCAGGTGCTGCCCGGCTACAAGGGGCCCGACATCCACTCGCGGGGCGAGAGCCCGGAGGACGACGCGTTCTTCTTCCTCGACGAGCTGGAAGCGATTATCCGGGAGTGGACTGCGACGGTCTATCACTGCAGGCCGCACTCCGGTCTCGTCGATCCGGGTCTGCCGGGTCTGCGGATGTCTCCGGCGAAGATGTTCGAGCACGGCATGGCCCGGGCGGGCTACATCGAAGCACCCCGCGACCGGGATCTGGCTTTTGAGTTCCTGCAGACGAAGTGGCGCACGGTCCAGCACTACGGGGTCGAGATCGGCCGCCGCCGCTACAGCGGCTCCGGACTGCCGGAGCCGGGAATCCAGAGTCCCTATGACGGGCCGGTGAAGAACGGCTGGCCCTTCCAGGTGGACCCCGACGACATCACCCGGATCTACTTCCGCAATCCGGCCACCCGTGCCTGGCACACGCTGGTGTGGGAGCACGCACCGTCGGCCGAGATGCCTTTGAGCGAGGACGCGTTGACGTTCGCCCGGCAGTTGGCTGCTTCGAAGTACCGCTTCCCAGACGACCGGCTTGCCGTTGCTGACTTGCTGGAGCGGTGGAACCTCGGGCTGGGCACCACGATTGCCGAGCGGCGCATGGCCCTGCGGCTCTCGCGTGAGCAGGCAGCTATCGAGCTTCCGGCGGCGGGCGATACGGAGACGGTTGTCTCGCTTCCGTCCGTACGCAAGGCCCTTGGCCAGGATGCGGAGACTGCGGAACTGCGGGAGCCCGACGTGGTGACGGAGACAGGGGATGCCGACGAGGCTGATCTGGAGGACCTCGCCGGGGAGGACGACTTCTACGCCGATGCCCTGGGGGACGTGTGAACGACGGCAGCGTTCCGCAGCCAGGCAGTCTTGCCTTGTCGCGGAAGGAAGACTTCAAGGCATTCGCCGAGAGCCCTCGCCGCAGCCGGCCCGACCTGCTGACCCGAAAGCAGCTGAAGTCCCTGCCCACGCAGGCGCGCACGGACTACGACCGCCAGCGCCGCCAGTGGCACGCGAACATCGGCCCGGTCAAGACGCCGCAACTGACAGAGCTCCACGAAGACCTATGGGACATCGTCGACAGCAACGAGCAGGACGGCGACAAGGCCAAGGGCGCGGTGGCCGTCGACGCGTTCCCGGGGCTGGGCAAGACGACCTCCGTGCTGGCCTTCGCCCGCGACTTCCACCAGCGGGAGATCGAGGAATCAGGCACGTTCACGAGCCAGGGGCACGAGCGGATCCCCGTCTGCCGGGTCGGGCTGACCGGGAACACCGGAATGAAGGACCTCAACCGGGCCATGCTGGAGTTCTTCGGCCACCCCGGACAGATGCGGGGCACCACCGCCCAGTTCGGCCGGCGGGTGCTGGACTGCGTACTGTCCTGCGATGTCCGACTGGTGGTTCTGGACGATCTGCACTTTTTGAAATGGGGACAGAAGAGCGGAATCGAGGTGAGCAACCACCTGAAGTGGATCGCCAACGAGTTCCCGGTGACGCTGCTGATGGTGGGAGTCGAGCTCGCGAAGAAGGGCCTGTTCGGCGAAGGAACGAACGGGCGCGACACCGCTCTGGCTCAGACCGGCCGCCGCACCACTCGCCTCGGGCTTCGCCCGTTCACCATTGATACGGAGGCCGGGCGTCGGGAATGGCGGCAGATGCTGCTGGCCCTCGAACAGCGGGTGGTGCTCACTGACAAGCACCCCGGCATGGTCGCGGACGATCTGTCGGACTACCTCTTCGCCCGCAGCACCGGGCACATCGGCTCGCTGATGACGCTGATCAACCGCAGCTGCCAGCGGGCGGTTCGCACCGGCGCCGAACGTCTTGACCAGGAGCTAATGGACCGGGTGAAGAACGACGAGGCATCTGAGGCTGCCCGTCTCGAACTTCAGGCCGCGCTAGAGAAGAATCGGCTGACCAGCCGTCCGCGCCCCCGGAGCCGACGACCCGCATGAGAACGCCGGTCCGCACCCTGCCGATCCGGCTGCCTCCACTGCCGGGCGAGGCCCTGGACTCATGGCTGGAGGCGACGGCCAGGCGGATGGACACCGCACTCGGTGATGTCCTGCTGCACCTTGGCTTCCCGGTCCGGCACCAGCCCGGAAACCAGTTCCGGGGTATCCCGGCAGACTGGACGATCGTCCTCGACGAACAGCGGACCAATGCTGTCGCACACGCCACCGGGACGTCCCTGGAGACAATCGCTGCCCTGACCCTGGCGCACTACGACGGACGGGCCCTCCACATGAGTGCCGGGGGCCGGGCCGTGTCACGGCACGTCCTTTGGGGCCGCGGAGGGGGATCCCGGTTCTGCCCAGAGTGCCTTCTTGCCAGTGGTGGGCGCTGGCAATTGTCCTGGAGGCTGGGTTTCTCCTTCGCCTGCACCCGGCACTGCAGACTGCTGGCGGACTGCTGCCCGCACTGCGGGAGGGTGCCGCGGCAGCGGCCCCGTTCCGGCTGGTCCGTCCCTCAGTCTGAATTCTGCGGCAATCCACCGACCCGCCCCACCCGCCCGTTTTCGGCTGGCTGCGGCACTGATCTGACCCGCGTTTCGACGCTTCTCCTGCCTCCTGGCCATCCAGTTCTCATGGCGCAGGACCGAGTGATGGAGATCATTGACGGGGCAACGGCTGCCTTCGGCCCATACCGGACCTCTCCCCAGCCAGCATCGGCGGTGCTGGCGGATATTCGGGCCTTGGGCATACGCGTCCTGAGCGACCTTCCCGCAGCTGTCCTACGGGAACAGATCTCGGCTGATATCGCAGAAGCGCACCTCAACACCGATGCGGTCTCCCCGCACACCGGACAGGCCATGGAACGTCCGGGGTTCATGGCCCCGCCCCGAGCCGCGGACACGGCCGTCGCGGTCACCATGGCCCTGAGCATCCTGGAGCAACCGGGAATCCACCCGGCCGGCGAGGCCCTGCGGGGCCTGTTGGAAGCGGTACGCGAGGAACTCACGCAGATCTCGGCGGCCAGCATCGACAGCTGGGGCAGGGGAATCAGCCCGGTGCTGCAGTCCGTGCACCTGGCCGCCCTCGCCCCTTCCCTCCGCCCCAGCGAATACGTCCGCTACCGCATCACGACCAAGACCCCCCGCCGGCCGACCAGGACCACTCAGGACATCGAGCAGCGAGCCAGGGCGATCCCCACGATGTTCTGGCCGCCCTGGACGATCCGCCTCGCACCACCTGAAGGAATCCATGCGCGGGCTCTGGCCCCCGTTCTCGCCGCCCTGCTGCTGATTCCCGACAGCCGCACATCCCTGGACCAGGCAGCCGGGCTGATCGGCGACACCATCGGCGGCACTGAGGTGTCACGCCTCCTCCAGGAACTCGACGACCTTCCGCACTGGCAGGACATCGCCACTGCCCTGGACCGGCTCGCGGACTACCTCGATGCCAACAGCACCCCCATCGACTACGGTCGGCGCCGACTCCTGGACTACACCGGCCTGCTTCCTCATGCCCGCTGGCTGGAGATCTGCCGCCGCACCGGAACACCACCGGGAACCGGACGGCGCGAACGCATCGCACGCAGTCAGCTCTTCCAACGTCTCAGCGGCCTGCCCGCCGAGTCTGCCCCCGACGACCTGGGCGGTCTCGACAGCGCAGAGTTCCGGGCAACGTCCTTGCGGTTCACCGCGCTTCAGACCCCTGAACTTGTGCACGCCCTCCAGCAGGAAGCCCTCGAATTCCTGGCCTCGCACCACATCCACGACGAGCCCGTGGCCTGGCAGCCTCCCACCACCTTGCTGGCAGGGCTCTCCCTTCCCGGCCCTGACCCGGCGCACGTCGACCTACCCCGCCTGCACCAGCTCGTCCGAGAACGGCAGCACCCTGTTCAGTACGCCGCCCAGGTCCTGGGCACGACCGTCGAGGCCATCCGACATGCTCTCGACGAACATCCAGCCCCTGCAACCCCGCTGACAAAGAACGCCGCCAGAGCCACTGGCCGCATCCGGCAGCAAGCCCGGCAAACCGTCCCGGCAGAGCGCTTCACCCAGCTCTACCTCGACGAACACCGGTCCCTCCAGCAGATCGCCAAGCTCACCGGCTTCTCCCGAAGCGTGCTGACCGACCTCGCCAAGGAGTACGGCATCCCGCTCCGAGGGCCCCAGGACCACAAGCGCCGCGGCGCCATCGAACGGGACTGGCTCATCGAGCAATACGTCCACCGCCGTCGGACGCTGCCGGACCTCGCCCGCGAAACCGGCATGAGCCCTGCGAACATGGCCCGCTGGGCTCACATCCACAAGATCCCCCTCCGTCCTCGCGGCGGAGCCAGCCACCACACCGCCCTTCGCACCGTCGATCAGGCCGCAGACGCCCCCGCTATCCTGCGCGCCGCTCTGACCGGCCCAAATGCCTGGCAGCGACTCGAACGCTTCGCTGCCGCCCTGCCCTACTCCACCGTCACCGAAGCCGCCCGAGCCCTCGGTATTCACCAATCGACACTGACAACCCAGATCAACCGGCTCGAAAAGGACCTGGGCCGACCCCTGATCGAACGTGCTGAGCGGGGCCGCAGGATGCGGCCCACGCCCTACGGCAGGAAGGTGGCCGCTGCGGCCAAGCGTCTTATTGGCCCAGACGGGCGGTCTTGATCGCGCGTTGGGCGAAGACCTCCTCCCTGCGGTCTTCCATCTGCCGCAACGCGTCCTTGCGGTCCCGCTTGGAGAGTCGATCAAGATACGTGTGGCCCACGAGGTGATCGGTTTCGTGCTGCAGACACCGGGCGAAGTACCCCAGCCCCTCGATGACGAGAGGGTTGCCGTCCTTGTCGACCCCACGGGCGACAGCACGATCGGTGCGGGGAACCGTCAAGGTGGCACCGGGCACGGACAGGCAGCCCTCGAATTCGTCAACCAGCCGCCGACTCCCGGGATCGAGCAGGTCCAGGACGGGGTTGATGATGTGACCGACATGCCGGATCCCATAGTCGTCCGGGCAGTCATACACGAACAGTCGCAGGTCAACGCCGACCTGGTTGGCAGCAAGGCCGGCGCCGTCGGCCACATACATGGTCAGGAACATGTCGTCGATTAACGCCGACAACTCCGGAGTCCCGAACTTGGTCACCTCCCGGCACGGACGGCTCAGCACCTCCTCACCGACCACCGTGACTCTGCGAACCGAACCCCGTCCCGCCTCCGGTGGCAGAGCCGGATAGGTGTCCACCGGGCGGCCTTGCACGCGGACTCGTCGATCGGCGGAACGGGATCGCTCGTCACGAACAGACATGGCTGTCTCCTTTTGTGCATGCCACAGATGCCACGGAGGTCACCGCAGCTGATGCCTTCAGCAGAGCTACTGCTTGCCAAGGGCTTTGCAAAGTAGCAGACTTTGCAAAGTGACTGAAGATGATGTCAACACCCCAGGCGACCATGCAGCCGGCACCGGCGAAGAATTGCGTGAGCACGACGTCCGCACAGCCCTGCTGGACCTGCTCGCCGAAGTCGGCACCGTCACAGCCACCGAAGCCGCCTCCCGGCTGGGCTACAGCTCTGGCCTCTGCTCGTTCCACCTACGCCAGCTCGCACGCCACGGATATATCGACGAGGCCCCTCACCAAGGCGGCCGCGCACGTCCATGGCGGCTGAGGACCCCCGCTGCCGACGGTTCCATGGCGGAGGAGCAGTTCGGCGACTTGGCCCGTGGGCTGGAGGACGAGAGCTGGCAGCGATGGCTGACTCAGCGGGATGAAGCGCCGTCTGAATGGCGCCACGACGAAGCCTTCAGCGCCGTCGCCTACCTGACACCCGAAGAGATGAGCCGAGTCGCGAACGTGATCCGACGGGCGCTCGCGCCCTACCAGGACCGCGAACAACGCCCCCTGGCTCGGCCCGACGGTGTTCGACCGGTGGCCCTCATCACCCGACTGTTCCCCCTGCTTCCTCACACAGCAGACGACGCGGACCAGGGCTGAGGAGCCGTTCGGCCTTCTGCACCCGCTTGAGGAAGTGACACGAAGCTGAGACAGGAAGCAGGCGACACGACGTGAGACAGCCTGAAAACGTCCAGGTCACCGCGCTGCCACATGACACAGCGGCTGAGAACCTACACGTCGCATGTGCCGGCCTCGGATTTCGTGTCGGAACCTCGCGGTCGGTACCGGATCCGAAGTCGTGCCCGGCACTGAGCTGAGATGCGCAGGCCACCGCAACGGCAGACCCTTACCCGTGTTCACGGGGCGGCCTTGCAGGCGGACTCGTCGGTCGACGGAATACGAAGTGACTGAAGATGACGCCAACCCCCCGGGCGACCCGGTAGCCCGTGTCGACGAGGAGCTGCGTGAGCACGGCGTTCGCACTGCCTTGCTGGACAACTGCTCGCCGAAGGCGGCACCGTCACAGCGACCGAAGCCGCCTCATGGTTGGGCTGCGGCTCCGTCCTCTGCTCCTTGCGCGTACGGCAGCTCGCTTGTCACGGATACGTCGCAGAGGCTCCCCATCGCGAACCTCGGCCGACGGGCACTCGCGCTTTGTCAGGACCGCGGCAATGCCTCCGGCTCCGCCCGACGGCGCTCGACGGTGACCCGCATCACCCGACTGTTTCCCCCGCTTCCTTACTCAGCGGACGACGCAGACCGGGGCTGAGAGGCCATCGGCCTACCGCACCCGCTTGAGGGATGTCACGAAGCCGGGCTGTTCCGACAAGGCCCGCGGCGCCGGGTCGGGTCGGTCCGGGCCGGCAGGCAGCACCGGCGGGTGAGCGTGAGAGGCAGCGGGCGTACACGGTGACGCCGGGGGCCGCCGGGCGTGAAACCGGTCGTCAGGTCATGGCCGAGCAGGTCATCCTTGGGCATGACCACTTCCGAAGTTCTGCTCCCCAGCACCCGGCGCGCTCTGCTCCATCGTGTCGCCACGGCGCAATCCGAAGGCCGGGCCCCCTCCCTTGTTGCCGCGGTGCGACGGGACGGAGAGATCGCGTGGAGTGGTGCGCGCAGTTGTGTGGACGGCCATGAACCCGATGGGGAAACACAGTTCAGGATCGGCTCCATCACCAAGACGTTCACCGCGGTGTTGGTGATGCGCCTGCGCGACGAAGGTCTGCTGGATCTGGACGATCCCCTCGAGAAACACCTCCCGAACACGGACAAGGGCGTCGGGCAGGTGACCGTCTTTCAGCTGCTCGGTCACAGCGGCGGCCTGGGGGCCGAGACGCCTGCCCCCTGGTGGGAAAGGACGCCGGGCACCACACGTCCGGAACTGGCGGATGTGCTTGGAGATGAGCCCCTGATCCACCCGTCCGGTCACGGACACCATTACTCGAACCCGGGTTACACCCTGCTCGGCTCGCTGGTCGAGGCACTGCGGGGCGAATCCTGGGCGGACGTGCTGCGCCGCGAGATCCTGGAGCCTCTCGGGATGGACCGTACGACCCAGCAGGCCCGGGCTCCGCATGCCCGAGGCTGGGCCGTTCATCCCTGGGCCGACGTCATGCTGCCTGAGCCGGCGGAGGACCTCGGGCTGATGGCACCGGCCGGTCAGCTCTGGTCGACCACCACCGATCTGCTGCGCTTCGCGGCTTTCCTCGCGCAGGGAGATGAGCGGGTGCTGTGTGCCTCCTCGGTAGCGGAGATGCGTGTCCCAGCTGCCCCGCACGAGACGGGTGACTGGGCTGGAGCGTACGGCCTCGGTCTGCAGGTTCTGCGGCGTGGAAGCCGCACGCTCTTCGGGCACTCCGGATCGTTGCCCGGTTTCCTGGCGACACTGTTGTTCAGCGTCGAGGACGATGTGGCTGCCGTCGTGCTCTCGAACGCGACCTCCGGCCCCTTGACCGGAACGGTCGCCGGAGACCTCATTCAGATCGTCGCTGATGCGGAACCGAGGATGCCGGAACCCTGGCGACCTCTGCCTGAGGTCGACGAAGAGCTGTTGGCATTGACCGGGCCCTGGTACTGGGGTACCCAGGTTCACGCCCTGAAGCTGCTTGTAGACGGGGGCCTCGAGCTCCAGCCGCTGCGAGGCATCGGTCGTGCTGCACGCTTCCGAGCACGCCCTGACGGTACGTGGGTGGGGCTCAACGGCTACTACGCGGGGGAGACGCTCCAAGTGGTGCGTGCCGATGACGGCACGGTCGACCATCTGGACCTGGGATCGTTCGTCTTCACCCGGGAGCCGTATGAGCGGACCGCGGCCATCCCTGGTGGTGTGAACGCGGACGGCTGGCGAGGGCTCAACCTCTGAGGGGCTCCCGAAGAGCCCCCGAAAAGCGCTCCGAAGCGCACGACGAGCGCACGAGGAGAGCGTGATCAAGAGCGAGACCAGGGCGAGACCCGGCGTTTCACGTGAAACACGGAACGCCTGGTCGACCTCTTCCGTGGAGCAACAGGTCATCAGCTCGCGAGTTGGCGAAGAATCAGGCTGTCAGTTCGCGTTCCAGAGGCGTGCGGAAGCGTGGAGTGATCCGGGCGTCACCCATCCACGCCGACATCCGCGATGCTTCGGACCCGATGAGATCCGAGGCTTCCTTGCCCACGTCGGACAGCAGGCGCCACACCAGTTCACCGTTGGTGCTCTGAGCCCAGCCACCCACGATCCCACCGTTCCACCACACCGTGGGGCCGATGTTTCCCGAGCGGTCGAACAGGGCGGCACGGTGATTCGAGGGCAGCTGGAATGTGCGATCGGCCCAGCCCATCGCACTGGGGTCGAGGGCGGGCAGCAGAGCCGCCCAGGGCTCAGGGGGAGGCTCCACGGCGAGATCCCCCGGGACGACCCAGCCGACGGCCCCGCTGTCGAGCAGTACTTCCTCCGGGGCGATCGCCGCCAAGGCGTCGCGCGTCTCGCGGACACCCCAGCCGGTCCACCATTTGAGATCCCCTTCGGTCGCGGGACCGTATGAACGGAGCCAGCGCCGGGCCACTTCCACCCGGGCCTGTGCAGGATCCGATGCGGGCCACGGTTCCGCAGCCGTCCAGCGGAACTGGCTGGAGGTCCAGGAGCCGCGTGGCAGGTCCCTTCGGATACGGCCATCTGCGGCCAGCACCCGAATCACCCGGGAGGCAACGCCTTGCACCGTCTCCTGCTTCGTTCCGGGGAAGACCGTGATCTTGGTGCGCAGTGCCGGTACGGCTGCTGAAAGCTCGCTCCCAGTCGCGCGACCGCGCGGGGCCAGAGCGGCGATCGTCTGCTGCTCGACATCGGCGAGCCACCGCTCGTCCAGCCCGTTGCCGTCTTCCCGCAGTTGCTTGAGGAGCCTCTGGCGCTCTTTGGCTGCCACGCGCCGCGCATTCGACGTATCGACGGCAGGTGCGACGGCCCTGGACATGGTGAACAAGGTGTTCCGCATGGAGAGGAGCCGCACCAGTGAGACGTCCTCGTAGAGCGCTCGCTCCACCGCGCCCACGTCGGGGGCAGTGAGCCGTGCACAGGCGGAGAGGAAGACCGTCGCGGCATCGGTCGCGTGCAGCGCGACGACGGCGTCAGCCACCGCGACGACGGAGGTGGCCCGGTCGGAGGGGACGAGCAGATGCCGCCGGCCGAGCCTGATCCGGCGCTGCTCGTCATCGATGTGGTACACGCGATACCTCCCGAGGTGCCTAACTGCCCGGAGATCCCTGGCTCAGAGGGCGAGTTTGAACCCGACATGGCTTGCGGTGAAACCGAGCCGCTCGTAGAAACGGTGGGCGTCGGTACGCGTGTTGTCCGACGTCAGCTGCACCAGCTGGCAACCCTGGCGGCGGGATTCGTCGACTGCCCACTGGATCAGCTGGGTGCCGAGCCCACTGCCTCGCTCTTCGGCATGGACTCGGACGCCTTCGATGACCGAGCGCGTCGCGCCGCGTCGGGACAGACCGGGAATGACGGTGAGCTGAAGGGTTCCCACGACCTGGTCCTCGCGCACGGCCACGACCAGATGCTGATTCGGGTCGTCGCACATCCGTCGGAAAGCGGATCGGTAGGGGACGAGGTCGTCCGGTGACTCGCGCTGCGCGCCCAGCGGGTCGTCGGCCAGCATGGCCACGACGGCGGGGATGTCAGCGAGTGCTGCGGGACGTATGTCGAGATCGCTCATGATCGGCAGACTACGCAAACCCGCTGCCTCAGGCGGGGATCTTCAGCGCCTCGACGGTCCGGACCAGGGGAGCGAGCTCCGGGTTCTCGGCAGCTTCGTCGAGGGCTGCGCGGAGTGCGACGTCATTGGTCGGCCTGGCCTCGCTCAGCAGCGTGAGGCCCGCTTCTGTGACGTCCGTGTAGATACCCCGCCGATCCGTGTCGCACAGGTACCGGGTGAGCAGCCCCCGGTCCTCGAGCCGGGTGACCAGCCGGGTGGTGGCGCTCTGGCTGAGCACCACGGCGTCCGCCACCTGCTTCATCTGCAGGTGTCCGCCCGTCCCGCTGTGCTGGCGGCTCAGGACATCGAGCAGGGAGAACTCTCGCGCGCTGAGGTTGTGGCGGGACTGAAGGGCCCGCTCGATGCGGGCTTCGATCTTCCCGTGGAGCAGTGAGAGGGCGCACCAGCTCTGCGCGAGGGACGTCAGTGCGGGATCTGTCGCGGTCACGGTCTCTCCTCCGTACGGGAGCTGTTTTCCTCCAGGATAGGGCACGGATGCAATAGCCCGCGCTTGCAATTAACAGGCGTCTGCAATTATTGTGGGCGCTCGTAAGGGGCAGACACAATCTTTAGGGAAGTGACATCCATGCCGCTCGCGCTCCTCGCCCTCGCCATAGGGGCATTCGGTATCGGCACCACCGAGTTCGTGATCATGGGGTTGCTTCCCGATGTCGCGGCTGACTTCCAGGTCTCGATCCCGACTGCCGGCTTCCTCGTCACCGGCTACGCCTTGGGTGTGGTCCTCGGTGCTCCCCTGATGACCTTCCTTGGCACCCGCGTGACCCGGAAGCGCATGCTGATGCTCCTGATGGGGCTCTTCATCGTGGGGAACGTGGTCTCCGCACTCGCCCCCGTCTTCGGCGTGATGCTTGCCGGGCGGGTGATCGCCTCACTCGCTCATGGGGCCTTCTTCGGTATCGGATCGGTCGTTGCTGCGGATCTGGTCGCCCCGGAGAAGAAGGCCGGCGCCATCGCCATGATGTTCACCGGACTCACCGTCGCCAACGTCGTCGGAGTCCCGCTGGGTACCTTCATCGGCCAGAATCTCGGCTGGCGCGTGACGTTCTTCGTTGTCGCAGGACTCGGAGTCCTGGGTCTCCTCGGTGTGGCGAAGCTGGTGCCGGAACAGCCGAAACCTCAGGGAGTGCGGATCAGCCACGAGCTGGCTGCGTTCCGCAACGTCCAGGTGCTGCTTGCCATGGCGATGACGGTGCTGGGCTTCGGCGGTGTCTTCGCGGCGATCACCTACATCACGCCGATGATGACGGACACCGCCGGCTTCGCCACGTCATCCGTCACCTGGCTCCTGGTCCTCTTCGGCCTGGGCATGGTCGGCGGGAATCTGCTCGGCGGAAAGTTCGCCGATCGCCACCTGATGCCGATGCTGTACGTGTCGCTCGGCGCGCTCGCCACGGTCCTGGCCCTGTTCACCTTGACCGCGCACAACAAGATCGCGGCAGCCGTGACCATCGTTCTCATCGGGGCGCTCGGCTTCGCGACCGTGCCACCGCTCCAGAAGCGTGTTCTCGACCAGGCGGCCGGCGCGCCCACCCTGGCCTCGGCCGTCAACATCGGTGCCTTCAACCTCGGGAACGCCCTCTCGGCGTGGCTCGGCGGCATCGTGATCGCGGCCGGGTTCGGATACACCGCGCCCAACTGGGTCGGTGCCGCACTCGCTGCATCGGCGCTGCTGCTGGCCGTGGTCTCCGGTTCGATCGAGCGCCGTACGGTCGCCGGCGGTCAGGCTGCGGCACACGCTCCCGGGCCGGCCGCAGACGCCGGCCTCGGCGAGTCCGGCGCCACGGCTTCGGTGCCGATATCGCAGTGATGGAGAGGCGAGTCGAAGCGGGGTTTCACGTGAAACCCCCGCTCCGGGTTTCACGTGAAACGCGGTGCCAAGACCGAATCGGGCGGTCATCCGGCGTCGGGCGTGGTGACGGCTCCCGGCCGGGGTGTGCGACCGACAGTCATGCCTGCCAGTCGTACACCTCCTCCTGGACCGGGCCTCAGCCCAGATCGGGGGCGTGCAGAGCCCGTACGCCCTCGATGTTGGCGTCCAGATAGTGCCGAAGCGACAGGGGTACGAGGTGTACGGCTGCGATTCCTACGCGGCTGAAGGGCACGCGGACGACCTCGTACTCCCCGCAGGGTTCGTCGATTTCCGGACCGTGTCGACGCGACAGATCCATCGATGCCAGTCGGCAGACGAAGAAGTGCTGCACTTTCACGCCTTTGACGCCGCCGCCGGCGATGTGCTCGACGGTGTCGACGAAGCAGGGCACCACGTCGACGACCTTGGCGCCGAGCTCCTCGTCGACCTCGCGGTGCAAGGCCTCGACGACGGTGGCGTCCTCCGGCTCCACGCCACCACCCGGCGTGATCCAGTACGGGTCGACACCTGGCTTGGTGCGCTTGATCAGGATGAGGTCATCGCCGTCGAGCAGAACGACGCGAGCTGTGCGCTTGACCACGGGGCGTTCGGTCATGGCAAGAGCGTGGCCCAGGAAACCCGATCTGAAACGCCTGCCGGCCGACCGGTCACCAGTCCACGGCAGCACGCACCAGCAACTCGTGCGCCCGCGCAATGTGCGGGAGACCGAGTGTGCCGGTTCTTGCGATGAGGAAGTACGTGCGCAGCGGCGGTACCGGAGGGTCGAGCAGCGCCACGACCTCACCCCGCTCCAGCGCGTCCTCGCAGAGATAGCGCGGTAACACCGCGAGGCCTGCGCCCGCTGCCGCGCACTCCAGAACCGCCCGGAGATCCGGTGCGATCACAGCGGCGGAAGCGGCAGGGCGGCTGTCGAAGACCGTCGCCCAGTAGCGGGAGATCAGCGGAAGGCTCTCGTGCACCTCGACCACCGGAAGCTGTTCCAGAAGCACGGAGCCCTTGTGCCGCAGCACACCGGGCCCCAGGCGCCCCGCCCAGCGCGGCGCGGCGACCAGGACGTGTTCCTCGTCGCAGAGCGTGGTCGATGTCATCGGTCCACCCCGCGGTCGGGCCGTCGTGATGGCCAGATCATGGTGTCCGGCTGCCAGCCCTTCCCACATGTCCTCGGCGCTCGTGACGAAAGTGCTGCGCAGTGCGAGCCCTTGGGAGATCAGCGGTGTGAGGGCCGGCAGTGCCCGGACGGAGGTGAACTCGGGCGGGCCCGCCAGGTGCAGGGTGCGCGTCCCCGACTCCTCGTCGAGCCCGGCCTCGACGATGTCGACCAGTGCGTCCAGGTGAGGGGCGGCCCGGTGGGCGAGCTCGTCGCCGACGGTGGTCGGGGTGACCCCGCGGGCTCTGCGCAGGAAGAGCGGGCGGCCCAGTTGCCGTTCCAGGGCGCGTATCTGCGAGGTGACCGCGGGCTGTGAGAGCCCGAGCAGGGCGGCGGCCCGAGTGAATGATCCGGCCCTGTGCACCGTGACGAACGTGCGCAGCAGGGACAGGTCCACGGTCCGCCCTCTCCGCCTCGGCTGACGCTGCGTCGGACCGCACCGTCCCTTACGACCGCCTCAACTATAAATATGTCGATAGCTGGCTGTCGTTACTGTGATTGGACACTGACGCACAGTCAACTAGCCTTGTCCAGGCGGTTCTCGGCGCAGGAACCGGGGCGGTCCGAGCCACGAGGGGGAGGCTCGGACCGCTCGTCCCGAGCGGGGCCGGTCCGGTGGACGGGGACGCCTGTCCCGGACCGGCCCTGCCGGGTCCGTATGCGGACGGTTCAGCGCACCGACGCGTCCAGCGCCCGTTCCACGTCCGCCAGCAGGTCCTCGGGATCCTCGGCGCCCACCGAGAACCGGATGAAGCCCGCCGGTACCGCGTCACCGCCCCAGCGCGCCCGTCGCTCGGCGGTGGAACGTACGCCGCCGAAGCTCGTCGCGTCGTCCACCAGCCGCAGAGCGCCCAGGAAGCGCTCTGCGGTCCGCTCGTCCGCCAGCTCGAACGAGACCACCGAGCCGAAGCGCCGCATCTGTCGCACGGCGATCGGGTACGAGGGGTCGGTGGGCAACCCCGGATAGCGGAGTCCCGTCACGTCCGTGCGCTCGGCCAAGGCCTCGGCCAGGGCCAGAGCCGTCGAGCACTGACGGTCGATCCGCAGCTGCAGAGTCGCCAGCGAGCGGTGTGCGAGCCAGGCCTCCATGGGGCCGGGAATCGCGCCGACCACCTTGCGCCAGCGCCGTACCCCGGCCGAGAGCCGTGGGTCCAGGCAGCTCACATGACCCAGAAGGATGTCCCCGTGCCCGGTCAGCCCCTTGGTGTCACTGGCCACCGAGAAGTCGGCGCCAAGCTCGAGGGGGCGCTGGCCGAGAGAAGTGGCCAGGGTGTTGTCGACCGCGACCAGAGCGCCTGCGGCGTGCGCGGCCTCGACGAGCCTGCGCACATCACAGACGTCGAGCCCGGGGTTGGAGGGGGTCTCGATCCAGAGGAGCTTGGCTCCCTCCAGGAGCCCCGACTGGGCGTCGCCGCCGGTCGGCGCGGTGCGGACCTCGACGCCGTACGCCTCCAGCTGCTCGCGCACCAGGGGCAGCGCCTGGTACCCGTCGTTCGGCAGGACCACGACGTCGCCGGTGCGCGCCTGGGACAGGAGCACTGCGGAGACGGCCGCCATACCGGAGGCGAAGACCGTCGTCTCCACCTCCTCCCCCGGGGCCTCCAGCTCGCCGATGGCCCGCTCCAGGTGGGTCCAGGTCGGATTCGTCTCCCGGCCGTAGGTGTAAGGACCGACGGGCTCGCCGGACAGATGGAAGTGGGCGGCGAAGACCGGCCCGGGGAGAGTGGGCTCGTACTGTTCCGGTTCGGGCAGGCCCGCTCGTACGGCCCGTGTCCCGTCACCCATGGTGCTCATTCCCATTACCTCGTCTCTCCCCGGTGCTCACCGGTCCGCTCCGCACTGTGTCATCAGGGGACGTGTCAGTCCTCGTCGGGGAGCACCACGTTGAGCGCCCAGGAAACGACCGAGATGATCAGGCCGCCCAGGACCGCGGTCCAGAAGCCGTCGACGTGGAAGTTCAGACTGACGACTCCGGCGAGCCAGGAGGTCAGCATCAGCATCAGCGCGTTGACCACGAGGGTGATCAGCCCGAGCGTCAGGATGAACAGAGGCAGGGTGAGCAGCTTCACAACCGGCTTGACGACGAAGTTCACCAAGCCGAAGAGCAGCGCCACCAGTATCAGGGTGAGGGTCTTGCGTCCGGTGTTGTCCCCGGTCAGCGTGATGTCCTGGAGCAGCCAGATGGCCACGGCCAGTGCACCCGCGTTGGCGATCGTCTTGACTACGAAATTCTTCATGTGTCTGATCGTGGCAGACATGATCGGTGGCTGACACCGGCTGGGTGTACGAGCACAGGCGCGAGGGGCGGACGGACGATGAAGGCATTCAGACTGGACGAGCTGGAGGCGGAACGCGCCGCCAACGACGGCGCCTATCTGCAGTTCGTCCGGGAACGCAACATGTCAGTCGGTCTGTACGCCCTGGACGCCGGCGCGCTCGACCCCCAGCAACCGCATCAGCAGGACGAGGTGTACTTCGTCGTCAGCGGCAGGGCCTCGATCACGGTCGGCACGGAGACCACCCAGGTGGGGCGGGGGAGCGTCGTGTACGTACCTGCCGGGGCCGCCCACAAGTTCCACCACATCACCGAGGACCTCCGGGTGATGGTGGTCTTCTCCCCGCCGGAGGGCTGAGCGGTCGGTCTCCGGGGCTTCCTCCGGGTAACACGGTCCGGGATCTTGACGTTCCCTAGGGGATCGCTCAGGGGACTTCAAGGGATCCCGGCCCCCACAGGCCACCCCCGCGCCTCTAGCATCGGAGCAGGAACTCACGGAGACGAGGTAACGGTGATGGCGGTGCGGGAGATTTTCGCGGGGATGCCCTGGTGGGTGAAGTGGATCGCGGTGCCTCTCATCGTGATCGTCGTGTTCGGTGGTCTGATCGCCAGTGTGGTCGGCTTCGTCATCGGGCTGCTGTTCAAGGTGCTGGTGTTCGTCGTCCTCGTGGGTGGCCTGATCTTTGTCGTCCGGAAGTTCATGTCCTCGTCCGAGCGCGGAGGCTGGTAGGAGGACGGCGCGGGCACGGTGGTCACAGCGTGTACGCGTAGCGGGTGACGGGTCACATATTCGGCGGTTAGCCCAGCTGAGCTAAGTCCAGGACGAAACCTCACTCGTGACTGAACGTGCGGATACAGTGACGTACCGCTGCCGCCAGCTGGGAAATGACGGTCCGTCACCATCCTGCCCAGTGGTTCGTGCGACCGTCCGGTCTCCGGACCCCAGGCTCGCGGCGGGCCCGTGGGGGCGGCCCCCGCGGGAGGGCTGAGAGCCCGTCACCATGCCTGGGGGTGACCTGTGACCACGGCATCGAGTGCCGCTGTCCCGACGTTGATCGGTTCGGTTCAGCGGGCGCTGAGACTTATGGAGGCTGTGGGCACCCATCGGGACGGGGCGCCGGCGAAGCAGCTTGCCCGGGAGGCCGGGCTTCCCCTCCCCACCGCCTACCACCTGCTGCGAACCCTGACCCATGAGGGATATCTCCGCAGGGAGAACGGCGTCTTCCTGTTCGGGGCCGCGGCCGAGCGGCTCGGCGGGGGCCCGGCCACTCCGCGTCCCGGAGTGATCGTCGACTCCCTCGCGCACTGGGCGCACGTCATCGGCGCCCCCGTGTACTGCGCCCTTTACAAGGACGGCGAGATCGAGATGGTCGCCGTTGCCGACACTCCCGCCGCACCCGCGGTGCATGAGTGGGCCTCGTTCCGGGAGACGGGCCATGCCCACGCCCTCGGTCAGTGTCTTCTCGGGCAGCTCGACGAGCGTGCGCGCGAGGACCACCTGGACCGGCACCCCGTGCGGCCGCTGACGCGTTACTCCGTAAGGGATCGTCAGGCGCTGCTGGGTCGGCTGAGATCGATGAAACGTACGGAACCTGTCGTCGAACGGCAGGAGTACGCCATGGGGACGGTCTGTGCGGCCATTCCGATCACTGTCGGTTCCGCCGTCGCGGCCATGGCTGTTTCTCTCCCCTTGGGCCAAGAAGAACGGTTGCTCCCCGCAGTCGAACAACTACGCTGTGAAGTGACCACCCTCTTGCGCTCGTTCGTGTTCTCTATCAGTATCTGAAAAATCACTCCTTGTGATCTGCTATCGCGTGCACCACGATGGCGTCAATAGGGCCATGGGGGATCATTCCTGGCCAGTTTCATCTACTGCGGGGTTGAACGATGCGCGAGTCGGTTCAAGCAGAGGTCATGATGAGCTTCCTCGTCTCCGAGGAGCTCTCCTTCCGTATTCCGGTGGAGCTCCGGTACGAGGTCAGCGATCCGTATGCGATCCGGATGACCTTCCACCTGCCAGGTGACGCCCCCGTCACCTGGGCATTCGGCCGCGAGCTGCTGCTCGACGGTCTCAACAGCCCCAGTGGCGACGGCGATGTGCACATCGGCCCGATCGAGCCCGAAGGGCTGTCGGACGTGCACATCCGCCTTCAGGTCGGCGCGGACAGGGCGCTCTTCAGGGCCGGCACGGCACCTCTTGTGGCCTTTCTCGATCGGACGGACAAGCTGGTTCCACTCGGGCAGGAGCACACGCTGGGTGACTTCGACGGCAATCTGGAAGAGGCACTGGGCCGCATCCTCGCCAAGGAGCAGAACGCCGGCTGAACAGGATCATCCGGCTGAACACCGAGCGCCGGCGACCCGGGTCCATGCGTCCGGTGTCCCGGCTCATGCCTTGCGGCGTCGGCCCCTCCCGGTCCGTGCGGGTGCAGGAGCTCCGGCTTCCGCGCCGAGCCCCGTGCGGTCCGCGGAGACCACCAGGGCCGCGAGCACCGTCGTCACCGGCACCGAGGCGACCAGGCCGATCGATCCGACCAGCGTCCGCACGATCTCCTCCGCGACCAGTTCGCTGTTGGCCACGGTGCCCACGCTGCTCTGCGCGATCGAGAAGAGCAGCAGCAGCGGAAGCGCCGCGCCCGCGTAGGCGAGCACGAGCGTGTTGACGACCGAGGCGATGTGGTCGCGCCCGATCCGGATGCCCGCGCGGTAGAGCCGGCGCACGCCCATCGTCGGGTCGGCCTGGTGCAGTTCCCAGACCGCCGACGTCTGGGTGACAGTCACGTCGTCGAGGACGCCGAGCGAGCCGATGATCACACCGGCCAGCAGCAGGCCGCTCATGTCGATGTCCGGGTACAGCCCGTGGATGAGCCCCGTGTTGTCGTCGGTGTTCCCGGACAGGCTGGCCCAGCCGATGAAGAGCGAGCCCAGCAGCCCGATCAGCAGCAGCGAGATGAGCGTGCCGATGACGGCCACGGAGGTGCGGGCCGTCAGTCCGTGGCAGGTGTAGAGGGCGATCAGCATGATCGCACTGGCCCCGATCACCGCCACGACCAGTGGATTCGATCCCTGGAGGATCGCCGGCAGGATGAACAGGGTCAGCACGGCGAAGGACACGGCCAGTGCGATCAGCGCCATGAGCCCGCGCAGCCTGCCCACGACGACCACCGCGAGGGCGAAGATCCCGGCGAGCAGCGCCATCGGAACACTGCGGTCCACATCGGTGACCGAGTACTGCAGATCCCGGGGCGCGTCGGGTGCGTACGCCACGACCACACCCTGGCCCTCGCGCAGTTGACGCGGGGCGTCGGGCTGGATGACCTCGACGAACGTACGGCCCTTGTCCTTACCGGTCGTCACTTCGACCGTGGCCTTCTTGCACTGCCCCGACTGCTCGTTGACGGCCTCCCGTCCCGACGGCGTCGAGGTGTCGCCGGTCGGCGGTACCTGCGAGGCGTTGACGTCGGCGCAGTCGACCGACACGACCTTCGTCACCCTCCCGTCCTGGGTCTGCCGGTCGAACCCGACACCGGTGCGTTCATGGGCGGGGGCACCGCCGGGCCAGAACGCCACGAGGCCCACCAGCACGGCGGTCGCGAAGGGGATCACCACGGCCGCGATGACTTTGCGCAGGTGCTTGGAGACGGGTGCGGCCGGGCCGTGGTTGTGGCTGTGGGCGTGCACGTGGCTCTGCGTGCTGCCTGTCGCGTGGCCGGGGGATTCAGGGGCGCTTCCGGGGGACGTCACCCGGCGATCATCCCAAGAACCGGGGAGGCCCTCTGGTCAGCACGCCAGAAAGGAGGCTAGCGTGGAGCCACATCTGTACACGCGGGAGCTCGGAGCACCGGGCTGAGAGGGCGCTGACCTCCGTATATCCATACGGGACACGCTGCGTCGACCGCCGAACCTGTTACCGGGTAATGCCGGCGTAGGGAGTAGGTCTCATGACCACAGCGGACGCACGCACGCCTGCCTCGATGCGGAATGCGCGGAATGCGCAGATCCCGACGGACGACGTGGACCCGGCGGACAGCGCCGGCACGGAGAACGACGAGGCCGGGAAGTCCATCGGCTGGCACAAGGGTTACGTCCAGGGCTCACGCCCGGATCTCCGGGTGCCGGTCCGGCAGGTGCATCTCACCAACGGCAACGACGTGACGCTGTACGACACGTCCGGGCCGTACACCGACCCCGGCGTCGACACCGATGTGCGCCGGGGCCTCGCCCCGCTCCGGGAGAACTGGATCATCGCCCGCGGAGACACCGAGGAATACGCGGGCAGGCCCACCCGGCCCGAGGACGACGGGCTGAAGCACACCTCACCGCGCGGGGGACTGCGCAACCTCGACGCGGTCTTCCCGGGCCGGCCGAGGCAGCCGCGCCGCAGCCGTGACGGCCGGCCCGTCACCCAGCTCGCGTACGCCCGCCGGGGCGAGATCACCCCGGAGATGGAGTACGTCGCGATCAGGGAGAACGTCGAACCCGAGGTCGTGCGCGAGGAGATCGCCGCGGGCCGGGCGGTTCTGCCGGCCAACGTCAACCACCCCGAGATCGAGCCGATGATCATCGGTAAGCGATTCCTGGTGAAGGTGAACGCCAACATCGGGAACTCCGCGGTCACCTCCTCCATCGAGGAGGAGGTCGACAAGATGACCTGGGCCACCAAGTGGGGTGCCGACACGGTCATGGACCTCTCCACCGGCCGCAACATCCACACCACCCGCGAGTGGGTCCTGCGCAACTCCCCCGTGCCGATCGGCACCGTCCCCCTCTACCAGGCGCTCGAGAAGGTCGACGGCCGGGCCGAGGAACTGACCTGGGAGATCTACAAGGACACGGTCGTCGAGCAGGCGGAGCAGGGCGTCGACTACATGACGGTGCACGCCGGCGTCCGGTTGCCGTACGTCCCGCTGACGGCGCGCCGCAAGACCGGGATCGTCTCGCGCGGCGGGTCCATCATGGCGGCCTGGTGCCTGGCGCATCACAAGGAGTCGTTCCTGTACGAGCACTTCGAGGAGCTCTGCGAGATCCTCGCGGCCTACGACGTGACGTACTCGCTCGGCGACGGACTGCGGCCGGGCTCGATCGCCGACGCGAACGACGAGGCGCAGTTCGCGGAGCTCCGTACGCTCGGTGAGCTCAACACCGTCGCCAAGCGGTTCGGCGTCCAGACGATGATCGAGGGCCCGGGCCATGTCCCGATGCACAAGATCAAGGAGAACATCGACCTTCAGCAGGAGATCTGCGAGGAGGCGCCGTTCTACACGCTGGGCCCCCTCACCACCGATGTGGCCCCCGCGTACGACCACATCACCTCGGGCATCGGTGCGGCGATGATCGCCTGGTGGGGAACGGCGATGCTCTGCTACGTCACGCCCAAGGAACACCTGGGGCTGCCGAACCGTGACGACGTGAAGACCGGCGTCATCACCTACAAGATCGCCGCGCATGCGGCGGACCTGGCCAAGGGGCACCCCGGGGCGCAGGAGTGGGACGACGCACTTTCGGACGCCAGGTTCGAATTCCGCTGGGAGGACCAGTTCAATCTGGCCCTCGATCCCGACACCGCGCGGGAGTTCCACGACGAGACGCTGCCGGCCGAGCCGGCGAAGACGGCGCATTTCTGCTCGATGTGCGGGCCGAAGTTCTGCTCGATGAAGATCTCCCACGACATCCGGCGGGAGCACGGGGACGAACAGGCCGAGATCGAGGCGGGGATGGCCGAGAAGTCCAAGGAGTTCGCGGCGGCCGGCAACAGGGTCTATCTGCCGCTCGCGGACTGACCCCAGGGTCTTCTCCGGTGCGGCGGACCACCCCGACGCCCCCGTCGCACCGGCCGGATCATTCCGGCCGGTGTTCGGGGCCGCCGAAGTCCGGGCTGGTGAAGTCGGGGCTGGTGAAGGTGGGACGGGTGCCGGCCGAGGGGCCGTCTCCAGGCCCGGAGAAGTCCGGTCTGCTGTAACCGATCTTCGGGATGCGGTTGGCCGAGCGGTGCGGCGTCCGTGAGGCGGGGCCTGCGGTCGGGTCGGCCAGCGCGTCCCGGAGGAAGGGCAGGATGCCGCGCTCCAGCAGGGCGTGGCGCCATGCCTCCCGGGCGCGCGCCACGTCTTCCGGCAGTTCCTCCTCCTCGTCCACGGCCGGCAGTGCGTTGGCTCCGTTGCGCAGGGCCGTGACGAGGAGCCCGACCGCGGCGACGAGGATGGCGGCGGCGGCGACAGCGGCGAAGAACCACCCGGCGGCGACCATCGTCCCGGCGAAGGCCGGGGCGGGGTCCAGCGCCTTCAGGGGGTACCCGACCAGCAGGAATATCAGGGCCGCCGTGGCCGCGAGGAGGGGAGCCAGCACGGCGATGACCGCGAGGGTACCCGCGCCTGCCGGAGTGGCCTCGTCCGTGGCCGGTTCGAGGACGGAGGAGCGGGCCTCCGGATCCTCCGGTCCGCGCAACTCGCCGCGGACCTTCACGTAGTGCTGGTACTCGGCGGCGGCGGCCTCGGTGATCAGGGGCGTGGCGTCGAGCACCATCGTGCGCAGCTGTTCCGTGTTGAGACGGTCGCCCACTCCGTCCAGATCGGGCCGTTCGTGAGCATGACGCAGTGCGTCGGCAAGGATCCGCTCGTACTCCGGGCGGTCCTCGGCCAGCAGGTGCGGAGCGCTTTTCATGTGCATCCCCCGATGCTCCGTAGGGCCTGACCGGCCGTGCGGCGGCCGGATGATCAGGCGGAAACGGAGGAGAGCCTGCTACTGATACGCCGATGGTAGAGCGCCTACGCCACAGGGTGACAGGGGGTTTCCGGAAATAGGTCCGACCCGTCGACGGCGCCGGGTCGTGACGCTCCTTCCCCGACGACCGTCAGTCATGCAGGGGGAGTTGGACGACCAGTAGCTTTCCGGCCATGGTCACTCCGCCGTCCATGGCGATGGCGAGTCCTTCCGCGTAGACGTGCGGGCCGTCCACCACGGGCCGTGAGACGTCCTCGCCCTCCTCCGGTCCGACCTCTCCGAGCAGGTACGGAATGGGGCTGTGACCGTGGACGACGCGCTGCCCGCCGTAGGTGTCCATCAGTTCGCGGACGGCCTGTGCGCCGCCCTCGTCGCGGAAGGCGAACCGCTTGGTGAGTTTGCGGAAGAGGTCCCAGCACTCGTCGGCGTCGTTCCGCGTGAGAATGGCGTGCACCGTGTCGTTGACGTCCTCGATGGTGGTCCCGTAGTCGAGGTAGGCCGTCGTGTCGGAGTGCATGAGCAGATGCCCGTCCTCCTCGACGACCGCGTCGAGCCGGGCCATCCACTGCAGGTGGACGTCCTGGAGCCGCTCCATGTCCGTCTTCTGACCGCCGTTGAGCAGCCAGGCGGCCTGGAAGGTCGCGGTTCCGGCCCCGGAGTTCACGGGGGTGTCGCCGAACCTCTTCGCGCCGAGCAGAAGGAGTTCGTGGTTGCCCATGAGGGCCTTGCAGTACCCGCCGGCCGCCGCGGCCTCCGCGGAGAGCCGCATGACGAGGTCGATGACGCCGATGCCGTCGGGGCCGCGGTCGGTGAAGTCGCCGAGGAACCAGAGCCTGGCGTTGCCTGCCGCCCACCGCCCGTCGGCGTCGACGAGGCCCTGCTCGGCCAGGGCGGCCAGCAGTTCGTCCAGGTAGCCGTGGACGTCGCCGACGACGAACAGCGGACCGCGGCCCGCTTCGCCTGCGGGCCGGGCGTCCGGAACGGTCTGCACCTGGACGGTGTCGCCGCGGTTGATCACGGGCAGATCGCGCTCGGTGGGGGTGTACCCCGCCGGTGGCTCGTCGCCCACCGCGACGTCACCGGGGTGCGGCAGGGCCGCTCCCATCGGCACCTGCGCGTACGGCGGTACGCGGAAGTCGCGCAACGTCGCTGTCCGCACCACGGGTTCCTGACCGGCCCCCTGAGTCATCGACCCCTCCACCACCGTCGCGCCTCCGTACACCTGACGGTCCCTGCCTGGTAGAGGTGGTCCGCGGTGTCGTGCGCCCATCATAGGAATGCGGATCGTTCTGTGTGACGCACCAGGGGTGGTGAATCCGTGCGCACACCCGGTTCATCGGCCGTTTGGTCCGAATTGATCCGATCAGTCCCCGGCAGGGGATCGCGGAGCGCTGACCGTGGTGCGCGGCGGACGCCGTTGCGAGGACGTACGGACGATGAGCTCCGTCGGTATCACCTGCTCCACGGGTCCGTCGTGTTCGACGCCTTCGATGGCGTCGATGAGGAGCTGGACGACCGCTGTGCCGATTCTGCGGGGCTTCAGCGAGAGCGTGGTGATGGGGGGTTCGGTCGACGCGTACACGGTGGATTCGCTGCAGCAGACGAGCAGGAGGTCCTCCGGGACCCGCAGGCCGTAGCGGCGTGCCGCGGCGAGCAGATCCGTGCCGTTGGGGTCGAAGAGCCCGTAGACGGCGTCAGGGCGGTCCGGGCGGGCCAGGAGCCGGTCGGCGGCCACCGCTCCCGCGCAGGGGTCGTGAGCCGGGTAGGACTCGTAGACGGGGTCCTGGCCGACCCGCTCGCACCAGTGGAGGTAGGCGGTGGTGGAGAGCCGGGTGTACGTGTCGGTGGTCGTGCCGGTCAGCAGCCCGATGCGGCGGGCTCCCGCGGCCGCGAGATGGTCCAGGAGGTCGAGTACGGCCGCCCGGTGATCGTTGTCGACCCAGGCGGTGACCGGCAGGGTGCCCGCCGGGCGTCCGTCGGAGACGACGGGCAGGCCCTGGCGTACGAGTTCGGTGACGACCGGGTCCTGGTCGGAGGGGTCGATGACGACCGTGCCGTCGAGTGCGACGTTCGACCAGACGTCGTGGCGTGACGTGGCGGGAAGGATCACGAGGGCGTAGCCGCGGGCGAGCGCGGCCGAGGTGGCGGCTCTCGCCATCTCCGCGAAGTACGCGAACTCGGTGAAGGTGAAAGGTTCATCCCCGTACGTGGTCACGGTCAGGCCGATGAGCCCGGACTTGCCCGTGCGGAGGGTCCGGGCCGCCGCGGACGGGCGGTAGCCCAGCCGCTCGGCGACCTCGCGGACATGCCGGCGGGTGGCGTCCGGGAGCCTGCCCTTGCCGTTGAGCGCGTCGGAAACGGTCGTGATGGAGACTCCGGCCGCCGCGGCCACGTCCCGGATCCCCGCCCGTGCCTGTCGGCCGCTGCGCCGGGGCGTCTCTGTCCGGCTCACCTGGTGCTTCCCTGCTGCTGTCATGGCGAGCCGATAGTAGGGGTCCGACGCCGGGTTGAGCCGGTCGCATATGCCTACGTCGGCAGGCACGTTTCTGCATGATCATAGACGCTTAAATGCCTTGTAAATCACGGGTGTTGATGGCGTCAGGATTAATGTGTCATGCATCGACGCGCATGTACCTGCTGAATGCTGCATGTCTCGAAGCGGTCTCAACTCACCTGTTCGAGGGATGCGCGCCACGGAGTGCGCGACCGGCGCACGGGGCGATGCGCGACGCTCCCCCCTCCCGAAGTCCTGCCGAAGTCGGCCGGGGCGGTGCGCGGCCACCGTTTCCGTCCGGAGGGGACGATTTCGGATCCGGGCCGTTCGCACAGGTGCCCAATCCTCATATGGTGAGCAGTATTGATGTGTACGGATGGTCGAGGAGGACCTGCGGTGAGCGAGACGAGCCCCAAGCTGCGCGCCGAGCTGGACGGCGTCCCTGCGTATGTGCCGGGCAAGCCGGCGTCCGCGGACGGACCGGTGGCCTTCAAGCTGTCCTCCAACGAGAACCCGTATCCCCCGCTGCCCGGTGTCATGGAATCGGTGCTCTCCGCGGCCGCCGCCTTCAACAGGTACCCGGACATGGCCTGCACCGGTCTGATGAACGAGCTGGCCGACCGGTTCGGGGTGCCGGTCTCCCATCTGGCCACCGGCACGGGATCGGTCGGTGTCGCCCAGCAGCTGCTCCAGGCCACTTCGGGCCCGGGTGACGAGGTCATCTACGCCTGGCGCTCGTTCGAGGCGTACCCGATCATCACGCAGATCAGTGGTGCGACCTCGGTCAAGGTGCCGCTGACCAGCGGTGAGGTGCACGATCTCGACGCCATGGCCGACGCGGTCACCGACCGGACGCGGATGATCTTCGTCTGCAACCCGAACAATCCGACCGGCACGGTGGTGCGCCGGGTGGAGCTGGAACGGTTCCTGGACCGTGTTCCGGACGATGTCCTGGTCGTGCTCGACGAGGCGTACAGGGAGTTCATCCGGGACGCCGACGTGCCCGACGGCATCGAGATCTACCGGGACCGGCCCAATGTCGCGGTGCTCCGGACCTTCTCCAAGGCGTACGGCCTCGCGGGCCTGCGGGTCGGTTTCGCGGTGGCGCACGAGCCCGTGGCGGCGGCGCTGCGCAAGACAGCCGTCCCCTTCGGCGTCAGTCAGGTCGCCCAGGACGCCGCCGTGGCGTCCCTCCGCGCCGAGGACGAGCTGCTGGGGCGGGTCGGATCGCTGGTCGGCGAGAGGGCCCGGGTGTACGACGGGCTCGTGCGGCAGGGCTGGACCGTCCCGGAGTCCCAGGCGAACTTCGTCTGGCTGAGGCTCGGGGAGCGGACGCTCGACTTCGCCGGCGTCTGCGAGCGCGCGGGTGTGGTCGTGCGGCCGTTCGCCGGTGAGGGTGTGCGGGTCACGATCGGGGAGGCCGAGGCCAACGACGTGTTCCTCAAGGTCGCGAAGTCCTTCCGGCAGGAGCTGTAGCCGCGAGGCCGTACCGCGGCCCCTTCCGGTGGCCCCGCACCTCGATTGCCGAGGTGCGGGGCCACTGCTGTTCCCGCCGCCGGCCGCCTGCCGGATCCGTGTCGGAGAGGTTGTCCGGTTTCGGCCGGGTGGGCGGGGTCGGCCTGGTTTCGGTCGAGTCGGCCCGGTCGGCCGGAAACCACCCCCCACCCGATGGCTTCGAAGACATGTGCGCCATAATGCTTGTGAATGTGAACGCGTTCACAAGCGAGCCCCGTTTCCTCCCGTGATCGGGTGGTTCGACCGGGCGTCCCGCGGCTGTGATCACGGCGACGTAAGGAGAAGAGTCGTGGACCTGGCTCTGGCACCAGAGACTCTGGCGCGATGGCAGTTCGGCATCACCACCGTCTACCACTTCCTGTTCGTCCCTCTGACGATCTCTCTCGCCGCGCTCACCGCCGGCCTGCAGACCGCCTGGGTGCGCACGGACAACGAGAAGTACCTCAGGGCGACCAAGTTCTGGGGCAAGCTCTTTCTGATCAACATCGCCATGGGTGTGGTCACGGGCATCGTCCAGGAGTTCCAGTTCGGGATGAACTGGTCCGACTACTCGCGGTTCGTCGGTGACGTCTTCGGCGCTCCGCTCGCCTTCGAGGCTCTGATCGCCTTCTTCTTCGAGTCCACCTTCATCGGGCTGTGGATCTTCGGCTGGGACAAGCTGCCGAAGAAGATCCATCTCGCCTGCATATGGATGGTGTCCATCGGCACGATCCTCTCGACCTTCTTCATCCTGGCCGCCAATTCCTGGATGCAGCACCCGGTCGGCTACCGGATCAACGAGGAACGCGGCCGTGCCGAGCTCACCGACTTCTGGAAGGTGCTCACCCAGGACACCGCGCTCACCCAGTTCTTCCACACCATCACGGCGGCCTTTCTCGTCGGCGGTGCCTTCATGGTCGGCATCTCCGCCTTCCATCTGGCCCGCAAGAAGCACATCCGGGTGATGCGCACCTCACTGCGGGTCGGGCTGGTCACGGTGGTGGCGGCGGGGATGCTCACCGCCGTCAGCGGAGACACCCTCGGCAAGGTGATGTTCAAGCAGCAGCCGATGAAGATGGCTGCGGCGGAGGCGCTGTGGGAGGGCGAGGACGGTGCCCCCTTCTCGCTCTTCGCCGTCGGTGATGTCGCCGAGGGGCACAACGACGTCGAGGTCTCCATCCCCGGAGTGCTCTCGTTCCTCGCGGACAACACCTTCACCTCCTACGTTCCTGGCATCAACGACATCAACAAGGAACTGCAGGAGACCTACGGCCCCGGTGACTACCGGCCCAACATCCCGGTCGCCTTCTGGAGCTTCCGCTGGATGATCGGCTTCGGCATGGCGTCGTTCGGGCTCGGTCTGCTCGGGCTTTGGCTGACGCGGCGGAAGTTCCTGCTGCCTCCGGCGCTGCGCACCGGCGAGGACGAGGTGCCGAACCTGGTCCTGTTCAGGAACAAGGCGCTCAGCCCGAAGCTCGCCAAGCTGTACTGGATCACAGCCCTCTGGACCATGCTCTTCCCCTTGATCGCCAATTCCTGGGGCTGGATCTTCACCGAGATGGGGCGGCAGCCCTGGGTGGTGTACGGGGTGTTCCAGACCCGCGACGCCGTCTCCCCGGGGGTTTCGCAGGGGGAGATCCTCACCTCCATGATCGGTTTCACCGCGCTCTACGCGGTGCTCGCCGTCATCGAGGTCAAGCTCCTCCTGAAGTACGTCAAGGCCGGACCGCCCGAGCTCACCGAGGCCGACCTCAACCCGCCCACCCGGATCGGCGGCCACGACCAGGACGCCGACCGGCCGATGGCCTTCTCCTACTGAGATCAAGCGGAGCTGAGAGATGGAACTCCACGACGTCTGGTTCGTGCTCATAGCCGTCCTGTGGACCGGCTACTTCTTCCTGGAGGGATTCGACTTCGGAATCGGGGTCCTCACCAAGCTGCTGGCCCGGGACCGCAAGGAGCGCCGGGTCCTGATCAACACGATCGGGCCCGTCTGGGACGGGAACGAGGTGTGGCTGCTCAGCGCGGGCGGGGCGACCTTCGCGGCCTTCCCCGAGTGGTACGCCACCCTGTTCTCCGGTTTCTACCTGCCCCTGCTGGTCATTCTGCTCTGTCTGATCGTGCGCGGGGTGGCGTTCGAGTACAGGGCGAAGCGGCCCGAGGAGCGCTGGCAGGCCAACTGGGAGCACGCGATCTTCTGGACCTCGCTGATCCCGGCCGTCCTCTGGGGCGTGGCCTTCGGGAACATCGTCCGCGGCGTGAAGATCGACGCCGACATGGAGTACGTCGGCAACCTCTGGGACCTGCTCAACCCGTACGCCATCCTGGGCGGGCTGGTGACGCTGTCCCTCTTCACCTTCCACGGGGCGGTGTTCGCCGCGCTCAAGACCGTCGGGGACATCAGGGCCCGGGCCCGAGGGCTGGCCGTGAAGCTGGGTCTGGCCACCGCAGTGCTCGCGCTGGGCTTCCTCGTATGGACCCAGGCGGACAACGGCAACGTCCGGAGCCTGGTCGCGATGATCATCGCCGTGGTGTCGCTGGTCCTGGCCATCGCTGCCGTTTCGGCGGGCCGCGAGGGCTGGTCCTTCGCGTTCTCCGGAGTGACCATCGCCGCAGCCGTCGCGATGCTCTTCCTGACGCTCTTCCCGAACGTCATGCCGTCCTCGCTGAGCGACGCCTGGAACCTGACCGTCTCCAACGCATCGTCGAGTCCCTACACCCTCAAGATCATGACCTGGTGCGCGGGGATCGCCACTCCGGTGGTGCTGCTGTACCAGGGCTGGACGTACTGGGTGTTCCGGAAGCGCATCGGTACGCATCACATCGCCGACGCGCACTGAACCGGCCGAGTCAATGACATGAGCTCACTGGGGAGCTGTTTCACGTGAAACCGATCGACCCGCGTCTCCTCCGGTACGCCCGGGCCACCCGGTTCTTCCTGGCGGCCGTGGTGGCCCTGGGGCTGGTCGGAGCCGCTCTGGTCATCGCCCAGGCGATGCTCGTCGCCGAAGTGGTGGTGGGCGGGTTCGAGGACGGGCTGTCCGTCGCCGGGCTCCGCACACCGCTGCTCCTGCTCGCCGCCGTCGCGCTGGGGCGGGCGGGAGTGGCCTGGCTGACCGAACTGGCCGCGTACAGGGCGAGTGCCGCGGTCAAGTCCGAGCTCCGTGGCCGGCTCATGGAGCGGGCCTCCGAGCTTGGCCCGGACTGGCTGAGCGGGCAGCGCACCGGGTCGCTCATCGCATTGGCCACACGGGGTGTCGACGCCCTCGACGACTACTTCTCGCGCTATCTCCCGCAGCTTGGGCTCGCGGTCGTCGTCCCGGTGGCGGTCCTGGCCCGGATCGTCACCGAGGACTGGGTCTCCGCGGCGATCATCGTGGTGACTCTGCCGCTGATTCCGCTCTTCATGATTCTGATCGGGTGGGCGACCCAGTCCCGGATGGACCGCCAGTGGAAGCTGCTGTCACGGCTTTCCGGGCACTTCCTCGATGTGGTGGCCGGGCTCCCCACGCTGAAGGTCTTCGGCCGGGCCAAGGCGCAGGCCGAATCGATCCGCAGCATCACCTCGCAGTACCGCCAGGCCACGCTGAAGACCCTCCGGATCGCCTTCCTGTCCTCCTTCGCGCTGGAGTTGCTGGCGACTCTCTCCGTGGCACTGGTCGCGGTGACGATCGGAATGCGGCTCGTCCACGGAGAGCTCGACCTGTACACGGGGCTGGTCGTTCTCATCCTGGCGCCGGAGGCCTACCTCCCGATCCGTCAGGTCGGTGCCCAGTACCACGCGGCCGCGGAAGGGCTCTCCGCCGCGGAGGAGATCTTCGCGGTGCTGGAGACCGAGCCCGTGGCCGGCGGTTCCCAGGACGTGCCGCAGCAGCTGCGGCTGGAGCTGGACAGCGTGGCGGTCCGGCACCGGGGCCGGACCGCGCCCTCGCTGGATGCCGCATCCCTCGTGGTCGAGCCCGGGGAGACCGTCGCCCTGACCGGCCCCAGCGGAGTCGGCAAGTCCACGCTGCTCAGCGTGGTGCTGGGGTTCACCGTTCCGGACGAGGGGCGGGTACGGGTCGGCGGGACCGATCTTTCCGCTCTCTCCCCGGAACGCTGGCGCGAGCAGATCGCGTGGGTGCCGCAGCGGCCTCATCTCTTCGCCGGGACGATCGCGGACAACGTACGGCTGGCCCGTCCGGACGCGGACGACGCGGCGGTCATGGCCGCGCTGCGGGAGGCAGGGGCCAACGACTTCGTGGCCGCGTTGCCGGACGGTGCCGGAACACAGCTCGGTGAGGACGGTGCCGGTCTCTCCGCGGGCCAGCGACAGCGGCTCGCGCTGGCGAGGGCCTTCCTCGCCGACCGGCCTCTGCTGCTGCTCGACGAGCCGACGGCGAGTCTGGACGGCGAGTCGGAGGCGGGCATCGTCGACGCGGTACGCAGGCTGGCCGAGGGCCGCACCGTGCTGCTGGTCGTCCACCGGCCAGGCACTCCTCTCGGTCGCGGACCGGGTGGTGGCGCTGGAGCCGCGCCCGGGCGGGCTGCCCGAGGGGAAGACCCCGGCCGGTAGGACCACTTCGGGTGTCCCGGACTCCGCGGATGCCGTCCTCGAGGTCGGGGACGGCGGCGAGCGCCCGAGCAGGGGGAGCCGGCAGTGGACGATGACGTCCCTGCGCTGCTCCAGGACACCGCTCCCAGGGCCGGTGGCCGTGTTCTCGCCCGGGTCAGGGAGGCCGCCGGCTCCCAGCACGGGAAGCTGGGACTGGCCCTTCTGCTGGGCAGCCTCGCCGTGGGGTCGTCCGTCGGACTCATGGCCGTCTCCGGATGGCTGATCTCACGTGCCTCCGAGCAGCCCCCGGTGCTGTATCTGATGGTCGCGGTGACCGCGACCAGGGCCTTCGGTATCGGCCGGGCCGTCTTCCGCTACGCGGAGCGGCTGGTGTCCCATGACGCCGTGCTCAGGATGCTCGCCGAGCTCAGGGTGGCCGTGTACCGCGGCCTGGAACGCGTCGCGCCCGCCGGTCTCCGGACCACGCGACGTGGCGACCTGCTGTCCCGGCTGGTCTCCGATGTGGACGCACTGCAGGACTACTGGCTGCGGTGGCTGCTGCCGGCCGGAACCGCGCTGGCGGTCGGATCGGGGGCGGTGGCCTTCACCGGCTGGATGCTGCCGGAGGCGGGCGCGGTCCTGGCCGTCGGACTGCTCCTCGCCGGCGTGGGAGTGCCGTGGCTCAGCGGGCTCTGCGCCCGCCGCGCCGAGCGCCGGCTGGCACCCGCCCGGTCCGCGCTGGCCGTCCGGGTCGCCGATCTCCTCGGCGGCACGGCCGAGCTCACCGTCGCCGGTGCGCTGCCCGACCGCAGGGGGCAGGTGCGCACGGCGGACGGCGTCCTCACACGGATCGCGTCGCGCGCGGCGGCCGCGACCGCGCTGGGCGGCGGGCTCTCGGCTCTGATCTGCGGGCTCACCGTCGTGGGTGCGGCGGTCTTCGCGTTGCCGGCGGTGTCCGACGGCCGACTGGCAGGTGTGGAGCTCGCAGTGGTCGTCCTCACTCCCCTCGCTGCCTTCGAGGCGGTGACAGGACTGCCGCTCGCGGTGCAGTACCGGCAGCGGGTCGGGCGGAGCGCGGAGCGGGTCTTCGAGGTGCTGGACGCCCCCGTGCAGGTCGAGGAACCGGCAGAGCCGGCCGACGCGCCCGCCTCGCCCTTCCCGCTTGACGTACGCGGGCTGTCCGCCCGTTACGAGGGCGCGGAGCGCGATGCGCTGCACTCGCTCGATCTGACACTGGACCCCGGCAAACGGGTCGCCGTCGTGGGGCCGTCCGGTTCGGGGAAGACCACGCTCGCGCAGGTCCTGCTCCGCTTCCTGGACGCCCGGGAGGGGACGTACCGTCTGGGCGGCACGGAGGCCTCCGCGCTGGACGGCGACACGGTCCGGACCTTCGTCGGGCTGTGCGCCCAGGACGCACACGTCTTCGACAGTTCCATCCGTGAGAACCTGCGGCTCGCCCGCCCCGGTGCGACCGATGCCCAACTGCGGGACGCCCTTGCCGCGGCCAGGCTGCTGGACTGGACCCTGTCCCTGCCCGACGGCCTCGACACGCTGGTGGGCGAACACGGGGCCCGGCTGTCCGGCGGACAGCGGCAGCGGCTGGCACTGGCCCGTGCGCTCCTGGCCGACTTCCCCGTGCTCGTGCTCGACGAGCCCGCGGAGCACCTCGACCTGGAGACGGCGGACGCGCTGACCGCCGACCTGCTGGCCGCGACCGAGGGGCGCACGACCGTGCTGATCACCCATCGGCTGGCCGGGCTCGACGCGGTCGACGAGGTTCTGGTGCTGGACGGAGGACGGGTGGTGCAGCAGGGTCCGTACGCCGCTCTGGCCGCACAGGACGGCCCGTTCCTCCGGATGCTCCGACGTGAGCAGGAACCGATGCGTGTCGCGGCGGGGCGGAGGGAGACGGTGTCCGTGCGGGGCTGAGGGGCAGCCGGTGTTCAGGATTCCGACTTTCCGTACGAATGGGTGCTTATTACGCTCGGGGCATGCCCGAGCCTGACCCGAAGGACTCGCCCGGATCCGCGCAGCAGACCAGCGGAGGTCTGCGAGGGCTCTCCGCTGAGCTGACGGCACGTGTGCCGCAGCTGCTGGAGGCAACGAGGTCCGTCGGGACGGGCCTCGAACTCCACGCCACCCTCGAGCGCATCTGTGAGACAGCGGCCGAACTCGCCCACGCCCGCTATGCGGCCATCGGCGTCGTCGAGACGCCCGGTGAGAACCTCTGCGACTTCATCACCCACGGGGTGCCGGAGGAGACCGCCCGGGCGATCGGACGCCCGCCCGACGGGCACACCGGGCTCCTGGGGGCACTGATCCAGGAGGGCGTGTCCATCCGCCTGGAGGATCTGGAGACGGATCCGCGCTTCGCGGGCTTTCCGGCGGGCCACCCGAAGATGCGTACCTTCCTCGGGGTTCCGATCCAGGACCAGGACCGGACCTTCGGCAATCTCTACGTGATGGAGAAGTACGACGGGGACGCCTTCGGCGACGACGCACTGCACATGCTGCGCGTGTTGGCCACGGAGGCCGGGATCGCCATCGGGCACGCGCGGATGTACGAGGCGGCCCGCAGGCGAGAGCGCTGGATCGACGGTTCGGTGGCCGTCACCACCGCGCTCCTCTCGGGAGGGGACGCCGACGAGGCACTCGCCGTCGTCGCAGAGCAGGCGCGCCGTCTCGCCGACGCCGAGGTCGGCATCGTGCTGCTTCCGGCCGCGCAGGGAGGCCTGGAGATCGTCGCCGTCGCCGGGGACACACCGTCCGCCTCCCTCGGCGTGATCATCCCGCCGCAGAGCCCCGTGGTCGCGGCGCTCCTGAGGGGCGAGGAGGTGTTCCTGGACGACTCGGCGACAGACCCCCGGCTGATCACCAGGCTGGCCGATCAGTTCGGCCCGCACATGCTGCTCCCGCTGCGCAGCGGCGGCCGGGTGCTGGGGGCCCTGTCCATCCCGCGGGTCCGGGGCGCTCGGCCGTTCACCCGGGCGGAGCGGACGCTGGCCACCCATTTCGCCGCGCAGGCCGCACTCGCCCTGAAGCTGGCCGAGGCCCAGCGGGACCGGGAGCGGCTCGCCGTCTACGAGGATCGCGACCGGATCGCCCGGGACCTCCACGACCTGGTCATCCAGCGTCTGTTCGCCACCGGGATCATGCTGGAGGACGCTCAGCGGCGCTCCTCGGTCCCCGCTGTGCAGGCCGGCATCGGACGGGCCGTAGACGAGCTGGACGTGACCATCCAGGAGATCCGCACCGCCATCTTCGCGCTGCAGCAGGAACCGGCGGAGGCTCCGTCGGGGCTGCGGACCCGAGTGCTGCGGGAGATCAACATGGCGGCGGTCCCCCTGGGTTTCATGCCCGCGCACCGATTCCTGGGGCCGGTCGACTCGCTGGTGGGGGAGCTCGCGGGCAAGAACCTCATCGCGGCCCTTCGTGAGGCGCTCTCCAACGTGTTCCGTCACGCGGGGGCATCGAGGGTCGAGGTGACGGTGGACGCGACCGCGGTGCTGCCGGACGGGCGGGACGGGGTACGGCTGACGGTGGCCGACGACGGGGTCGGGATCCCGGACGGCGGACGGCGCAGTGGGTTGCGGAACCTCGCGCGGCGGGCCGAGTCCCTCGGCGGCGCGAGCTGGTTCGGGCCGGGGACAGGGGCGGACAGCGGCGGCACGACGGTGACCTGGGAGGTCCCGCTCTGACGCAGGGCGACCGGCCCGGTGCCGTGGGACGGCACGGGCGGGCCACCCCGGCTACCAGTGACCTCAGCGCGCGGCGAGGATCCGCTCGATCACGACCGCGACACCGTCCTCGTCGTTCGTGAGCGTCACCCCGGACGCCGCGGCCACGGCGGCCGGATGGGCGTTGCCCATGGCGAACGACGCACCGGCCCAGCTCAGCATCTCCACATCGTTGGGCATGTCCCCGAACGCGACGACCTCGTCCGCCGAGATCCCGCGCTCCGCACAGCAGGCGGCGAGCGTGGCGGCCTTGGAGACTCCGAGTCCACTGATCTCCAGCAGCGCGGTGGGGCTGGACCGGGTGAACGACGCATGGTCCCCCGCGATGTCACGGGCCAGCGAGAGGAAGGCGTCCGGAGCGAGCTCTGGGTGGTGGGCGAGGACCTTCAGGACCGGCGCCCCGGTGCCCGGAACCTCCTCGCGGAGCAGCTTCTCCGCGACGGCGACCGTGGCACCCGGATCCATGTGGAACGGGGGATAGGCCGGTTCGTAATGGATGCCGGTGGCCAGCTCGACGGCGAAGGAGACTCCGGGAGCCGCCTCGCGCAGGGTGTCGACCACGGCCAGGGCGACCGCGCGGTCCAGCGGATACGTCCTGAGGAGTGTGCCGTCGTGGAGATCGGCGACCGCTGCCCCGTTCGCGCAGATCGCCATGCCGTGACGCTGCACATGGGGGCTGACGACGTCCATCCAGCGGGCGGGCCTGCCGGTGACGAAGAAGACCTCGATTCCCGCCTCTTCCGCGGCCGCCAGTGCGGCTGTCGTGCGGTCCGACAGGGTCTTGTCGTCGCGTAGGAGGGTGCCGTCCAGATCGGTGGCGATCAGCCGGGTCACGGCCGGCAGAGGCGAGTCGGTAGCTGAGGTCACCCGGCCATTCTCCCGTACGGAGTCGCACGGGCGTGCAGAGGGGCGCACATCTGAGAGGGTGAGCCCGTGAGCTGCGGTACCTGACTCCGGCATATGCCAAGGGCTCCGATCGGCGAACCTCCCCGGTCGGGGGCTGCCGCAGCGTCCCCGCCACGCTCGGAGACGGGGACGCGAGCGGTCAGTCGAACTGGGCCAGGGCCTCGGTGGCGATCCGCTCGAACACCTTGGTGTCCAGGGCGAAGACGGAGTCGGGTACCGGCCAGTGGACGACGATCTCGGTGAATCCGAGCTCGAAGTGTGTTCCCGCGAAGTCCACGAACGCGTCGAAGGACCCCAGGGGGCTGCCGGGCGTGAACCCGGTGAGCAGGATCTTGTCCAGTTCGGCGACGTCGCGGCCGGCTTCCTCACAGGCCGCGCCGAGCCGTGCGATCTGACCGCGGACTGCTTCCACGGACTGATCGGGCGTCCCGGACTCGAACAGCTTCGGGTCACCCGTCGTCACCCATGCCTGGCCGTGCCGCGCCGCGAGCCTCATTCCGCGCGGTCCGGTCGCGGCGACCGCGAAAGGCAGCCGGGGACGCTGCACACAGCCGGGGATGTTCCGGGCCTCGTTCGCGCTGTAGAACCGCCCTTCCTGCGTGACGGTCGGCTCCCGGAGCAGCCGGTCGAGCAGCGGGACGAACTCCTCGAAGTGGTCGGCGCGTTCGCGCGGGTTCCACGGCTCCTCGCCGCTCCCCCGCAGCGTGGTGGCGTCGAAGCCGTTTCCGCCCGCTCCGATCCCGAGGGTGATCCGCCCGTCGGACACGTCGTCCAGGGTGATGAGCTCCTTCGCGAGCGTCACCGGGTGCCGGAAGTTGGGTGAGGTCACGAGCGTTCCCAGACGCAGGCGCTCGGTGGCCGCGGCAGCGGCCGTCAGGGTCGGCAGGGCTCCGAACCACGGGCCGTCGCGGAACGTCCGCCAGGCCAGGTGGTCGTAGGTGTAGGCCGCGTGGAATCCCAGCTCCTCGGCGCGTACCCACAGCGGCCGGCCGCCCTGGTTCCAGCGGTGGATGGGCAGGATCACGGTGCTCAGTCGACGGGAGGAGGTCATGGTCACGACTCTACGGCGGTCCACCGGGGGCTCCGTCGGCCGCCGGGGGACGGGGTGCGGGTGGGAGGAACGACCCCCGCAGGCCGCTTGGCTCCCGCAGGCCGCGTCACTCCCGCAGGCGCAGGTAGAGCGTCGGCACGCAGTCGGTGAGCCAGACCCCGTTGGCGGTGACGTGGAAGGAGTGGCCGGCCCGGTGCATGGCTCCCGAGTCCACCGGAAGGACGATCGGCGCTCCGCGGCGGGCGCCGACACGGACCGCGGTCTCACGGTCGGGGGAGAGGTGGACATGGTGCCGGCTCATGGGCCGGAGCCCCTCGGCGCGGATGGCCTCCAGCGCCCGTGCCACGGTCCCGTGGTAGAGGTACGCGGGCGGTTCGGCCGCAGGCAGGCCGAGATCCACGCTGACGGAGTGGCCCTGGTTCGCCCGGATGCGATCGCCGTCCAGGGCGAAGCGTTGTTTGTCGTTGGCCGCCACCACGTGGTCGAGTTCGTCCCGTGTGAGGGCGAAGCCCTGCCGGGCACACGCCCGCAGCAGTTCGTCGACGGGCACCCAGCCCTGCGCGTCGAGACTGATCCCGATCCGGTCGGGTTCATGGCGGAGGTGCTTCGACAGGTACTTGGACACCTTGACGGTGCGTCTTTCGTCCATCTCGCCAGAGTGCCCGGGTCACGTCTCCCGGTGCACCCCGATTTCATCCGGCGGAGACGGTACTTTTTGACGCCCCCAGGTTTGATCCACAAGCAACTCGGTTTATCCACAGGGCTTTTGGCGAATCTGTGGACAAGTGATGACGCTTATGCGGCAGTTGATCAACTCTGCCTTCAAATAAGCGTGATATTCCTTTTGGGTGGAAATGCCGCACTCAACAGGCCGTGACCGCAACGGACATGCTCAAGTCCGCTCCTCGGCTGCAAACATGCGCAAACATCGCTCGCAGTACCTGACTTGGACAAATCGTTCCAAAGGCCAAGCCAAACCCAGTGCGGAAACTGGTGGTTGGGCACCCGAAGTGCTCAACTCAGGCCGCCCGTCACAGTGGTGGCTTCAGTCGTGCGATGCCTCGCAGCATCCGTGGGCTGATCCGTGACAGCAGCCGAGCGCCACGGGCCTCGGGCGTCACCGGAACCACCGCCCGGTTGTGCACCACGGCTTCCAGGATCGCCCGGGCCGCCTTCTCCGCAGGGTAGTTGCGGACGGAGTACAGCCGAGTCGTCCGCTTCCGGAGGCGCTGCTGCTCCACCTCGTCGGCGCCCGCGAAACGCGCGGTCCCGGTGATGCCCGTGTTGACGAATCCCGGGCAGATCGCACTGACCCCGATCGACCGGTCGGCCAGCTCCGCGCGCAGGCACTCGCTGAGCATCAGCACCGCCGCCTTGGAGGTGCTGTATGCGGGCAGCGCGCGTGACGGCTGATAGGCCGCCGCCGAAGCGACGTTGACGATGTGGCCGCCCTGGCCCCGGTCCGCCATCTGCCCGCCGAAGATCCGGCAGCCGTGGATGACACCCCACAGATTGACGTCGAGGACGTCACGCCATTCCTTGCTCGTCGTTTCGAGGAAGGATCCGGACAGTCCGATACCCGCGTTGTTGACCAGGACGTCCACCACGCCGCAGTCGGCCGCGACCTTCTCCGCGAGCTTCTCCATGGCCTGTTCGTCACCGACGTCCACCACCTCGGCCCATGCGGCAGGCGCGCCGACCAGGCGGGCGGTCTCGGCAGTCCGGGCCACGCCCTCGGCGTCCCGGTCCACGGCCACCACTCGTGCTCCGGCCTGTGCGAACGACAGCGCCGTGGCGCGTCCGATGCCCGAAGCGGCGCCCGTCACCAGGACCAACAGGCCGCCGAAACGGTCCGCATGGGCTCCCTTGGCTGCCGGCGCGGGTGAATCCGAGGCGTCGGAATCGGGCAGGTCGTCCTGCTTGCCGGGCTTCGCCGGCCTCGACGAACTCGCTGATCCAGGCGGACAGCTGGTCCGGCCTGGTGCGCGGGACCCAGTGCTTCGCCGGCAACGTTCGGCGTACCAACCGGGGCACCCAGGTCTCCAGTTCGTCGTGGAGCGACGGGGAGAGGAAGGCGTCACCGGTCGGTGTGATCAGCTGCACCGGTACGTGCGCGTGGGCGTCCGGGCGCGGGCGGCGCAGCCGGGTCCGGATGTTGTCACGGTAGAGCCAGGCTCCGTGGGCCGCGTCCTGCGGGAGTGACGCCGTCGGATATCCGTCGGCGGGGACCTTCTCCATCCTCTGCAGAATGCGTGGCCACTGCCTGCCGAGCGGCCCGCGCCAGGCCATTTCCGGGAGAGCGGGGGTGTGCAGCGCGTACACGTACCAGGACTTGGCGCCCTGGCCGAGCAGCTGCCCCACGCGGCGAGGACTCGGCCGCGACATCCGCTGCTGGATCCAGTGCCCGAAGTGGTCGAGGGAAGGGCCGGACATCGACGTGAACGAGGCGATGCGCCCCTTGGTCCGCTCCACCGTGGCGAACTCCCAGGACTGGACCGAGCCCCAGTCGTGGCCGACCACGTGGACAGGCCGGTCCGGGCTGACGGCGTCCACCACGGCCAGGAAGTCGTCGGTCAGTTTCTCCAGTGTGAAACCACCGCGCAACGGCTTGGGGGCCGTCGACCTGCCGTGGCCCCGCACGTCGTAGAACACCACGTGCCAGCGGTCCGCCAGCCGCCGGGCGACCTCGGACCAGACCTCCTTGCTGTCCGGATAACCGTGCACCAGCACGATCGTCGGCTGTGAAGGGTCGCCCAACTCGGCGACACACAGCTCGATCCCACCGGTTCGCACCCAGCGCTCACGCGCGCTTCGCAGATCCACGCCGCCTCCTCGTCCCTGTGCCGGCGTCGCGGTACGCGTCCGTAACGTGACACCGCTGAATGTGGCAACCGCGGGACGGTCGCGTCAAGGGATCATCCGGACCTGCCCGCGTCCGGCGTCGGCGCGGGGGCGCGGTGTCCTCCCTCGTGGGGTCCCCCCTACGGGTCCGTACGCCTGGAGTCGGACCCCGATCCAGCCGCCTGGTCTGACGACTCCTGTGGTGCGCGCCACTACCTTCGATGACGTGACTGTGATCGCAACCGAAAGCCTGAGCAAGCGGTTCCCGAGGGTGACCGCGCTTGACCGGCTCTCCTTGGACATCGGACCGGGCGTGACCGGCCTGGTGGGTTCCAACGGGGCCGGCAAGTCCACACTGATCAAGATCCTGCTGGGTCTGTCCCCCGCCACCGAAGGCCGGGCCGCGGTGCTCGGGCTCGACGTGGCCACCGAGGGCGCCGCGATCCGGGAGCGGGTCGGGTACATGCCCGAGCACGACTGTCTGCCTCCCGACGTCTCGGCGACCGAGTTCGTCGTCCACATGGCGCGGATGTCCGGGCTACCGCCCACCGCCGCGCGTGAGCGCACCGCGGACACCCTGCGGCACGTCGGTCTGTACGAGGAGCGCTACCGCCCCATCGGCGGCTACTCGACCGGCATGAAGCAGCGGGTGAAGCTGGCCCAGGCCCTGGTCCACGACCCGAGGCTGGTCCTCCTCGACGAGCCGACGAACGGCCTCGACCCCGTCGGCCGCGACGAGATGCTCGGTCTGATCCGCCGTGTCCACACCGATTTCGGCATCTCGGTGCTGGTCACCTCCCACCTCCTGGGGGAGCTGGAGCGGACCTGTGACCACGTCGTCGTCATCGACGGCGGATCACTGCTGCGGTCCAGCTCGACCAGCGACTTCACCTCGGTCACCACGACCCTGGCGGTCGAGGTGACCGACAGCGACGATCATCCTGACGGCACGGGCGCGCTGCGCAAGGCCCTCACCGAGGCCGGGATCACGCTCCTGGGCCACGACGGACTCGACGCCGAGGGGCTGCCGGGAGCGGGCCACATCCTCCTGGTCGAGGCGACGGGCGAGGAGACCTACGACCTGGTCCGCGACAGCGTCGCCGGGCTCGGACTGGGCCTCGTCCGGATGGAACAGCGTCGCCACCGCATCGCCGAGGTCTTCCGCGCCGGAGAGGCGCACCAGGCGGCTCCGGCCGCGACAGCCGGCGTCGGACAGCAGAAGGGGAGCGGTCACCATGAGCACTGAGACCGGGACCGTGGCCGGGAGCGACGCCTCCCGCATCCACAACATCGGATACCGCTCCTACGACGGGGTCCGGCTGGGTCGCGCCTACGCCCGCCGTTCCCTCTACTCGCAGTCCCTGCGGGGCTCGTTCGGACTGGGGCGGTCCGCGAAGTCCAAGGTGCTGCCGATGCTCCTGTGCGGCGTGATGTGCCTGGTGGCGCTGATCCTCGTAGCGGTCGCCATCGCCACGCCCAACATGACGAAGCTCCCCATCAGGTACACGGACTTCGCCATCTACCTGCAGGCCGTGATCGGGCTCTTCATCGCCTCCCAGGCGCCGCAGTCGGTCTCCAGGGACCTGCGTTTCAAGAGCGTGCCGCTGTACTTCTCGCGGCCGATCGAACGGGCCGACTACGTCGTGGCCAAGTACGCCGCGATGGCGTCCGCCCTGCTCGTCCTCACCGGGCTGCCCCTCGTCATCCTCTACGTGGGTTCGCTGCTCGCGAAGTTCGACTTCGCCGACCAGACCAAGGGCTTCGGGCAGGGGATGGTCTCGGTGGCCCTGCTCTCCGTGCTGTTCGCCGGGCTGGGCCTGGTCGTCGCCGCCCTGACACCCCGCCGGGGCTTCGGGGTCGCCGCGGTGATCGCGGTCATGACCATCACCTACGGCGCGGTCTCCACGGTCCAGGCGATCGCCTGGCAGACGAGCTCGGCCGACGCGATCACCTGGCTGGGGCTGTTCTCCCCGATCACCCTGATCGACGGGGTGCAGACCGCCTTCCTCGGTGCGGCGTCCGCCTTCCCCGGCGGCGAGGGCCCCGGGGCCGCGGCGGGCGTGGTCTATCTGATCGTTGTTCTCGCGCTCGTCGCCGGCTCGTACGCCGTACTGATGCGCCGCTACCGGAGGGTCGGGCTGTGACCACCATCGAGATCGACCACACCTCGCGCTGGTTCGGCAACGTGGTCGCCGTCAACGACGTCAGCATGTCCGTGGGGCCCGGTGTCACGGGGCTGCTCGGCCCCAACGGAGCGGGCAAGTCCACGCTGATCAACATGATGGCCGGTTTCCTCGCGCCGTCGACCGGCAAGGTGACGCTCGACGGCACGCAGATCTGGCGCAACGAGTCCGTCTACAAGGCCATCGGGATCGTGCCCGAGCGCGAGGGCATGTACGACTTCCTGACCGGCCGCGAATTCGTCGTCGCCAACGCGGAGCTCCACGGACTGGGCGACGCGGCCGCGGCGAAGGCACTGGCCACGGTCGAGATGGAGTACGCGCAGGACCGCAAGATCTCCACGTACAGCAAGGGCATGCGCCAGCGCGTGAAGATGGCGTCCGCCCTGGTCCACGACCCGTCGGTGCTGCTGCTGGACGAGCCGTTCAACGGAATGGACCCGCGTCAGCGGATGCAGCTCATGGACCTGCTGCGCCGGATGGGAGCGGAGGGACGCACGGTGCTCTTCTCCTCCCACATCCTGGAGGAGGTCGAGCAGCTCGCCTCGCACATCGAGGTGATCGTGGCGGGCCGGCACGCGGCGTCCGGCGACTTCCGGAAGATCCGCAGGCTGATGACGGACCGGCCGCACCGCTATCTCGTACGGTCCAGCGACGACCGGGCGCTCGCCGCGGCGCTCATCGCGGACCCCTCGACCGCGGGGATCGAGGTCGACGTGACGGAGCGGGCCCTGCGCATCCAGGCGGTCGACTTCGGACGCTTCACGACCCTGCTGCCGAAGGTCGCGCGTGAGAACGGCATCCGGCTGCTGACCGTCTCCCCGTCCGACGAGTCCCTCGAATCGGTCTTTTCCTATCTCGTAGCGGCCTGAGTAGTGGCCCATAAGGAGCTGTGAAGCGTCATGTACGACCCCACAGTCGCCCGGCTCACCTACCGGGCCCTGCTCGGCCGGCGCCGGGCCGCCATCCTGTTCGTCCTGCCGGTCCTGCTGGTGGCCATCGCCGTGGCGGTGCGGGCGTTCGCCGGAGCCGACGACGGTGTCGCCTCCGGTGTTCTGGGCGGTTTCGCCATCGCCACGATGGTCCCGCTCATCGGCGTCATCGCGGGGACCGGCGCCATCGGTCCGGAGATCGATGACGGTTCGATCGTCTATCTGCTGGCCAAGCCGGTGAAGCGACCCGCCATCATCTTCACCAAGCTCATCGTGGCCATCGGCGTGACGATGCTGTTCTCGGCCCTGCCGACACTGATCGCCGGGCTGATCCTCAACGGCAACGGCGGACAGATCGCGGTGGCCTACACGATCGCGGCGCTGGTCGCCTCGATCGCGTACAGCGCGCTGTTCCTCCTGCTCGGTACGGTCAGCCGGCACGCGGTCGTCTTCGGCCTCGTGTACGCCCTGGTGTGGGAGGCGCTCTTCGGCAGCCTGGTACCGGGCGCGCGGACGCTCAGTGTGCAGCAGTGGTCCCTCTCGGTCGCCGAGAAGGTCGCCGGGGACGGCCTGGTCACCTCGGACGTCGGCCTGCCGCTGGCGACCGTCCTGCTGGTCGGCGTCACGGTGATCGCCACCTGGTACGCGGGTCAGAAGCTGCGCGCGCTGAAGCTCGCCGGCGAGGAGTGAGACCTCTCGCCTCCGGACAACCCCTGCCCCTAAGGCGGGGGTTGTTCCATGCCCGGCGGCGGACGGCGTGTCCGCCCGCTCGCCCGCTCGTTGTGCGGGGTGCGTGGAGGCAACTGGAATCCGTGACGTCGAGCTTTCGTGAATCAGGGGAATGCCGGCATCGGCGAGGCATCGCCCGCCGACCGGTCATCGAGCAGGTGGCAACCGTGAGCGCCCTCCACCCCCGCGGCCCGGGGACAGGGCAGCCCTTGTCGTTCCCGCGCACGAAAGGCACACCCATGCCCACCGAAGTCGCCCTGCTCGAATCTCCGGCCCTCCGGGTCGAGCAGATGGGGCGCGTCGAAGCCCTCGACAAGGTCAAGAGCCTTGTCATGCTCCCCGACGGAATTCACCTTCGCACAGAGGACGTGGCCCGTTACTTCGAAGTATCCACAGCCGCGGTCAGGCGGCTGACCGACCGGCACCAGCCGGAGCTGACCGACAACGGAATGAAGGTGCTGCGAGGTGCTGACCTGCGCACCTTCCATAGCGACATGCTGTCGCTATGGAAGGGGGAGCGGTCTGGAAGTTATCCACAGGCGAGCACGCAGCTGCGACTGTACACCCGCCGGACCGTCCTCAACGTCGCCATGCTCCTTCGCGACAGCGACATCGCACGCAGCGTCCGGACCCATCTCCTCGACGCCGAGGAGGACCTCCGGGCGTCGTACGTCTCCCTCGAACGTCGGGTCACCCGGATCGAGGGCTGCCTCCTCGGAGTGGGAAGCGCGCTCCAGGAGCTCGGCCCCGTGCTGGGGCGGATGTCGCAACGGCTGGACTCGCTCGACCGGAAGCTCGACGTCACCCATCAGGTCGTCGGTGCGATCAGCCTCCGGCTCAGCGACGTCTCGCAGGATGTCCTCCGGCTCGACGCGCGGATGGACGACCTCTCCCGGCGGCTGCGGAATTTGAGCCGCCGCACTGACGGCTGAGGATGCGCCCGGGGCCGCCCCGGCGAAAAGGGGTGGTCCCGGGCGGCGGCCTCGGGCACAGTGAAGGGAACGGCGCGCACAGCGGCGTCCGTGAGGACCGGGAGAGGAGCACGGCGATGACCAGTGGTACGAGTCCGTCGAGTTCCCCGCAGGGTGGTCCGCAGCCGGCGCCCCGGTAGCCTCATCAGCTGCCCGGCGCCGCAGCAGGACCCCCGGGTGGCCCTTCAGCGCATCGCGCGGCCACCTCCCGGAGGATTGGCCGAGTGGTAAGGCAGCGGCTTGCTGAGCCGTCGTCGGGGCGTCCCCCCGCGCGCGTTCGATCCGCGCATCCTCCGCACACGGCGTACCGGCGTCGGAACCCCGGCTGCCCGGTTCCGGGAGCGTCCCGCGCGCTCTACGCGCGCGGGGCAGCCCGGAGCAGTTCCTCCAGCACGATCGCGATGCCGTCGTGCTCGTTCGACGCGGTGATCTCGTGCGCCACGGCCTTCAGGTCGTCATGTGCGTTGGCCATGGCGACACCGTGCTGTGCCCAGCCGAACATGGGGATGTCGTTGGGCATGTCACCGAAGGCCACGGTGTCCGCGGCCTTGAGCCCCAGACGGCGTGCCGCCAAGGAGAGCCCGGTCGCCTTGCTCAGCCCCAGCGGCAGGATCTCCACGACACCCGGGCCCGCCATGACGACGTTCACGAGGCTGCCGACGGCCTGCCGCGCGGCGTGCGCGAGGGCGTCGTCGTCGAGCTCCGGGTGCTGTATGTAGACCTTGTTCAGCGGAGCGGACCACATCTCGGCGGGGTCATTCATGTAGACGGCGGGCAGAGGCCCCTCCTGCACCCGGTAACCGGGTCCGACCAGCACCTCGCCGTCGAGGCCGTCGCGGCTCGCCGCCAGCGCGAGCGGACCGACCTCCGCCTCGATCTTGGACAGGGCGAGCCCCGCGAGCTGCCGGTCCAGGGTGAGGGAGGTCAGCAGTCTGTGCTCACCCGCGTCGTAGACCTGCGCGCCCTGACCGCACACCGCGAGACCCTCGTAGCCCAGGTCGTCCAGGATGTGCCGGGTCCACGGCACCGCGCGGCCGGTGACGACGATGTGCGCGGCGCCGGCCGCGGTGACCGCGGCCAGGGCCTCGCGCGTGCGTCCGGAGACCGTGTGGTCGTCGCGCAGCAGGGTGCCGTCGAGGTCGGTCGCGACGAGCTTGTAGGGGAACGTCACTTGGAGACCGGCTCCAGCAGCTCGCGCCCGCCCAGGTACGGGCGGAGAGCCTCGGGCACACGCACCGAACCGTCGGGCAGCTGGTGGTTCTCCAGGATCGCCACGATCGTGCGCGGTACGGCGCAGAGGGTGCCGTTCAGCGTCGCCAGCGGCTGGACCTTCTTGCCGTCCCGCATACGGACGGAGAGCCGGCGTGCCTGGAAGCCGTCGCAGTTCGACGCGGAGGTCAGCTCCCGGTACTTGCCCTGGGTCGGGATCCACGCCTCGCAGTCGAACTTCCGCGAGGCGGAGGCTCCCAGGTCCCCGGTGGCGACGTCGATCACCTGGAACGGCAGCTCCAGGCCGGTGAGCCACTGCTTCTCCCAGTCCAGGAGCCTGCGGTGCTCGGCCTCGGCGTCCGTGGGATCGACGTACGAGAACATCTCGACCTTGTCGAACTGGTGGACACGGAAGATGCCGCGGGTGTCCTTGCCGTAGGTGCCGGCCTCGCGGCGGAAGCACGGCGAGTAGCCGGCGTACCGCAGGGGCAGCTTGTCGGCGTCGATGATCTCGTCCATGTGGTACGCGGCGAGGGGGACCTCGGAGGTGCCGACCAGGTAGTAGTCGTCCTTCTCCAGGTGGTAGACGTTCTCCGCGGCCTGGCCGAGGAAGCCCGTGCCCTCCATGGCGCGCGGGCGCACCAGGGCCGGGGTCAGCATGGGGACGAAGCCGGCCTCCGTGGCCTGGGCGATCGCCGCGTTGACCAGGGCGAGTTCGAGGAGCGCGCCGATGCCGGTCAGGTAGTAGAAGCGTGATCCGGAGACCTTGGCGCCGCGCTCCATGTCGATGGCGCCCAGCGCCTCGCCGAGCTCCAGGTGGTCCTTGGGCTCGAAGCCCTCCGCGCCGAAGTCGCGGATCGTGCCGTGCGTCTCCAGGACGACGAAGTCCTCCTCGCCGCCCACCGGCACGTCCTCGTGGACGATGTTGCCGAGCTGCAGGAGCAGCCGCTTGGCCTCGGCGTCCGCCTCGTCCTGCGCGGCGTCGGCGGCCTTGACCTCGGTCTTGAGCTGATCGGCCTTCTTGAGGAGTTCGGCGCGCTCCTCGGGTGAGGCCTTGGGGATCAGCTTGCCGAGCGACTTCTGCTCGGAGCGGAGTTCGTCGAAGCGGACGCCGGACGACCTGCGCAGCTCGTCGGCGGAGAGAAGGGCGTCGACGAGCGCGACGTCCTCTCCACGGGCGCGCTGGGAGGCGCGAACACGGTCGGGGTCCTCACGGAGCAGGCGAAGGTCAATCACCCCTCAAGGCTACCGGTGCGGGGATCCACCGCTCGAACCGATATCGACGAGCGTGGCGCTTTGCCCGAATTGCCGGGATCGGCAATCCTGGGGAATCGGGGGGTGCGGTGAGCGGTGGAGATCTTGGAAAAAAGGTCTCATTGCCTCGAAAAGGGAACGGGTGCGCCCGCGGATTGACGCATCCCCGTTGCGTGCGGGGCGAGTTGGGGGTGTCGCCAGGGCGGGTTGTCCACAGGGGGCGGTGGATCCAATTAGTTATCCACAGGCTGTGAGGAAGTTCTGTGGATGCCGGAAGGGATCGCTCCGAAAGCGGCACGAATGGGCAGGGATTCGCGACTCAAACCTCGTCCATGCACTCATTCGAGTGGGTATTCCTCGTATCCATGAGTTGATCAACGGAATTGCAGTGACACGAGGGGGGCTGGGCTTCAGTGGGGGATCCATGATGAGTGGGGCGATTTGTCGACCATGTCGCGTTGCGGTGTCGACTTGTCCCCAGGCTGGGATCGCGCCCTGTGGATAACTCTGTGTGTGGAGTGAAAATCTGCAGGTAGGACCGGCGGCACTCGCGGCCGGCCCTTCCAGGAGGCTTCAGACCCGGCCGTCCTGGCTGCGGGCCAGCCAGTCGGACGCCTCGGTGAAGTCGGTGTCCGACGTGCCGATCCGCAGGGCTCCCACCTCGTCGGGCGTCACCCCCGCGCGCGGATAGGAACCGAGGAACCGCACATTCGGACAGATCCTCTTCAGCCCCATCAGTGCCTCACCGACGCGGCGGTCGGCGATGTGCCCCTCCGCGTCCACGGCGAAGCAGTAGTTCCCGATGCCCTCCCCGGTGGGCCTGGACTGGATCAGCATCAGGTTGACCCCGCGGACGGCGAACTCCTGGAGGAGTTCGAGCAGCGCCCCCGGGCGGTCGTCCCCGAGCCAGATCACCACGGAGGTCTTGTCGGCTCCCGTGGGCGCGGACGGCCTGGCGGGGCGCCCCACCAGCACGAAGCGGGTCTGGGCGTTCTCCGCGTCGTGGATCTCCGTCACCAGCGGTTCCAGCCCGTAGGTCGCCGCCGCGAACTCACCGGCGAAGGCGGCGTCGTAGCGGCCCTCCTGGACCAGCCGGGCACCGTCCGCGTTGGAGGCCGCCGACTCCCACACCGCGTTGGGCAGGTGCGCCGCCATCCAGTTGCGTACCTGGGGCTGAGCGGCTGGGTGGGCCGTGACGGTCTTGATGTCCGAGAGCTTCGTACCGGGGCGCACCAGCAGCGCGAACGTGATGGAGAGCAGCACCTCGCGGTAGATCATCAGCGGAGCGCCCGTGGTCAGCTCGTCGAGCGTCGCGCTGATGCCGCCCTCCACGGAGTTCTCGATGGGGACGAGCGCCGCCGCGGCCTCCCCGTTGCGTACCGCGTCCAGTGCGGCCGGCACGGAGACCATGGGGACGAGTTCGCGGGTGGCGGCTTCGGGGAGCGTACGGAGGGCGACCTCGGTGAAGGTGCCTTCGGGGCCGAGGTAGGCGTAGCGCGTGGCTGACATACGGTCACCCTAATGGGCCGACGGAAGGGGCTGTGCGCCCTACGCCGGCCTTGGGACGGGGCCGCAGGTCCCGTGCGGTGCGGCGGAGGGCGGGGTCCGTTCCGCTCATGACTCCAGCAGGCGCTGCCCCACGTACTCCCCTGCGCCGGCGCCTCCGGGCACGGCGAACAGGCCGCTCGCCTCGTGCCGGACGAACGGTGAGAGGGCGTCCCCGCGGTCCAGTTTGCGCTGGACCGGGATGAAGCCCTTGAACGGATCGGCCTGCCAGCAGACGAAGAGCAGTCCGGCGTCCGGGGTGCCGTCGTCGGAGATGCCGTCGTGGTACGAGAACGGGCGCCGCAGCATCGCGGCGCCACCGTTCTTCTCGGGGGAGGAGATCCGGGCGTGGGCGTTGGACGGGATCAGCAGCTTGCCGTCCGGCCCCGTCCTGTCCAGGTCCATCGTGGTGCTCTCCGAGCCGCCGCTGAGAGGGGCGCCGTCCGCCTTGCGCCGGCCGATGACCTGTTCCTGGCGCTCGGCCGTGAGCTCCTCCCAGTCGTCCAGGAGCATCCTGATCCGCCGGACGACGGCGTACGAACCGTTCGCCATCCAGGCGGACGCCGACGAGTCGTCGGACGGCACGAAGATCCGCTTCTCGAAGTCGCTCTCGGCCGGCCGGGGGTTGTTCGTGCCGTCGACCTGGCCCATCAGGTTGCGTGCGGTCATCGGCCGTGCCGTGGCGCCCGGCGTGCGGTTGAAGCCGTTCATCTGCCACCGCACCCTGGCCGAGGAGCCGGCTTCCTTCTGCAGGGCGCGCAGGGCGTGGAAGGCGACGAGCGCGTCGTCCGCACCGATCTGTACCCAGAGGTCGCCGTCGGACCGCTTGGCGTCGAGGTGATCGGAGGAGAAGGCGGGCAGCGGGTCCAGGGCGGCCTGCTGCTGGTCGTCCAGGCCGGTGCGGGCGAAGAAGGTGCGTCCGAAGCCGAGGGTGACGGTCAGGGAGGACGGACCGGCGTCCAGTGCCACCCCCGTGTCATGACCCGGGCCGCCCTTCACCACCTCACCGGCCATCAGCCGTTCCGCCACCGCCGACCATCGGCGCAACAGAGCGGCCGCCTCCTTACGCCCCGCGCCGGGTGCCAGATCGAAGGCGACCAGGTGTCCACGGGCCTGAAGCGGAGTCGTGATCCCCGCTTGATGTTTCCCGTGAAACATCGCCTCGGTCGAGCCGACCGTGGTCAGCGCCGTCGGCTCCTCCTCCCGCGTCGCGGCGTAGGTGCCCGCGCCACCGGCCGCGCCGAGGACGAGGCCTGCCGCTCCGGCCGCTCCCGCGCTGCCGATCAGCCGTCGCCGGGAGACGACACCGGCTCCGTCGGGACGTGACTCCTCACGGCTTCCGGCGGCGGTACCGCTCTTCCTGAGGCCGTCCTTCTTCTTGCTCACGCTGATCAGCCGATCTTCACGTTCTTGTCGATGGTGGTCTGGTCGATGTCCGAGGTCCGTACCGTCACGGCGACCTTCCAGTCGCCCGCCATCGGGATCTGCACACCGCTCGCGGTCCAGTGCCCCTCGGTGAGGCGGTCGGGTACGACCGGCAGGGGGCCGATGTCCTTGGACTCCAGCGTGAGAGCGAGCTTCACCTCGGGGACGTCCAGCGGACGTCCGTCGGGCCCGTCGATCCACAGGTGCGCGCTGTTGGCGCCGGTTCCGCCGGGCGAGATGTCCAGGCGTACCGTGCCCTTGCCGTTCTGACCGCCGGTGTCGAAGGGCAGGCTCAGGTTCACCTCGCCGCCGGCCGCCGGCGCCGCCGCGGCCGCGTTGCCGCGGGCTGCCTCCTCCTCCGTACGACCGGGCTCCGTGGACGTCAGGATCGTCGTGACGACGAGCAGCACGACGGCGATGCCCGTCTCGACCATCACCGAACGACGTAGACCCGAGCGGTCCGGATCGGCGTCACGGGCGCGCTTCTCCTTCGTCGCTGTCAGGGCGGCGCGCTGCCGGGAGAGCTGAGCGGCGCGCTCCGGGGCCACCTCCTCGTCGGGTTCGGTGTCCGACGGGACCGGTTCCTCGGTGTCCGACGAGGCCGGTGCTGCCGGGCCCTTGGGTGAATCGGCGGCCGATTCCTTCGGCTCCGCCGGGCCCACGGCTGAGTCCCCGGCCGGTCCGGTGCGTTCGGTCAGCCGCGCGGTCCACCTCCGGGAGATCCACGCGACCCCGACGAGCACGGCGACGAGCGCCACCTTGACGAGCAGCAGCTGCCCGTACCGCGTCCCGGTCAGGGCCGACCACGAACCGACCTGACGCCAGGACTGGTAGAGCCCGGTCGCGGTGAGGACGACCACGCTGCCGAACGCCACGCGTGAGAACCGCCGTACCGCGCCGCTCGTGACGTCGGGCGTGCGGTGGAGGGCGACCAGCAGAGCCGCGAGTCCGCCGAGCCAGCCGGCGACGGCCAGCAGATGGAGCATGTCCACGGGCATGGCGATGCCCGGCTGGATCCCTGTCGAGGCGTGCTCGGCCAGGGCCCACGTCCCGGCGATCCCGGCGGCGATGACGGCTCCGCCGGTCGCGAGCCCGAAGGTGAGGTCCTTCTTCTCCTTCGCGTCCTCGCGCTTCGCGTACGCGCCGAAGAGGACGGCTATGAAGAGCGCGGAGGCACCCAGGAGCAGCAGCCGGGAGACCAGCGCGGCCCCGGGCTTGGTGTCGAGTACGGACTGGAGGCCGTCGAGGTCGAAGGCGTCGGTGAGTTCGCCCGATCCGGTGTAGGGGTTGCGCAGGAGCAGCATGGCCAGGGTGGCCGCGGTGAGGGTGACCCAGCCGCGTACGACGAGCCGCTGCAGCGGCCGCGCGCCGGCGCCCTGCTGCCAGCAGGCGAGCACGAAGGCCGAACCGCCCACGAGCAGGATGAATCCCGCGTACGCGGCGTAGCGTGCGATGCCGTAGAGCGCACCCACGAGTCCGCCGCCGGCTTCGCCCGAGGGCAGCGCCACGGTGGTCTCCGACGGGGCGCCCACGGAGAAGGTGAAGGCACCCGAGACCGGGTGGCTGTCGGCGGACACGGCCTGCCATGCCACGGTGTACGTGCCGTCGGGCAGTCCGCTGTGGAGCTCGACGCCGTAGCGCACGGCGCCGCCGCTCGTCAGATCGCGGGGTGCTCCCGTGTCGGCCCGCTTCCCGCTGGGGTCGAGGACCCGGATCGAGTCGTCACCCATGGCGATCTGCTCGGAGAAGGTGAGCGTGACGTCCGTGGGGGCGGTGGCGACCACCGCCCCGTCCTGCGGGTCGCTCCCGGTGAGGGCGGCGTGCGCGGACGCGGGGCTCGCGCCCGCCAGCACCAGGCCGAACAGCAGGCTGATCAGCGTGGCGAGGAGCGCGACCGCTGCGAGCGGCCGTCGTACCGGGGAGGGCCCGAAGTGCGGGGCGGTGGCTGTCATGGGTCGTCAGTACCTCACTGCTTCTTCGGGTTGTAGGTGGTCTCCTTCACGGGAATGTCGACCGTGATGGGGTCGGCCTTCTCGAAGTGCAGTTCCACGGAGACCGTCTCTCCCCGCTTGGGCTGCTGCTTCAGCTCCGTGAACATGATGTGGTTGCCGCCGCGTTCGAGGTCGAGCTCGCCGCCGGCGGGCACCTCGAACGACGTGACCATCCGCATCGTGTTGTTCTTCGTCTCGTGGATGGACACGTTGTCCGAGAGCGAGCTGGTCACCGAGGTGAGCCGGTCGGCGGTGCCGCCGCTGTTCTTCACGAGGAGGAAACCGGCAGCCATGTCGCTGACGGGCTGAGGCATGAAAGCGCCGGTCACCTCCAGCCGCGGCACGCTGTCCGAGGAACACGCCGTCAGCGCCAGGCCGGTGGTGAGGACCAGGGCGCCGACGACGGCCGTCCGGCGGTTCACGGGGTCTCCCCCTTGACGAGCTTCGGGAGGTCCTCGGTGTAGTCCTCGGCCGTGGTGTCCTCGCTGTAGAGCACGTACCCCTTGTCCGTCTTGGGGGAGAACGCGATCACCTGGGCCCCGTGCATCGAGACGACCGTGCCGTCCTTCTCCTTCTTCGGCGGGTCGATGCCGATGCCGATCTGCTGCGCCCCCGCCTGGATGGTCGGGAAGTCGCCGGTGAGGCCGGTGAAGCCAGGGTCCTGTGCCTTGAGCCAGCTGCCCAGGGACGCCGGGGTGTCCCGCTCGGGGTCCGTCGTGACGAAGACGACCTGGAGCTTCTCCTGGTCCGCCTCGGGCAGAGCGCGCTTGGCCACGGCGATGTTGCTCATGGTCAGCGGGCAGACGTCGGGGCAGTTGGTGTAGCCGAAGTAGATGAGGGTCGGCTTGCCCTTGGTCTGCTCGCGCAGGTCGTACTTCTCGCCGTGCGTGTCGGTGAGGACGAGATCGGGTTTGGTGAACGGCTGGTCGAGCACGGTCGCGGGTGCGGATCCGGTCCCGGAGGAGACCTCGGCGACGGAGTTGTCCGCCGAGTCCCCTCCGCCGCCGCAGGCCGACAGGGTCAGTGCGGCCACGGCGGCGAACGCCGCGGCCAGCACCGTCTTCTTGCTGTGCATGGAGCTGAGTTCCTGATCTGTGGATACGGGTTGGTGGAGCCGGTGGGATCAGGCGTTGCGGCGACGGCCGGCGAGCACGCCGAAGGCGACACCGGCGACGCCCACGACGATGCCGACGATGCCCAGGACACGGGCGGTGCTGTCGCTGTTCGACGAGGAGGTGTCGTCCGAGGACGCCGTCGTCTTCTCCTCAGCCGCCTCGCCGCTCTTGTCGTCCGCCGTGGCACCGTGGGCGTCGGCCGCCGGGGCGGACAGCGCGAGCACGGGGGCAGGGCTCTCGGGCTCCTCGCCACCCTCGGCGGGCTCCTCGATCCAGCGGACGACTTCCTTGTTGCTGTACGTCTGGAGCGCCTTGAAGACCATCTGGTCGGTGTCCTCGGGCAGCTGCCCGACCGAGAGCGGGAACTGCTGGAAGAAGCCGGGCTCGATCCCCTTGTCGTCCGCGGTCCAGGTGACCTTGGAGACCGCCTCGTCGATCTTCTTGCCGTGCACCTCCAGCGGCTTGGCCAGCTTGCTCCTGGTGACGTCGATCTTCCAGCCGGCCACGGGCTGGGGGCTGACGGAGGCCAGCGGGTGGTCGGTGGGGAAACTGACCTCGAGCTTCACCGTGGAGGCGTCGTCGCGCTCGTTGGGGACCTTGAAGTTGACGGTGGCGTAGCCGCCCTTGGCTGCCTCGCCCTGCGGCTGCACGCTGACGTGCGCGGAGGCGGTACCGGCGAGCAGCAGGACGGTGGACGCGGCGACGCCGCCGACGAGGGCGATGCGGGAAACGTTCATGACAGGGATCACTCCACGAGGCATGAGAAAAGGTGGTCCGGCGCGCGGAGGCGCGACGGCATCACGACCACCTCCTCACCGGAATCCCGGCGGAGGGGTCGCGTCAGGCTGCGCGTACGTATACGGGCGGCGGGCCGCGCCTGATCACCATGTGCTGAAGGGGGTCACCGGTAGCCGGCAGGGCGGCGTCGACGGCGCTGCGGAGCACACGCGGCCCGGTCGTGGGCCGCCCGGGAAGTCCCGCACGCAGCGCGCGTACGAGTGCCAGCGCCGCTCGCAGCGCGCGCAGCCTGGCCCCGGCGGCGAGCTGCCGTCCGCCCTGTGCGGAGAGCCTGGCCAGCCGGAAGAGCGCGATCTCGCCACGGCGCAGCAGCCAGCCGGTGGCGAGCGCGGCGAGCAGGTGCGCCAGGAACATGGGGAGGCTGGGCAGTCCGGACATGACCGAGGCCAGGAGCGTCGGGTCGGCCGAGGAGGCCGCCGCCTCCGCCCCCGGGTGGGTGTGTCCCTGGCCCACCGTCGCGGGGTCGATGCCCGCGGTGGTCACGATGCGGTGTGCCTCACCGGCGCTCAGCTGCGCCGGCCCGGCTCCGCACACCAGCCCGGCGGCGAAGCGGATCAACGAGTCGTCCCCCGAACCGGTCGCGGCGGCCGACGCGTGGCTCCCGAGCCCGAAGAGGACGTGCAGGGCGAGCTGTCCGGCCGCGAGGGCGGCGGTGATCGACAGGAGGGTCCGCTCGCGTCCGGCGAGGAGCGCCGCGGCGGCGAAGACTCCGGCGAAGCCGGCCAGCAGACTCCACCCGGGCACACTCACGCCCGCGGCGAGGCCATGTCCGGCGGAGGCGAGCACGACGCAGACCGCGGTGAACACCGCGGTCCTCAAAAGCCGCATACCGGCTCCGGCGCGTGCGACAGGCATAGACATGGCCGGGTCATCATCCCACTGGGCACCATGCCTCCGTACGGCAGGTCCGGAAGGTCGGCATCCGTCCCCATCGGGGAGTGATCAGGGCGTGTTGCACCTGTTCGTGGACGCTCCGTGGCGGTGACCCGGGCACGTCATACACCGGTGAGCGGAATATCCGCATCCGCCGAATGAGCGCTGTCACAGCGGATCCGTGCTTACGACGTGCTCATCGCGGCAATACGTAACGGTATGTCGAGCCGCAGCCAGGAGGCTGGAGCATGAGCATGTGGTGGTCACTCCATTTGCGGCGCGAAGCTGCGAGCGTCCCGCTCGCCCGGCGTTTCCTGCTCGGCACCATGGAGACGGCGGGCGTGGATCCGGACATCTCCTACGACCTCTCGGTCGCGCTCAGCGAAGCCTGTGCGAACGCCGTCGAACATGGCGGGGACCAGGGGGAGCCGGGCACGGACCTCGTCCCCGCCGGTGGCAGGAAGTCCGGCAAGCCCTGCGGGCAGTACCGGGTGACGGCCTATCTGGACGGCGAGAAATGCCGTATCGAAGTCGCCGACTCGGGGCCGGGGTTCCCGTCCCGGCGCGCGCTTCGCACCGCCGCACAGGCATCCGCCGGATGTCCGTCGGACCAGCAGCCGTCCGCCGCGCACCCGACGGGCGAACCCGCGCGCACACGCACCGCGACGCGCCCCCCCGACACGGCCGAGAGCGGTCGCGGTCTCTGTCTGATCGAGGAGCTCGCCGACCACGTCCACTTCGGCAACCGGCCGGGACGTGGTGCGGTGGTGAGCTTCGACAAGGTCCTGAAATGGCGGGAGGGCGCGCTGCTCATGGTGTCCTGAGCAGCGCGCCCTCCGGCGCACGGGGCGCGGTCGCCCGCGCCGGTCGTGTCAGCCCTTGAGCCGGGCCATCCAGGCCTCGACCTCGTCGGACCGGCGGGGCAGCGCGGCGGACAGGTTCCGGTTGCCGTCCTCGGTCACGAGGATGTCGTCCTCGATGCGCACGCCGATGCCCCGGTACTCCTCGGGCACGGTCAGGTCGTCGGCCTGGAAGTACAGCCCGGGCTCGACGGTGAGGCAGACCCCGGGCTCCAGGGTGCCGTTGACGTACGACTCCGTCCGCGCGGCGGCGCAGTCGTGGACGTCCATGCCGAGCATGTGGCCGGTGCCGTGCAGCGTCCAGCGGCGCTGCAGGCCCAGCTCCAGGACCTTCTCGACGGAGAGGTCGCCCAGCAGACCCCACTCGACCAGCTTCTCGGCGAGGACCCGCTGGGCGGCGTCGTGGAAGTCGCGGAAGTCGCCACCGGGCTTCACCGCGGCGATGCCCGCCTCCTGGGCCTCGTAGACGGCGTCGTAGATCTTCCGCTGCAGCGGAGAGAACGTGCCGTTGATGGGCAGCGTCCGGGTCACGTCGGCGGTGTAGTACTCGTCGGTCTCCACGCCCGCGTCGAGGAGCAGGAGCTCACCGGAGCGGACCGCGCCGTCGTTGCGGACCCAGTGCAGCGTGGTGGCGTGCGGGCCTGCCGCGCAGATCGAGCCGTAGCCGATGTCGTTGCCGTCGACGCGGGCACGCAGGAAGAAGGTGCCCTCGATGTAGCGCTCGCTCGTGGCCTCGGCCCGGTCGAGGACCTTCACGACGTCCTCGAAGCCGCGCGCCGTGGCGTCGCAGGCCTTCTGCAGTTCGGCGACCTCGAAGGCGTCCTTGACCAGGCGTGCCTCCGAGAGGAAGACGCGCAGTTCCTCGTCGCGCTCCGCGGTGACCTTGTCCTTGAGGGCGGCCTCGATGTCCGCGTCGTGTCCGCGGACGTTGCGCACCGGGCCCGTGGCCTCGGCCAGCGCCGCCGGGAGCTCGCGGACGTCCTTCGCCGGGATGCCGAGCAGCTGCTCGGCCTCGGTGAGGGAGTTGCGGCGGCCGACCCAGAGCTCGCCCTGACCGTCGAGCCAGAACTCGCCGTTCTCGCGGTCGGACCGGGGCAGCAGGTAGACCGTCGCCTCGTGTCCGCCGTCCGCCGGTTCGAGCACCAGGACGCCGTCCTGGGTCCGGTCGCCGGTGAGGTAGGCGTACTCGGTGGAGGCGCGGAAGGCGTACTCGGTGTCGTTGGAGCGGGTCTTCAGGTTGCCCGCGGGGACGACGAGCCGCTCGCCGGGGAAGCGCGCGGAGAGCGCGGCGCGGCGGGCGGCGGTGTACGAGGCCTGGGCGACCGGCTCCAGACCGTGCAGCTCGGTGTCGGCCCAGCCGGACTTCATGTTCTCGGCGAGCTCATCGGAAATGCCCGGGTACAGGCCGTTCTTCCGCTGCTTGATCGGCTCTGCTTCTGCTGTTTCCGGGGTCTCCGGGGCGAGCTCCTCAGACACGTTTTGTCCTCCTTGTACGACACTGGACCATCCCCATCGTACGGCTGTACGGAAGGGGGCCCAGTGCCGGAAGACCTCTTACGGTGGGAAGCCGCCTCAGTCGAAGCGCACGGCCAGCAGGGCGACGTCCTCCGTGCCGCCGCTCCTGTCCTGGCCGTCGGGCAGGACGGCCCGCAGGATGTGGTCCGCGACGGCCCCGGGATCCTGGCGCAGGACCTTCGGCACACCGGCCGCGGCCGAGTGCAGCCGTGCGAAGGCACGGTCCGTGCCGCTCCCCGTACGGCGCAGCAGTCCGTCGGTGTAGAACAGCACCGTCTCGCCGGGCAGCGGCGTGAATTCCACGCTCGGTGCCTCCCAGCAGGAGAGCATTCCCAGGGGTGCGGAGAGCGTCGTCTCCACGAACTCGGTGCGACGGTCGCCGGTCACCAGTGGCGGGGTGTGCCCGGCGCCGGCGAGCAGGATCGTGCGCCGGCCCGGTTCGCAGTAGGCGTAGAGGGCGGTCGCCGCGGCAGCCGGTTCGGTCAGCCGCAGCAGCAGCTCCAGATCGGAGAGTACGGCGACGGGGTCCTCGCCCTCCATCACGGCGTAGGCCCGCAGGCCTGCGCGGAGCCGGCCCATGGCAGCCAGGGCGGAGGCACCCGAGCCGCCCACCGAGCCGACGGCCAGGCCGAGTGCGTCGTCCGGGAGGGTCAGCGCGTCGTACCAGTCACCGCCGCCCTCGGGGGCGGCCAGGTGGCGGGCGGCCAGGCGCACTCCGGGGACCCGGGGCAGTCTGCCGGGGCGGAGTTCCTCGGTGATCGAGGCGGCTTCCGCCCTGGCGCGCTCGAGTTCGAGCAGGCGGGCCAGGTGCTCGGCGGCGTAGCGGGCGTACACCCCGACGAGATGGCACTGGCGTTCCAGCGGCTCGACGGGTTCGTCGTACAGCCAGACGGCCGCGCCCAGCCGTCCCGTGGCCACGGTGGTGAGGGGCTGTGTGTAGCTGGCGGCGTAGCCGAGGCGGGCCGCGACCTCGCGGCAGCGGGGGTCCAGGCCGGTGTCGCCGAGGATGTCGGGGCTGGCCAGGGGGCCGTCGGTATCGGGCAGGCCTTCGAGGAACCGGCCGTGTGCGGTGGCGCTGCGGGGCACCGTCTCGATGTGTCCCAGTTCGGCGTGGGCGAGGCCGAGCCCGATCGTGCGGGACGGCCCGTCGCCGTCGGAGGGTTCCAGGACGAGGAGTCCCCGTCCGGCTCCGACGAGGGCCGCCCCGGCGCTCAGGATCTCGTGCAGGGCGCCGTCCAGCGTGCCGGTCCCGGCCAGTCGTTCGGTGAGTTCGTGCAGTGTGGTGAGGTCGGACACCCACCCGGCCAGCCGGTCCTGGATGAAGGCTCCCGGCGCGGCGGTCGCACCTTCCAGCGGCGCGGCAGTGTGCGTTGAAACGGGAACCATGGAATCGATTCCAGCCACTTTCGGAGGATGGGGGGCGCTCATGGCAGTCGGCTTTCCGACTGGTGCGTTCCGTCGAATAGCATCGCAAACCCCCATGTCGTGCTGCGCCGCTATCGGTGCAACCACATGTACACGCCCCCACATGTACACGCAAAAGTAAGGCGATGTCCAGCATTGTCCTTACGGTATTTATGGTGTCCGTGAGACGCTTAACTTGGCCGGAAAATGCACCCCCGGGCCGCATTTTGCGATCGACTGGGGGCGCTTGACAGGGGGCACCCTCGGGGTGAAATGCCGGAGGGAGCGTCATCCCGGGCATGCTGGGTACGTAATCGTGGATGGCCAGGGGCAGTTGAGACCGCCCCGGAACCCGACAGCGAGCCCGGGCGTCCACACACATGACGGCTGCCCGCCCACCCCCGAGTTGCGGGGTTGCACAAGGGACGGCACGCGCGATGCGCACGCCGACCGCGCGATGTACTGACTGGACTCGGCTCGGCTCAACCCGGTTCGACTCGGATCAGCTCCATTCTGTTCGGTTCCACTCTGCTCTGCTCGGCTCACGCTCGGCACCGACGACCGTCCGTACCGCAGTCCCGATGGGCGAGCACGCAAAGCGAAGAGACGCACACGTGGTGTAACGAACACGTGGTGCGATGTGGACCTCGGCGTTCAACGGAAAGGAACGAGCGCTCATGCGCGAGATCCTCGGAAGGCGACGCAGGCACCGGCCCCGGCGCAAGGGAAGTTCCGCCCAGCTCGACGCGGCGCTGATCTGTGCCACCGCCCGGAAGTGGCCCGTGCTCCCCGGAGCAGGGCTGGCGACGGGGGCCGTAGGCGGCGGACGCGGCCGTGGCTGCGCCTGCCCCGACCCCGAGTGCGCCGTACCCGGCGCACACCCCTTCGATCCCGGCCTCCTCGCGGCGACCACCGACGCCCGCATGGTGCGCTGGTGGTGGACCAACCGGCCCACCGCTCCCGTCCTCCTGGCCACCGGTGGACAGGCGCCCTGCGCCCTGAGCCTGCCGGCCGTCGCGGGCGCCCGGGCGCTGACCGCGCTCGACGGCATGGGGCTGCGGCTCGGCCCCGTGGTGGCGACACCCACCAGGTGGTCGCTGCTGGTCGCTCCGTACACCCTGGAACGTCTCGGTGAACTGCTGCACGCCAAGGACCGGGTGCCCAGCTCTCTGCGGTTCCACGGGGAGGGCGGCTATCTCGTCCTGCCTCCGTCAGAGGTGGGTACGGGGCAGGTGCGCTGGGAGCGTGCGCCGGAGAGCGGTAGCGACGAGGTGTGGCTTCCGGACGTGGAATCCGTCCTGGACGCGCTCGTCGAGGCGAGCAACAGCGCTCCGGACGGCGGCAGCAGGCTCACGTACTGAGTGGTCGAGGATGTACGGACGCGGGAACGGCGGGCGGCTCACCCTCTGATGAGGGTGTGGTGCCGCCCGGCCCACCCGCGTGACCGAGCGGTCGTAGAGAGCCCCGCGCATGTGATCGCACCACCAGTGGAACGGGATCCCGCAGGCTTTCTGACGACTGCTCGGCGGTCCGGAACGGGATCCCACGGCGGCCTTCACACGGTGCCCGGGAGAACGGTGCCCGCGATGCCACCGGTGTGTATTCTCCCGCGCCGGGGGCTCGAGCGCGGTACCCGGCGGCGAGCCCGGGTTTCTGTCCGAAAGCGGATGCCGGTACGGCCGGTGGGCGCGCGGTGCGAAGTCCGTCTGCGGCGGCCCGGCGAGGCGGTTGCCCCGGGTGGGCCTGGGGGACGGATGCGCCGGCGCTGAGGCGGATGCGGGTCCGGGCGGAGTGCGCAGGCGCGCCGGTACGCCGAGTGCTCCGGCGTACGCCCCGGCGGTCCGGGCCCGGAAACGAGAACGTCCGGCCGCTGGCGACGGGGGATGCACCAGCGACCGGACTTCCAGAACCGTAACAAGAGATCTGCCGTTAGCAAATTCGATCTCGCCTATTCGGACAGCGATTTACCGACGGGTACGGGGAGTTGTGACAGGAGTCACCGTCACGTCCCGGCTCTCGTCACTGTCAGCTGAGCGTGACCTGGCGGTTGGTGAGCCCGCCGCGTGCGCGGCGCTCCTCGCCCGTCAGCGGAGCGTCCGAGGCGAGGGCCTCGACGAGCCGCTCCGCGAACTGCGCCGCGGGCTTCTCGCACTCCTCGGCACCCATCGCGCTCGGCAGGTCCCAGACCGGGACCATCAGCCCGTGGGCGCGGAACGAGCCCACCAGACGGGTCCCCTCGCCGAGCGACGAGGTGCCCGCGGCGTGCAGCCGGGCCAAGGCGTCGAGCAGCTGCTCCTCGGGGTGCGGCATCACCCAGCGCAGGTGGTTCTTCTCCGGCGTCTCGCACCAGTAGGCGGCGTCCACCCCGGAGAGCCGGGTGGTCGGGATGGCCGCCGCGTTGGCACGCTCCAGGGAGGCGGACACCTCCGCCGTGGCGTTCTCCGCGTCGGGGACCCAGAACTCGAACCCGGAGTGCACGACGGGCTCGAACGCGGCGTCGGGGTCGAGTACGTCCTGCAGGCGCGGGCCGTCGGCGGGCACCCGCCGGGCGGTGACCGGCGAACCGGGCTCGGCTTCCAGAGCGCGCTGCAGGGTGTCCGCGAGATCGCGGCTGAGGTCGCCGGAAGAGGTGTCGTTCTGCAGGGCGAGCAGGACCGAGCCGTCGTCACGGCGGAGCGCCGGCCAGGCCATCGGCAGCACCGTGGCGAGCGACACGGACGGGACGCCGTCGGGAAGACCGCCCTTCAGTGTCAGCTCGACGGTGGCGGCGGGGACCAGCTCGCGCAGGGCGATCCAGTCGCACTCCCCGGCGATTCCCTCGAAGGGACGCTGGACCAGCTCGGTCACGGCCTGGGCGGCGGCGCGTCCGTGACACGCCTTGTAACGGCGGCCCGAACCGCACGGGCAGGGCTCACGAGCTCCGACGACCGGGATTTCACCGTCCTTGAGCTGCGGCTTCCCGGCCTTGGACTGAGTGCGCTTCTTGGCCATGGTGGGCGTTCTCCCGATTGCGACAGTGCGGTCTCGGGCGCGAGCCTAGCCGTCCCTGTCGTCGCCGGGGCACTCCTGCCGCGGCAGCCTCGCGGGCCACTGCGCGGCACCGCGTGGCGTGCCGCTCTCAGCCCGCGTCGTCGAAGGCGTCGAGAACGTCGGCGAGTTCCAGGCCGTCGAGCGAGCCGAACCCGCTCATCCCGTGCAGCCCGTCCAGCTTGGACCGGCCGCGGCGTGCGGACCTCGCGGGGCCCGGGGCCGCCGTGGGGAAGCCGCCGTGTCCGTGCCTGCCCGAGGACACCAGGGCCCAGACGGTGACCTCGCCGACCGTGTCGTCCCGTACGCCCCACTCCTTGGCGAGGGCGCTGATGATGTTCAGTCCGCGTCCGCCGCGAGCCGTGACCGACGGTGTGGAGGGGACCGGCCTGGTCGGCCCGCCGCCGTCCGTGACCTCGACGGTCAGGTCGCCACGTCTGTCCACGCGCCATGCGGCACGGATGTCGCCGTCCCCCACCTCCGAGTGCTTCCCCAGCGGTCTGCCGTGCCGGCAGGCATTGCTGAGGAGTTCGGAAAGGATCAGTACTGCGTCGTCGACCACGGTGTCCGAGACCCCGTTGCTGCGCAATTGCTCACGCATACGGTGCCGTGCCTGCCCCACGCCCGCAGGGCCATGGGGTACGGCCATGCTCGACGACGTCGGCACTTCTTGTGCCACCACAAACGCCACCCCCGAGACCTCCTTCGCCCCACGCCACGGATTGGATGCCCTCCTGGACTGCGCCGGAAACCGGCCACGCCTGTGTCAGTGATGCACTCGTAACGATCGATTGCGGAGTGAATGCGCCGGTGCACCTCCTGTGACGGGTGCTAAGAACGGCCAAGTTGCGACAGCACCTGTTTCGGCCGGTTGGTGATGATTGCTTCCACTCCGAGGCGTACGCAGAGCTCGACGTCCTCCGGCTCGTTCACGGTCCAGACGTGCACCCGGTGCCCCGCCCTGTGCAGCCGTTCGATGTAGCCGGGGTGATTGCGTACGATCCGCATCCCCGGGCCGGCGATCCGGGCCCCGGCCGGGAGCCGTCCGTCGCGCAGCCTCGGTGAGACGAACTGCATCAGGAACACGGTGGGAAGGGTGGGGGCGGCGGCCCGCACGCGGTACAGGGACCGTGCGGAGAAGCTCATGACGCGTACCGGCGACGGTCCGTCCGCGGGCGGTGCGTCCAGTCCGAACCGCTTGAGCAGGTGGAGCAGCCGTTCCTCGACCTGTCCCGCCCAGCGCGTGGGGTGCTTCGTCTCGATGGCCAGCTGGAGCGGCCGGCCGGTGGCGCGGACGTCGTGGGCCAGTTCGAGGAGCCGTTCCAGGGTGAGTACGGACGTGAGCTCGCCCGGCACGGGGTCCCAGTCGGGGGACTCCTCGTGGTCCTTCCAGGAACCGAAGTCGAGGGCGGCGAGGTCGGCCAGTTCCAGGGCGGAGACGGCGCCGCGGCCGTTGGACGTGCGGTTCACCCTGCGGTCGTGCACACAGACGAGCTGTCCGTCCGCGGTGAGGCGGACATCGCACTCCAGGGCGTCCGCACCGTCCTCGACGGCCTTCCGGTACGCGGCCAGGGTGTGCTCGGGGGCGTCGTCCGAGGCCCCGCGGTGCGCGATGACCTGGATGGGAGGCTGTGGTGAGGGTAGGCGTGCGTCGGTCACCGCGTCATCGTGTCACCGAGACGCGTCGGCTGCCGACACCTTGTCGCGTGCGACCGTTTTGCCTGATGTAAAGATTGGTGTGCGGATGCACAGGTCCTGTTTACAGTGGCCTGACGTGCTGTGGGAAAAGCTGACCGCAGACACGTGCACAGCGGATCTCTTGCCGAATGCCGAGTGGAACCGAGGAGTAAAGAGCTGTGAGCACCGAGAACGAGGGCAACGAGGGCAACGCGGTTCCGTCCGCACCGTCTGTTCCGTCCGCACCTCCCGTGCCGGCTGCCGCTCCCGAAGGCACCCCGCAGGGAGCCCCGCCCGCGCCGCAGGCGCCGCCTGCCGCACCCGCGGACGCACCGACGGCGCAGGTCCCTGGTGCGGCGCACCAGGAGGGCGCCGACCCGTCCACCGCCGCGCACGAGCAGTACCCGTACGCGCCGCCGTCGCCTCAGCAGCCTCCGGCCGGGTCGGCCGCCTGGCCGCCGCCCCCGCCCGCCGTCCCCTCGTACGCCGACGGCGGGAGCCCCCCGGCCTGGGGAGCCCCGGTGCCCTCGGACGAGCAGCCGCGCAAGCGCCGCGCGAGCGGCCTGGTCGCCGCGGTCGCGGTGGCGGCACTGGTCGCCGGCGGCGTCGGCGGAGCCCTCGGCTACTGGGCCGCCGACAGCAGCGGCTCCGGCTCCTCGGGGTCGACCACGGTCGCGGCCTCCAACAGCCCGAAGGACTTCAAGCGCGAGGCCGGCACCGTCGCGGGTGTGGCTGCGAGCGCCCTGCCCAGCGTGGTCACCATCGACGCGAAGTCCGGCGACGGCGAGGGCGGCACGGGCACCGGCTTCGTGTACGACAAGGAGGGCCACATCCTCACGAACAACCACGTGGTGGCCTCCGCGGCGGACAGCGGTCAGCTGACCGCGACGTTCTCGAACGGCAAGAAGTACGACGCCGAGGTGATCGGCCGGGCCCAGGGCTACGACGTGGCCGTGCTGAAGCTGAAGGACGCCCCGGACGGGCTGACCCCGCTGGCCCTGGGGGACTCCGACAAGGTCGCGGTGGGTGATTCAACCATCGCGATCGGAGCCCCGTTCGGCCTCTCCAACACGGTCACCACCGGCATCATCAGCGCGAAGAACCGCCCGGTGGCATCCGGTGACGGCTCCAGCAACAAGAACTCGTACATGAGCGCCCTGCAGACCGACGCCTCGATCAACCCGGGCAACTCGGGCGGACCGCTCCTGGACGCGGGCGGCGCCGTCATCGGCATCAACTCCGCCATCCAGTCCACCAGCGGCGGCGGCGTCGGCCAGTCCCAGGCCGGTTCCATCGGCCTCGGCTTCGCCATCCCGGTCAACCAGGCCAAGAACGTCGCCGAGCAGCTGATCAGGACGGGCCAGCCCGTCTACCCGGTGATCGGCGCGACGGTGACGATGGAGGAGAAGACCGGAGGCGCCGTCATCTCGGACGAGGGCGCGGGCGGCACCCCTGCCGTCACCCCGGACGGCCCCGCGGCCAAGGCCGGGCTGAAGGCCGGCGACGTGATCACCAAGTTCAACGACACGGCGGTCGAGAGCGGGCCGACGCTGATCGGCGAGATCTGGACCCACAAGCCGGGCGACAAGGTCACGCTGACCTACACGCGCGACGGTAGGACGGAGACGGCCGAACTGACCCTGGGCGAGCGCAAGGGCGACAGCTGACCGGCTAGGCTGTTCCACGCATCGAGCCGTCCCCCGGCCACCGGGGGTGCGGTGACGACGCGGGGTGGGTTGCCCGAGCGGCCTAAGGGAACGGTCTTGAAAACCGTCGTGGCAGCGATGTCACCGTGGGTTCAAATCCCACACCCACCGCAGGCGAAAGGCCCCTGACCAGTACGTATGGTCGGGGGCCTTTGCCATGCCCGTTCCCCGCCAGGCACCGCTGTTCCCTCTGGTTTCCCGCTCTGTCGGGCACGGAAGGGGCACGCAGGGGGCACGGCTGGGCCACGGCTTCGGAGCTGCCTGGGCAGCTCGTCAGCGGTTGATCGGGATCTCGTAGACGATCTCGCAGTGCGCTGCGGGCACCACGATGTCCGCCGTCTCCACGGGGCGGCCGTCGTCGCTGTAGTACGTCCGCCGGATGTGCGTCACGAGCGCGGCTTTCTGGATGCCGAGTAGTGATGCTTCCTCGGCGGTCGCGTGCCTCGGTTCGGGCTGCTCCACCGCGTGGCTGATGGTGACTCCGATCTCGGCCATGCGGTTCACGACCCCGGCCCCCGCGTGGGGCCCTCCCTCGGGGAGAACGACGAGGGTTCCGCCAGTGACGGCGTACGGCTCCCAACTCGTCGACAGCTGAACCGGCTTCCCGTCCGCAAGGAACTCGTACGTCGTCCGCACGCACAGCTCCCCCTCAACGATGCCGAGCCGCGTCGCGATCTCCGCCGGGGCCGGCACCTTGGCGTCGGTCCGGCTCTCCCAGTCGCTCTGTAGGCGAAGGGCCTTCATGTCCTGGCGGAACGGGGACCCGCTGGGCTGCTCACGTGCCGACGACCGGACGACTCTCACGCGCTCCCGGGGCTCGGCGACATAGGTCCCCGATCCGGCCCGGCCTTCCAGCACGCCTTGGGAGATCAGCAACTCCTGTGCCCTGCGCACCACGTTCTCGCCCACGCCGCACTCCTGGCCGATCTGGGCGCGGGATGGGAGACGGTCGCCCGGTTCCCAGACGTGCTCCGCGATGCGCTGCCGGAGTTCGTCGGCGATGCGGAGGTACGGCGGTTGCTCAGACATATGGAAAATCTAGTCCACTAGCTCTAATCTAGTTAACTAGCTTCACTGAAAGTGATCGCTGGCAACGGAGGGTGTGCTGTGTCCGCTTCGGAAGTGACCGCGGCGGCTATCGCCGCCCGCTTGTCTGCCGCTGGCCTACGCCCGCGCGTGGAGGAGCACACCCGGTTCACGACGGTCGAGGCAGAAGTACCGGACACGCTCTCTGCCGATTCATGGCAGGAGGTCCTGGACGCGGTGGCCGATGCCGACCGGTTCGGGCTTGTGGCCACCAGCTTGAACGGCCGCACCTTATGGGCGGTCGTACGTAAAACGGTCCCCACGACAGGCGACGTCGGGGGACCGGGCTATCAGCGATAGGAGCTGAACAGCATGTTCAACCGTATCCGCCAAGCCATCGCGCGCACCAGAGCGCGGTGCTTCCCTAACGGTCGGCACCGCCGCCCCTTAACGCCCGCCCGGCCGCTGGCCCCTCTCACCTGCCCCGCGCCCGCTGACGCTTCGACCGTCGCCCTGAGGCGGATTCCCGTCGGCCCGCTACACCGTTACCCGCTGAGGGGAGAGGACGTCGCGCTTGTCCGTCCGTACCTGCTGGCGTGGGAAGAGCAGCGTGCACGGACGCGCTCAGTGTTCGTCGCCCCACACTTGCCGGCCGATGCCTGGTCGGCC